>NZ_CALJEM010000028.1 GCF_938074695.1 uncultured Thermosynechococcus sp.
CTACCTTGAATTAAATGTGCTGCCGCCAGAGGGTTACGGAGCAGGGCGATCGCCAGTGGCCACGGCTGCAAATTCCCCTGAGCATCAAAGGCTTGACTTAAATTCGGTAGGTCGCGATCGCCCCCATCACTAATTACCCGCACCATCACCAGTGGAATACCCTGTAGCGCCTTGACCAAGTGCACACCTTCCATATCCACCACCTCTACCCCCCAGCGAGCCGCAAGGGCTTGTTTTTCCTGAACCTTAGAAAGGGTTTTCGCCGTTGTGATGCCCTTCACCCGTCGCCAAGCAGGCGCCAATCTTGCCGATAGCCTCTGATCTAAAAAATACATTTGCCCTTCTTCATCCTGACAGGTGGTATAGACCACAACTTCGCCCACGCGATCCTCAGGATGTAAGCCCCCACAGACCCCCAAAACCAGAATCATTGCAGGCAACGCCTTCAGGGCAGTGATCAAGGCCGGTGTGGTCACAGCGGCTGCCCCGGCCCGCAGGGGAAGAATGGCTACGTTGGAGTGCTGTAATCCCCCTTGTACTGCTTGGTATTCTGCCCCCTGGGGCACAAGGACGAGACATGAAGTCATGAATTATGGACTCATGCACATCTTAAAACTAGCTAACGTCTCGACCTTTAGATAGCCTGATCGCGGGCAGTTTAGAAACTGACCAATGGAAAGAGTGTCACACTCAAGCGTCCGCTATCGTAGATGAGAGGCATTTTCCGCCAAATCTGGTACCGTTGTTAGTTGTTAAGACTATGCTATCGTTCTGGCAAGTTGTGAGCTATCCCCCCACCTCGCTAACTGTCACAGGCCACCTAGACAAACAAAAATCAATATGATAGCTATAGATTTTGCTCAATCCTTGTTTATAAAAGTTGGCTTCTGTCGAATTGCGATCGCGAAGCATGTGCAGAGAATCGCAAATCGAGTGCCCAAAAGCGTTGGCCTGAGGAACGGTCGAGGATTGACTCAACTATCGATCAATGCGTGTAGGAGTGAACCCCCCTATGATTCAACTGGTGCTGGAGAACCCAGTTTCCGTTAAGGATGCTGAGCGCTTTTGCCAAGAGATATTACCCCAAGTGTCGCGCACATTTGCCCTCAGTATTCGCTTCCTTCCCGGAAATTTGGGTCGGGCGGTTCTGGTGGCCTATCTCATCTGTCGCATTGCCGATACGGTTGAGGATGATCCAATTACCAGTATCCCTGCAAAAACAGCCCTGTTGGACCATCTCCTAGAGTGTTTTGACAGCCCTGACCTCGCTAACAATTATGGTGAGACAGCACGGGGGGTTCAGGGGGAGCCAGCCCACGTACAACTGGTGAAAAATACCGGGTTAGTCTTTGCCCTCTACCGCTCTTTGCCCCGCACGTCCCAACGACACATCCAACGCTGGGTCGGTGAAATGGTGCAGGGGATGAAAAAGTTTATTAACCTGTATCCCAACGGCATCCGTATTCAAACCCTCGATGAATACAAAGAGTACTGTTACTACGTTGCCGGTACCGTTGGCTATCTCCTGACGGATTTGTGGTACGAGCATTCCCCCAGTATTGGTGCAGATGAATATCAAGTGCTGCTCAAGCGCTGTGCTGCCTTTGGTGAAGCTCTGCAAACCGTGAACATTCTCAAGGATATTGCTTGGGATGCGGAGCACGAAAACTCGATCTATATCCCCAATGAATCGCTGCTGCTCCAAGGCAGTAGCCACCAGTTTATCCTCAGTGCTGAACACCTTGAGCAAAATCGTGCAGCCATTCAGGAATTAATTGCCCTTGCTTGGCAGGATTTGGATGCAGCCCAAGCCTACCTCCTATCGGTGCCTAAGGCGGCGATTCCTATCCGTCTTTTTTGTGTCCTGCCGCTGCTGTTTGCCTATGCCACCCTGCGAGAACTAACCCATTCAACTGCGATGCTGCAACCGGGGGGTGTGGTTAAAATTAGCCGCGCAGAGGTGAAATCTCTAATGGTGATGGGGCCTGTGTCTATTCTCAGTAACCACAGTCTCCGCTGGATAATTGGCCAAGTGCGGCAAAAGCCCTTTATCCTTGGCAGACTTTAGGGCAATATGCCAAAAAAGCCAATGGTTGGGAAAGCCAGAATCCGTTACGATAGGGGAAGATTGCTGAATTGTGGCAAATCTTCATAAGCTGAGATGAATTGTATTATCCACCGCCGCGCTGAGTTTGCCGCCAGTCATCGCTACTGGTTACCCGAATGGTCAGAAGCGGAGAATTTAGCGCGCTTTGGTGTCCATAGTCGCTTCCCCGGCCACGGTCATAACTACGAGCTATTTGTTTCCCTGGGGGGCGTTGTTGACGACTTTGGCATGGTGTTGAATCTATCGGAGGTCAAGCACATCATTCGCCGTGAAGTCCTCGAACCCCTGAATTTTTCTTACCTTAATGAGGTGTGGCCGGAGTTTCAAGCCACATTACCCACCACAGAACATATTGCACGGGTGATTTGGGATCGGCTCTTTGCCCACTTACCCCTTGTGCGTATTCGACTGTTTGAACATCCCCGCCTTTGGGCGGACTATACGGGAGACCCTATGGAAGCCTATCTTTCTGTTGGTACTCACTTTAGTGCGGCGCATCGCCTTGCCCTTGAGGAGCTGAGCGATGAGGAAAACTGCCGCATCTATGGCAAGTGTGCCCGCCCCCACGGCCATGGCCACAACTACCATGTGGAGATTACGGTCAAGGGCAGAATCCATCCCCGTACCGGCATGATTGTTGATTTGGTCAAGCTAGAGGAAGTCCTGAAGGAACAGGTGGTTGAACCCTTGGATCACACATTCTTGAATAAAGACATTCCCTATTTTGCTACGGTGGTGCCGACGGCAGAAAATATTGCCATCTACATTGCCCAGTTGTTGCGGGAGCCGATTCGCCAGTTGGGGGCAACGCTGCATAAGGTGAAGTTGATTGAAAGTCCCAACAATGCCTGCGAAATCCTTTGTGAGGAATTGCCCCCCACCGATAGGATGCTGAGTGGTGCTCTACCAATGTTGGAGCGAGTCTAGGTGATGTTGAGCAATATCCCTTGGCTACTGGCCACCAGTTTACTCATAGCGACGTTACTTATCTATTTCCCCTACATTTTTGTGGTGGTGGGGCGCTTGCAGGCAGGCTTTGATATGGCGGCTCCCCGTGCCCTTTTTGAGAAACTGCCTCCCTTTGCGCAGCGGGCAGTGTGGGCACACGAAAATAGCTTTGAAACCTTTATGCCCTTTGCCGCAGCAGTCCTACTGACCCTTTTTGCCGGGGTGAATAATTCAACGGTGGCGATCGCTAGCCTGAGTTTTGTCGTGGCTCGCTTTTTGTACAGTATCTGCTACATTGCCAACTTTCCCTTGGGGCGCTCTCTCATGTTTGGTGTGGGGACAGCAGCCACCTTGACGCTTTTTTGGCAAAGTCTCACTGCCCTTGCCCGCTAATGTAGTTTATAAAATCCTTGGGGAAATGCATCGAGCATAGAGTATTCTAAATGTCTCTTGATAATCTCCGCACCCTCTACCAGCAAGTCATTCTCGAGCACTACAAGAAACCCCGCCACCGTGGCCGCACACAGCCTGTGGATCGCCAGCAGCGGGGACACAACCCCTCCTGTGGAGACACGATTGATTTAACCATTGCCCTAGGGACAAATGAACAGGGGGAGACGATCATTCAGGATATTCAGTTTGAGGGGGAAGGCTGCGCGATCGCCATGGCCTCAGCGGATTTGATGGCGGATGCCCTGCGGGGACAACCCGTGAGTCAGGCCCTAAAAATGGTGGAACAGTTTCAAGCAATGATGAAGGGGCAGTTTGAGTTTCCCCATGAGTTGCGCAAGCTGAATGTGATGCAGGGCGTGGCGCAGTTTCCGGTGCGGATTAAGTGTGCGACATTGGCATGGCATACCCTGCGGGCGGCATTGCAGCAGGATCAAGCCCCTGTCAATGGCTTCGTTAGCAATGAGGAGGAACAGGAATGCTAACCCCCGCCGATTTTGCCACCTATAGCCGCTGGGCTGGAGTGGCCACGCTTGTCATGGCCGGCTTGACTGTACTGACATTTGTTTTTCGCTGGGGGGTGCGCTTTCGCTTTGTCGGTATCACGGGTTTTCTCGGGGTTGTGACGGTGGGACTTTTTGCCCTGAGTATTGTGCCGATTGTCCGCGCCCCGGTACCCGGTGCCGCTAAATACACCCTCGTCTATGACAATGGGGCAACGCAAGTGGTCATCACAGTGCCCCCCGCCATTGAGCGCAGTGCCCTTGAGGCAACCTTAGTCCAAGCAGCGAATGATTTATTTTCCTTGGGACGGCTTGGCCGAGGGGGCGATCGCCTAACGGTGATTGCCCGTACCGTGGTGCACCCTGAACCGGGGGTGACGGAGCCGGTGATTTTAGGAGTAGCCACCCGATCCTTGAGCGATCGCGCCAACAGCACTGTCACTGTCCGTCTGTTGGAGCCTTCTGCACGCCCAGCTCCTAAACTCCAGGACTTCTAGATGTCTAGATTTTATGAGGAGGCACCTAGGCCAGCCCATTCCTTTAATTTTCCTTTTGAAGGATTAATTTTCTTATAGTTTTTTTAACGATGGGGATCAATCGGGAACTCAATCTTTGCCAAGGACTTCCTCAAGTCTAGCTTTGTTGATTTAGAAAGGAGCTGGCACAATGAGGTATCTTCGCCTGTTTACTTTAGGAATCCTTACTCTGGTTGTTGCAACGACCCTTAAAGCGGAGCAAAGTCTAGGAAAACCGGGAGGGGGGGGTAGGCCCGTAGAAAGCTCTAGACCCGAGGGGCGAGAAAGACAACCCTCAATCCTCGACACTCCCCGATTGGAAAAAGATGCGCAACCACAACCTCGGCAACCTGAGGTAATCATGCCTCCTCTAAATGGACAGACAGCCTGCCCAAAGACGATCGTTCTGAGTGCGGCTGCCGCTGCACCTACCACCCCAAATCCTGCCGATTTTCCACCAGCGCCACCTCTACCCACAACAGTGTCGCCGAATTTTGGCTTTAGCACCCCCAATACCCATCTGCGTCACACGTTTTCTTTTCCCGCCCCCTGTAGGGAAGGAAACTGCTGTGAAATTCAAAAGGCTACCCTAGAGCTACAGATCAAGGCACTACAGGGGGGTCAAAGTCACCAAAGCTCCGATGCTGGTAATGACAAGTGGTACATTTACAAAAACGGCACACTCTTGGCTAGTGGTTACCTTTGGAACAGTTTTCCCGTTGCGTCGGGGCAAACTCAAACCTTAACCATTCCAATGCAGCCGGCTTGGTTGAATGGTTGTCGCTTATCTTTTACCACCCAAGATGACACCAGTGTAATGGCAGCCAAGTTAACGGTGACCAGCTGTTGTGTTCGTCCGAATATGAGCGCGACCACTCCCTAGTAGCAGCCAACGCTTTTGTGAATGCTCCGCTGATAAGCGGCTTCCCAAGCCTGTTACCAGAGAGGGAGGCGGCATTCTCACCTACTGCCGGGAACTTTTGCCTTTGCCGCACCCCACGTCATTTCTGCCTGGGGGTTTTGGGTTGAAGTGGTTCATGCCAACTTTTGGCCTCTTCCCTACGTTTATAAGTCGGGTGATGCCAAGACTTACAGGTTCAGTTGTACCTTGCCAAGCAGGCCTTATATCTGCCCGGATCCCCAGAAGTCTTTTCTGGCGGGCAATAGTGCCATACTTGGTTAGAAAAACGATATCACCCCCGCCGCTAACGAGCAAATAACGCTTCCCGTTCATTCGTAGGATGCGCGGCGGCATTGCTCAAAGTGTTGAGATTACACCAAACCTGCGCTAAAATAGCTAATTACTTAGAATAGTAGGGACGCATAGCTCAGTTGGTTAGAGCACCACGTTGACATCGTGGGGGTCACTGGTTCGAGTCCAGTTGTGTCCATTGCTATTTGCAACTCAGAGCTGCTAGATCGAGGCTAGGAAGCAGGGGTTGCTTCCCCAGTAAATCCTAGTCTTGGAACTGAAATTGCAAAATGCGGACGGAGGGACTTGAACCCACACACCTTGCGGTACTAGAACCTAAATCTAGCGCGTCTGCCAATTCCGCCACGTCCGCAGCAAACCTAGTCTAACGCACTTTGGGTAGGAGGCGATCGCCCTACAACCCCATTTTAGTAATGGTTCCCCACTTTGCGATGGTGAACGGCGGTCATGCCCTCAGGCTTCGAGACACGGCCACTGTCAACGGTGCTATAGACAATCCAGTGGTCGTGGGCATCCAGACGGCTCACCACTGTGCATTCCATGTAGGCAAGGGCATCGGCCAAAATCGGACTGCCGTTATTCGCAGGATAGGTTTTCACGTGGGCAAAGCGATCGGCGCCCGGTGGAAAGCGCTTCAGGAAGTGACGCATGAGGGGCTGGTAATTACCTTCCTCTAAAACATTCAGAACAAAGGTATCCCCCACGTGGAGGAAGGACTCAATCGCTCGATCCTTGGCTACAGCAATGGAAATTCCAAGGGGGTCAGTACTGGCCTGTGCCACCCAAGAGGCCAACATCGCACTGTTAATCGCACCCTTTTGGGCGGTGATAATGTAAAGTCCGCCGCTGAGGCGACCGAGGGCTTTATCCAAGTCGGCGTCTAAGGACTTCATCTGCTTGACGGTGCGATCGCGCAACAGCCATTGCCCCATGTCGGTACCGGCTTCTTCAGCCTCTTGAAATAGGGCATCGGTGGGAGCCGTTGTTACTCGAATCACGGGAAATGAGGGGGTTAGACCGGCATCACGAAATTGATTTAGCAATGGATAGGCGGGTTCAGCATCAGCCACGCCGCTTTCAAAGACACCAATGGCTTGTTTGGCATGGGCAGCCGCAAGAATTGTACTTAGGGCAGTTTTGGCAACAGCCGTGGTGGGCGGTGTACCGATAATAAGTCCAGCGGCAA
This sequence comes from uncultured Thermosynechococcus sp., assembly GCF_938074695.1. Taxonomy (GTDB): domain Bacteria; phylum Cyanobacteriota; class Cyanobacteriia; order Thermosynechococcales; family Thermosynechococcaceae; genus Thermosynechococcus. The sequence continues at coordinate 6,923 of NZ_CALJEM010000028.1, forward strand.
TCTCGGTGAGTTCGCGAATCTCTTGAGGTTCAGCAGTGAGCAGATCCATTTTTTCAACCACCACCCCAGTTTTAGCAGCCCCCCGTTCGATCGCCTCTGCGAGGGCATTGGCATAACCATAGTTAGCCGCATAGAAAATGGCCACTGTCGTTGCCGCTTTTGCCTGTTCTTGACTCCAATTGCGGTAGGAATTTAGCCATTGAGGGAGATGATGGCGCAGTAGCGGGCCATGCCCTGTGGCAACCAGTTGCACTGGCGGCAGCACTTCCAAGCGTTTGAAGGCGGAGAGCACTGAGCGGGCATTGGGCCCCATCAGACAGTCATAGTAAAACTTGAAGTCTGGCTCTAATAGTTCTGGCTCGGTATCAAAGGGATCATCGTTGCAGAAGTGGGCGCCAAAGACATCACAGGTAAAGAGGGTCTGGGTGCCATGGTCAAAGGTGAGAATCGTGTCTGGCCAGTGGAGATTGGGCGCCATGACGAATTCAAGAACATGTCCTTTGCCCAAGTCAAGGCGATCGCCATTTTTTACCTGCCGTTGATTAAAAGGCTGATGGATCAAGTCCCCAAGGAACTGTAAGGCCACCTTCGAGGCCACCACGGTAACCTGGGGAGCTTTTGCCAATACATCCTTGACAAGGCCACTGTGATCGGGTTCGGTGTGGCTGACGATAAGATAGTTCAAATCAGCGGGGTTCACCAGTTGCCAGAGTTGCTCGAGGTAGCGATCGCCAAACTTGGCATGGGCGGTATCCACGAGGGCAATCTGTTCCCCTTTGACTAAAAAGGAGTTGTAGGTGGTGCCATTTTCAAGGGCAAACTCAATGTCAAAGCGATCGCGATCCCAATCGAGGCAACGAATTGCCGTCGTCTCAGGGGCAATGTCCAACACTTGAAGTGTTAAGTGGGGTGGACGTTTGGACGTGCTGACGGCCATAGGCAGTTCCTCAATCTTGAAACTACCTTTTATCCTGACACATGGAGAAAGGTAACAGGATTCAGAGTTTTTAATAGCCCCAATAACATGCTTTGCAAATGGCCATCCTCATTCGGGTTCAAGGGGTGCCATGGTCAGACCTGCCCGCAACAGTTGCTCATGGTAGAGTTCTGCCTGTTCTTGGGGGCCGACCCAAACAATGGCTTGGCCTTCATAATGCACCTGATTCGTCAATTCCCAAGCGCGATCGCTGGTCATATTGGGAATGTATTTCATCAAACAGGCAGCCACATGCTGAAACGTGTTGAAGTCATCGTTGAGGACAATGACTTTGTAGTTGGGATAGTGCTTGCGAATAACCTGCTGCCGCTCTTGAGGAACAACGCTAGGCATAGGTCACACACTTTTGTAGCTACACTGCTCCCTAGTTTAGCTCATTGAGTTCAGATCGGTTGCTGGAGGGGCAGTGCCCTTGCGGAGTTTTGGAGACAGACATTCAAAACACTCCTATGCTATAGCTAAACGTAGGATTCAACCCTTGGGGGCATTGGTTATGACGGCAAAGAATGTGTTGGGAACACCCTTGGCGTGCTGCTGTCAAGATCCACTTACAGGCTTCTATCGCGATGGTTTTTGCCGAACAGGGGCAGGGGATGTCGGCGCCCATGTCATCTGTGCTGAAATGACCGCAGAATTCCTCACCTTTACCCGTTCCCGCGGTAATGATCTGTCGACGCCCGTGCCTGCTTATCAGTTTCCGGGGTTGAAACCGGGCGATCGCTGGTGTCTGTGTGCCTCCCGTTGGCGCGAAGCTCTTGAGGCAGGCGTAGCTCCCCCCGTTATTCTTGAGGCCACCCATGTCAGCGCCCTTGAGTATGTCTCCTTAGAAGATTTGAAAGCCCACGCCCTCGGCAGTAGCCATCAACCATAATTCGGGGAATACTCCAGTATGCCCGACCCAGAATCCGATTTTCGCTTAGATCCTCGCTACGTGGCAGGTTTAGCTGCCTTCAATCGGGGAGATTATCAACTAGCGATCGCTGCTTTCCAGGCAGTGATTGCCACCCATGGTCAACACCGAGAGGGGCTGCAGGCTCACCTGCATCTCATTAAAGCCTATGCCTGCACTCAGCAGTGGCAGGAAGCCATTGATCTGTGTCAACTTTTGGCGCGATCGCCCCTACCGCCGATTCGGGCTTGGGCAGAAAAATATCTACCTGAGTTAGAACGCTATCTCGGTGAGGAACCGACCTCCCCCCATTCTCGGTTTGTTGCGGCAGCGGGTTCCAACCCACCCATGCAACTGCGGCCGGTGCCTCGCCTCTATCTCTGGCTGAGTCAGGGGGCAACACTGCTTCTTGTTGCGTGGCTACTTCAAGGGCTTCTCCAAGGGGGGATCGCCGCTCTCCTCAGCGATGCCAATGATCAACTGGCCCTCCTGCGGGGCTGGGAAGGGGCGATAGCGTGGTTTTTGCTGGGCTGCTTGGGGCTGGGACTGCTCAGCGGTGGCAGCTGGCTGTGGTCGTGGCGCTTGCGTGCGCGTTATGGTCTGCGTCCCGTTAGCCTTGGAGAACTTGAGGAGTATAGTCCCGAAACCCTGATGCTTTTGGGGCGTTTGCCGTGGTCATGGTGGCAACCCCGTCCCGAAGTGGGCTGTTTGATGACGGCAGCCCCCCTCATTTTTAGCTATGGACGCTGGCAGCGCCGCATTATTGTCAGCGAAGGTCTATTGCGATCGCTCTCTGGCGAGGAACTGCTGGCTTTGATGGCCTGTGAAATTGCCCAACTGCGGCTGGGGCTGAATACCTTGGTGACCCCCCTTGTGCTGCTGTTGCAACTGCTCTATGACCTTTACTGTTGGGGGAGTCGTTGGGGCGATCGCGTTGCGCCTCCCTATGGCAGTCACTGGGGACGGTGGATCATCCGTGGAATTCCCTATCTCTTTTGTGCCCTTGTGAGCCAAGGGAGTTACCTCCTCTTTCGCGGCTTGGAGCTGCTCTGTTTCTGGAGCAATCAATTGCGGCACTACTATAGCGATCGCCAAGGGGCAGCACTCATCGGTAATCCCAATACCCTTGTGATGGCTTGGTTTCGCCTCATGGAAGCCACAGCAGCAACAGTGCGTGTCCAAGGGGAAATCGGTGCTCCCCTAGAATCGCTGCGCTTGCTCCTCCCTCTGAATCCGACCCAAGCTGCTCTTTTGGGAAATCAACCCCTCGATTGGCCAACAGTGATCCGCTGGGATACCGCCCATCCCCTGCGATATTGGTTTCGCCTAACCTCCTCCCATCGCCCCTTGGGACTGCGCCTGCAAGCCCTGATGACCGATGCGCAGCAATGGCGACTGACTCCCCTCCTCTCGCTGCCCACCATTTCCTCCCTGCGGTGTCAACAGGCTTGGCAACAAGTGGCACCTCTGTTAGGGGGAATCGCAGGAGTGATCATCACGATTCTCCTCACGGCCATTGGCCAGTTTGCCCTGCGGACGGGCGCGATCGCCCTCTGGTGGTTGGCAGATTGGGCAACCTTGGCACGGGGCTTCATTCCCATTGGCATTGGTCTTGGTCTCTTTTTGCGCTTGAATGCCTACTACCCACCTCGGCCACCGCAAACCTACACCTTGGGTCAGCTTCTCCGTCGTCTTTTGCCCCTCGATAGCCCTGCTATTCAGTTAAAGGGGCATTTACGAGCAGTGACGGGCTTGCGCAATGGCTTAGGACAGCACCTGTGGCTGGAGACGGATCAGGGTTTGTTTCCCCTGCGCTGCCATAGGGCTTGGGGACCGATTTGGCCCATCCTTGAGCCAGCCTATCTCAAAAACCTGCGGGGGCGATCGCTGGTGGTACGCGGTTGGTTTCGCCGCGGTACAGTTCCCTTTGTTGAAGTGAGTGAGTGGGACTCCGCGGATTTACAGGAAAAGCGCTCTTGGGCTGCCCCCTATTGGGCAATTGTCGTTGCTACCCTATGGGTTCTCTACGGCCTCGTGACACTATTGGGTTGGATCTAGACCATGCAACTTTCCCAAGCCCATCTGCGAACGCTGCAAACCTGTCCACGGCAATACCAGTACCGCTATCTCGACAGCTTGATGCTGCCGGAGGCCACGTTGACAGAAACTCCTTCCCAAAAGCAGGGCCGCAACTTCCACCGCCTAATGCAACAACACCTTCAGGGACTCGATGTCCACCCCATCCTTGAAGCGCAGCCCGAATTGAAGCCTTGGTTTGAAGCCTTTCAAACAACGCCACCGCCAATGATTCAAGGCCAAGGTAAGGCAGAGCACCACCGCAGTTTGGGTTGGCAGGAGTTTACCCTTGTGGGTGTGTATGACTATGTGATTTTTGGCCAAGAGCAAGCCCAGATTCTCGACTGGAAAACCTATGCCCGCCCCCCCGCCCCAAAAACCCTAAGCCACCATTGGCAGACTCACCTGTACTGCTATCTCCTAGCAGCCACCAGTGCCTATTCCCCCAAGCAGATTTCCATGACCTATTGGTTTGCTCAAGGGGAAAAGGGGGCGAATTTCTACACCTTTTCCTACAGTGACACTACCCACCAAGCGGTTCACCAAGCCCTAGAACAGTGTCTCAACCAACTGAGTCAATGGTTACAAGCCTATGGGCAAGGGCAGGATCTGCCGCAAGTTCCCGCAGCCCAGATTCCCAAGTATTGCCATCCCTGTGCCTTCGCTGAGCGGTGCCGGCGTTCTCAGCCCAGTGGTGTTTCGAGCATTGATCCTTTTCTAGCCGTGCTCAAAGACTTGAGTGTACCCCGCTAAATCCAAATCCACAATGGCGGGTAGGCAGCTCAAGGCTGCTTGTACTAACTCAAAGCGCTCCTCCCGTTTCAACATTTCCGTTAGCCGTTGCCACAGGGGAATCAAGTAGCGTACATCATTGGCGGCATAGCGGATTTGATCTTCCCGCAGTGCGATAGTATTGCCCCAGTCAGAGCTTTGAGCCGATTTATCAATCTCCACCCCCAGTAAATCCAAGACCAAATCCTTAAGGCCGTGGCGGGGGGAATAGGTGCGGGCAATCTTACTGGCAATTTTGGTGCAAAAGACAGGATGAACGCGGATGCCCAAGTGGTAACGCAACGTCGCCAAATCAAAGCGGGCATAGTGAAAAATTTTGGTAATGCGGGGGTGCTCTAGGAGTTGCTGAAGGTGGGGGGCTTCCGTTTGCCCGCGAGCAATCTTGACTATTGCCACTTGTCCCTGCGGATCACATAGCTGTACAAGACACAGGCGATCGCGGGGAATATTCAAGCCCATGGTTTCTGTATCCACGGCCAATTGATCGGCCTGGAGAAAGTGGGCCAAGGCAGTGGCACTTAAATCGGAGTCAAAACACTCTAGGGGAAAATCCAAATCCATGACTTGCTCACAACCTCTCTCATAAATTAGGCGGGGGGGACTTCTGAGGACGATTCCTTAGACACATCAATGCGCTCCAACTGCCAGAGAATTTGGTTACTTTCACGGCGCACGCGGGAGATCTGCCAATTGCGCCATGTCCATTCTTCACCCCGACTGGTGACGGCACTGGTATGCACATCCATCAATTCTGCCAATTCTGCGCTGGTAATCAAGTACTTACCGGCCGCCAATTCATCGGCAATCCGCAGTGTCACAATTAATTCTTCAAGGCGGGCGCGGCGCTCAGACCAGGGGGGCGATTTTCCCCCTAACCATTCACCGTCACCATCGACCCCTAAGGATGGCTGCACCATAGGTTTTTTCCCGTAACTGACATTGCTCCAAAAATCTTAGCGAGAAATGATGAGGTTTAGTCCACTTTGGCGATCGCCAGCCGCAGCGAGGATAGGGCTAGAATAGTTTTTAAGATTTGTTAATCAATCCGAGCGCCATGACGGTAACTTTGACCCCTGCATCTACCCTCTACGATCAAGTCACCACGATCGCCCGCCGCCTTGGTATTGAGAAATTTGACCTTGGTGGCTCCCATGTAGATGAGGTTAGTGTCCAGGTGCAGCAGGGGGAACCCAAACAGGTGAAGGCCTCGCAGCGATCGGGCATCACGGTGCGGGTATGGAACGCCACAGGTCGCCTAGGGGTAGCCAGCACCACCCAACTGGACGATCGCGGTCTGGAAACAGCCTTAGAAATGGCAAAAGAGGCCAGTGCTTTTGGGGTCACCGAGGACATTCCCGACTTCAGCCCCTTGGCCACAGCGCCCCTTGGTGAAAGCAGCGTAACAACCACTGAGGTGCCCCTTGCCCCGGCCAAAACCCTCTTGGATCAACTCATTGCGGCGGAGCGAGACCTCTTGGGACGCCACCCAGCGATCGCCAGTGTACCCTACAATGGCCTCAGTCAGCGGCGGCTAGAACGGTTTTATCTCAACAGTGACGGTGCCCATCGCCAGCAAACCACCACCACGACTACCCTCTATCTCTACAGCAAAACCGATGAAGCCGGTCGCAAACCCCGCAGTGCCGGTGCGATTCGCATGAGTCCAGACCTTGAGCATCTGGATATTGCCGGCTGCATTGATGAAGTGGCCGACAAAACCATCCGCCACTTGACCTACGAACCCATTGCCTCCGGTCAGTATCCGGTTCTTTTTTCACCCTCGGCGTTCCTCAGCTTGCTGAATGCCTTTAGCAATCTTTTCAATGCCCAAAACATTTTGGATCGCCAGAGTCTTTCTACCCCAGAGGATCTTGGACAGGCGATCGCCAGCCCCCTGTTGAGTGTCTATGACGATGCCCGCCATCCCGAAAATGTGGGTCAGCCCCTCTTTGATGGCGAAGGTACTCCCACCCGCCGCACCCCTTTGATTGAGCAGGGGATTCTTACGGGTCTTTACCACAGTGCGGGCACCGCCCGCCGCTTTCAAACCCAGCCCACAGGGCACGCCAACTTGGGGGCAAAAGTCACCGTTAGCGGTCACTTCTACGATGTGCCGGCGGGGCAGGGGGGCGATCGCGCCGATGGCCTGGTCTGGATTGATGAACTCCACGCCCTGCACGCCGGTGTCAAAGCCCTTCAAGGCTCCTTTTCCCTACCCTTTGACGGTTGGCTATTGCGTAACGGCGAAGCCATCAGCATTGAAGCCGCCACCGTGGCCGGCGACATTCGCAGCCTATTGAAAAACATCCTCCATCTGGGCGCCGAAGTGGAAGTTACCCCCTACGGTTGTTGTCCGCCGGTGTGGGTGAGTTCCCTTGCCATTACGGGTGAATAGCTAGACCTGCATCAAGTCGAGGCTACGGGAAGTGCCCAAGCGCGTAGCGCCTGCATCAATGAGTGCAAGGGCCTGTTCACGGGTACGAATCCCCCCAGAGGCCTTAATCCCCACGCGATCGCGACTCAGGCGCTTGAGAAGACGCACATCCGCAACCGTTGCGCCCCCACGCCAACCCGTACTGGTTTTCAAAAACGCCACCCCCGCATCTAAGCAAATATCCACGGCAAGTTTTTTTTCTTCCTCCGTCAGCACTGTGGTCTCCAAAATTGCCTTAACGGTGACCCCTGTTTCCCCACAGATTTGGGCAATATCGCGATAGACGGCCTCTGTGTTTCCCTCTTTCAACCAACCCAAGTTAATGACCACATCTAACTCAGTAGCGCCGCTCTCCACTGCCTCCTGCGCCTCATAGAGTTTTGTGGTACTGGTGTGGGCACCACTGGGAAAGCCAATAACAGTACACACTTTTACGGGTGTGCGATGCAGAAGCTGCACTGCCGTCTTTACCCACACGGGCATGATGCAGACAGCGGCAAACTTCCACTGTTCAGCCTCTGCGCAGCAACGTTCAATATCGGCGGTGGTTGCCAAGGGGTCAAGCTGGGTATGATCAATATAGGGTGCAAGGTCAAACAAATCACGTTCCGTCATACGGATTTACCCCAAACAACCCTATTTTTAGTAACTAAATAATAGTAAAGACGGGGACGGAAAATGAGACCTAGGGAGATCGGTTCTCCCACCCCCTACTGAAAATTTATCCTTGCTAGATTAAAACTAGGCCATCACAGGCACAACGACCTGTTGGCGAGATAACCTTTTGGGAGGACACTCTATGGAGCCAACCATGAACCCTCAAAACCTTCAGGAAAGGGCTGACTCCCTCTGGAACTATCTGCAAAGCTTAGATGCAGAAGTGGTGGCTCGTCTGTCCCGTCCCGCATCCCCGGAAATGGCTATTGTGATGGAACGCCATATTGGTAACCTGCTGGGCTACTTGCCACCGGAGGGGTTCGAGGTTTCCATTACCACCAATCGGGAGCATCTAGGGCGTCTTTTGGCTTCCGCAATGATGAGCGGTTACTTCCTCCGCGGCGCCGAGCAACGCCTGGAATTCGAGCGATCGCTCCAGGCTGCCGCCCAAGGGGAAGACAGCAAATAGCCCATGCCAACACTTCAGGACAAGGGGGGCGGGGATGTCCTACCTGCCCTTCGCTTTGCGCTTTTGGAGTGGTATCAACAGCAGGGGCGAGACTTACCGTGGCGCCACACTCGTGATCCCTACGCCATCTGGGTCTCGGAAATTATGCTCCAGCAGACCCAAGTGGCCACCGTGATTCCCTACTACCGGCGTTGGCTAGCCACCTTTCCCGCGATCCCCGACTTAGCGGCTGCCGATTTGGAAGCCGTTCTCAAACGGTGGCAGGGCTTGGGCTACTACGCACGGGCGCGCCACTTGCACCGAGCCGCGCAGCAGATCATGGCCAATCATGGGGGTCAATTTCCCTGCACCTACGAGGCAGTGGTGGCCCTGCCGGGAATTGGTCGCAGTACTGCAGGGGCTATTCTCAGTGCTGCCTTTAATCAGCCACAGCCGATTCTCGATGGCAATGTCAAACGAGTGCTTACCCGTCTTTATGGCCTCACAGTCCCCCCCCAGCAGGCGGAAGCGCAACTGTGGCAGTGGTCGGAGCAACTGCTGTGTCGCCAATCTCCCCGCGATTTTAATCAAGCCCTCATGGATTTGGGGTCAACGATCTGTACACCCCGCCAACCCCTATGTCATGCTTGTCCTTGGCAACACTCCTGCGTTGCCCATCAGCAGCAGTTAACCGATAAGATTCCCCGCAAAATGAGCCGTTCCCCCCTTCCCCACAAAGAGATCGGTGTTGCCGTGATTTGGAATGCAGCAGGTCAGATTCTCATTGATCGCCGACCCCCGACGGGTCTATTGGGGGGATTATGGGAATTTCCGGGGGGTAAAATTGAACCCAATGAAACGGTTCAGGAGTGTATTCAGCGGGAAATTCGTGAAGAATTGGGCATCGAGATTAGCGTTGGTGAGCATTTGATTGACATTGACCATGCCTACACCCATTTTCGGGTGACACTCCATGTTCACTACTGCCGGCATGTTGCGGGAACCCCCCAGCCGTTGGCATGCGAGGCTATTCGCTGGGTCACCCCTGAAGAATTAGATCAGTTTCCCTTTCCCAAAGCCAATATCGCTATTATTCAGGCCATTCACAAACGGGGCAGACCCACTGCCTAGGCATTTTCAACAACCCCCTGCGCCGCCGCTTGATCCAAAAACCAAAGGGTATTGCCAGTAATCAGCCGCGCCGGATAGAGATGGGGATCGCCCGTGCCGGCAAAAATATGGCGCAGGGCGGTTTGTTTATTGGCACCGGTTACCAGAAAGAGAATTTGGCGGGCATGGTTAATCAGGGGTACGGTGAACGTGAGGCGGGGTTGGCCATCTTTGTTGCCCACAGTAATCAGGCGATCGCTCACTGTGAGAGCCGCGGTGTGGGGAAACAGGGAGGCCGTATGGCCATCGGGACCCATACCCAGCAAAATTAGATCAAAGCGGGGAAATTCCCCTTCGCGCAAGCCAAAGTGTTGGCGCAGGGTTTGCTCATAGCGATCGGCAGCAGTCTGAGGATCGGCATCCGCCGTCGGCATGGGGTGAATCTGAGTTTTAGGAATGGGCACGTGGTTCAGCCAAGCTTGGAAGGCCATCCCCGCATTGCTATCGGGGTGCTCAAGAGGCACATAGCGTTCATCCCCCCAAAAAATGTGCCACTGTAACCAAGGGGTATCGGCACAGACAAGGCTTTCATACAGCGGTCTAGGCGTATTCCCGCCGGCAAGGGCTAGGGTAAACTGCCCCCGTTGGGCGATCGCCCCAGTGGCCTGCTCAAGAAGAAACTGTTTTGCCGCCGCCGTCAGCGCAGCCAAATCCGCAAAAACACGTACATTGGGTGTTGGCATAGAAGCGTCATCCTAATTGGAGCGAATTACACCGTCAGTTGCTGTGCCCAGTCCAGGACCGGAAAAGGGATCAGCATTGCCGCGCCAGTTAAAACCACTAATGCGCAAAACAATTGCGGCTAACTGGCGATCCAAGTTATAGCGAAACATAACTCCATAGGTACGACGGCTGTATTCCACAATGATATTTGTATCGAAGGCTCTGCCTGTATCTACGTTAATTTGCAGTTGCGTGCCAACCCTCACTGGACCATAGATCTGTTGGAGGAAGCCTATATTGAGGACGCTAAAGTCACTAATGCGATCAAAGAGAAAGGGGGAAGATGGCTCACTTAATGTCTGGGTAAACCCCACATCAAAACTGGTGTAGTCAAACCAATTGCGGGAAAAATGCCCCACTTGACCCCGAAAACCTGCCCCTACAGTTAAGGCGGGTTGAGTCCTGCCATGGGTATAGTAACTCACCGCTCCCCCCAACTGACTATAGAACTCCAAAAAGGGTTGGACAGGACGGGGGCTATAGCGCAGACCTTGGGTTCGCGTAGGGGGTAGGGGCGTCCCCCGCCAAATGGGCATGACCCAGTTCAAGGTAACCCCTGCCTGAAGACGCCCAAGGCTTGGCTTAGGAGGTAGGGATGGATCATCACTGGCAGCCGTGATGTATTGACCTCCCAGAAGATAATTGAGTGCTAGGCCTTGAGTTAAGGGAATGCCTGTACCGCTAAACGTACCTCCAAAGCTACTAGTAATTTCCTGCTCCCCAAGGGAACGATTAAAAACACGCGGGCGATAAATGGCAGAAACCGTCAGCACATTGCGGGCATCAATATTGTGGAACAGATCTACCCCTGCCCGTGAACTGCTCGGCCAGTCATTGGGGTTCAGCGTATTCAAAAAGCCATAACCGCGTACTCGTGTTTGGCGGGTGAACCGATGTCCTAGCTCAATTGCTGCCCCATAGCTCTTGGCATCGAAAATATCAAAGTCACTATTAACGATGCGTTCTAAGTAGATTGATGGCAGGAAGGTGATCTGAGTATTGGGAGTATTGATCGCTCTGTACCGATAGGCCAGAAATACTCCACCGCGATCGCGCTCGTCGTAGCCAAATTCAAAGGGCAGAATTTCATAGGGGCGACCCACCACAAAGCGGCGCAGGACTATAGGCAAAGCCACCCGTTGATCAAACACAACCCTACCCCGTCGCACCCTCAGGAGAGTTTCATCGGCATTGAGGGGTTCAGCTGTGGCTTCCTGTGCCCGTGCTTCGAGTTCCGGCGGACTAAAGGGATCATTGGTAATCCGTAGATTGGTGGCAAACCAGCGGCGGCCATCAAATTCTAGGCGATCGGCTTCAAATCGCAATCGATCAAAGGTTTCCGTTACTTCTGCTTGGGGCTCTGCCTCCTGTGCATCAAAGCCGGGAAGGGTACCCATGGAGGGGGGATCAGGAGAGGCCGTTAGCCTCAGATCTGGATCTACCCTAGCCGTATTGACTACACCGCGAGCATTCGTGAGGGCACCTCGGTCCAGTTTGAGATTGTATTCCAAGCGATCGCCCTGCAGTACTTGATCGCCCCGCGTAATCGTCACATTGCCTTCGGCCACAAGAATTTGAGCCTCAATATCGGTTTGAATGCGATCAGCGGTTAGTTCGGCTTCCTTGAATCGGAGGAAGACATTGCCAATGGCATTAAACAACCGCCGCATCAGGTCAAATTCTTGGCGATCGGCCGTCACCTCCAAGGGCTGGTCACGGACAACAGGAGTTTCGGCATTTGCCTCCCCAAGGCGGCGGGGGGCTGCCTCAGCGCGGATCGGCGTTGTACTGCTTAAATCAGGGGTTACCGTTGTTCCGAGTAAATCCGCTTGGGATGGGCTGATGACCTCAGTAATTTCTGTGGGTTGTGTAGGGGGGGGCAGACTAGCAGCAAGGGGTAAGAACAACAACGGCCACACTTCCTCACGACCACTGCCTAGTTACGTTACCCGATGCCCGCCCCCTTTGACCAGGATTACTCAAAATCCTTGCGCTTGGGGTTACGAGCCGGATCACCCGAAAGGAACCCGAAAACAAAAAGTAGCACAAAGAAAGTCACAACGATATAAACGGTAATTTTGAGTGTTTCCATGATGTTGTCGTTTTTCGTAGCGTCAATTTCTAATCATACGAGATGAGGGACTTCCTCGCATCCCCTAGAAGACTTGGCTTTTTGTGGCATCCGAGAGGGTGGGAATTTCGGCATAGATGCCGCGCACAGACTGCACCACCGCATAAATGACGCCAATTACCGTGGCGATAAAGACAAAGTTAAAGAGTACTTTAATCAGTAGATCAAAACTGGCAACGCGAACGAGAAGCTGCACCAGCAGTTGGACAATAAACAGCACAATCCCCATCAACAGGGCCTGCATCGTGTTGTAGCGAATAAAAAGGCTAACGCGGCTGTTGCGCACCACCAGCAGGTACAGCAGCATAAAAACCAGTAGCCCTGCAAAGGGAATTGAATAGATCAAGGCAACGGGCAGTACCACCAGCACCAGTGCTTGCAGTGGCGGAAACAGCTCAAATAAAAAGCCGCCAAAGGGCATGACGTAAAAAAGCGGTAGCAAATACGCTAAGCTGGCAAAAATTCGATCTGGGACGGTGGTGGTGCCACGCCAAGTCATAAGCTTCTCCTTAAAGTGTTGGTGCTTATCGACTCATCACCTGGAACAGAAGTTCAGGAGAAATCATATTGCACTCAATTACTTTACCAATCAACGGGGGTCCCACCCGTGAGGCAATGATTGATTGCAGATCGGGGCTGTTTTTAACTGAGAGTATCACTGCACCCAAGATCGAGTTAGGATCCGGGGCTAAATTGCTGGCATTGGTAGGGAGCATTTTGATTAACTGTGCAATATCCGTACAACTGGCTCCCGATACATATTGTGCGAGGGAGTTACTCATCTGCTCTATCGTACTTTTCATCATTTCTGGCGGCAAAGGGCTGGCGGCTTGGGCACGCACAGGCTGAGTGATTCCCAGTGCCATGAGGGCACCCACAAGGAGAGAGAAGCGGCTGATAGATAGACCACTGCCCACGGCCCGCTTGGGCGAATGTTTAGGGCATGCTTGCGCGATTTGCCACATAGGAAACCTCAATATTTTTTGTTTTATGTCACTAGTGCAGGCAAACTAGTTGGCACGCTCCTCAATCACCCGATCAATCAGGCCGTAGTTTTTCGCCTCTTCGGCGGACATGAAGAAGTCGCGATCCATATCCCGCTCAATTTTTTCGAGGGGCTGGCCGGTATGGTAGGCGTATAGCTCATTGAGTTGCCGCCGCACCCGCAAAATTTCACGCGCTTCGATTTCAATGTCCGTTGCTTGGCCACGGGTACCACCAGAGGGCTGGTGAATCATGATGCGGGAGTGGGGCAGTGCCAACCGTTTGCCCTTGGTACCGGCTGCAAGGAGGAAAGACCCCATCGAGGCAGCCAGGCCCACACAAATGGTGACGACATCGGATTTAATATGTTGCATCGTGTCATAAATCGCCATGCCCGCTGTGACGGAGCCACCGGGGGAGTTGATGTAGAGCATGATGTCTTTGCCCGGATCTTCGGAGTCAAGGTAGAGCATCACCGCCACAATTTGGTTGGCAATCTCATCATCCACTTCCTTACCAAGGAAAATAATCCGCTCGCGATAGAGGCGGTTGTAGATGTCAATCCACTGAGTGTAGGGTTCACCGGGCATCCGGTAGGGAACTTTGGGTACGCCGATGGGCATAGAATCCTTCCACGCTGAGCTATTCAGGCCGCAACCTGAGGGATGGAGGCGGCTTTCCTTCCTGATTTTAACTTATTCCTAGGGCTTTCGCCCTAAACTTGGCAGAGGCAGAGGGCAAACCACTGCTGAGGGTCGGTAAAGGCATTGACCCACTGAAATCCAGTATCGGTTAGTGCTTGCTTGAGGGCAGTAAGGTCAAACTTGCGGGAAATTTCCGTAAGAATCGGTTCGCCCGCCGTAAAAGTGCACTGAAAATCAAGGGCGGCCAAGACTACGGTTTGGCTTTGTTGTGAATCCAGATACATCTCAATTTGCTGGGCAACAGGGTTATAAATGGCGCGATGGGCAAAGGCTGCGGGCTGAAAATTGCCTTGAAATCGCCAGTTGAGGTGATGGAGGATATTGCGGTTGAAAGCAGCCGTCACTCCTTGGGCATCGTTGTAAGCGGGGAGCAAAATGCTGGTGTCTTTGATCAGATCCACGCCCAATAGGAAATAGTCTCCAATCCTGAGAACTCGATGAATCTGTTGAAAAAGGCGCTGGCATTCGTTGGGAGACAGGTTACCAATGGTGCTACCGAGAAAGCAGAGTAAGCGGCGGGGAGCCAAGGGGAGCGGTAGGTGCTCTAAGCCCACTTGATAGGTGCCGACCAGGCCATGAATCCTGAGCTGGGGATAGTCGGCAAGAAGGGCAATGGCGCTGCTTTTCAGGATCGAACCACTGACATCAATGGGATGATAGTAAAGCTGGGGTTGCACCTCGGCATAGGCCGATAGAAGGAGGCGAATTTTGCGATCGCTGCCACTGCCTAGCTCCACCAGTTCACAGGGACCCGTAAGTTGGGCGATCGCCCCGGCGGCGGTCTCTAAAATGCCCAACTCTGTGCGGGTGGGGTAGTATTCCGGCAGCTCACAGATTTGCTCAAAGAGGCGAGATCCCGCAGCGTCGTAGAAGTAGTAGGAGGGAAGAGACTTGGGGTGCTGAGTCAAACCTCGGATGACATCTTGGCCGTCCCGTTCTGTGGTGAGGCTAGGTAAGTAGCTCAGGTGCAGGCGATCGCTCACGGAGAAAGCGGCTCCAGAATGTGCAGACCTTAGGATATTTTAGCCTTTAGCCGCTCCTCCAAACGCCGTCCCCACCATGCGATGGGCAAACTCATAAGCAGGTAAAGAATTAAGGCGAGGGCATAGAGGGGAAAGGGATTGCTACTGTGGCGAATTACCCATACCCGCATCACGGAAGTTAAATCCACCCCAGCAATTACACTGACAATGGCCGAATCCTTGAGCATGTAGATAAAGTCATTGACCAAGGGTGGGATCACAATTTGGATGGCTTGGGGCAAGATAATGCGCACAAACCCCTGCTGTTGGCTCATCCCCAGAGAGAGGGCAGCTTCCTGTTGACCCACATCCACCGCCTGCAACCCGGCACGAAAGACCTCTGCTTCATAGGCGCCATAGTTGAGTGCCAGGGCTGTCACTCCCGCTGTCCAAGCATTTACCCAAGTGGCAAGGTTCATCTGGCCTAAGACTGCACCGACACCATAGTAAAGGAGCAGCAGTTGGGTAATCATAGGCGTATTTCGCATTAGCTCAATAAAACCTAGGGCTGGCCAGCGCAGAAACAAAAATGGCGAGGTGGTCATAGCGGCCAAGACAATGCCTAGGAGCATCGCTAAGGGAAAAGAAATACCACAGTAAATCAAGGTGTTCAGTGCGCCTTGCAGAAAGGCCGGCAGGGCCGCTTGGATCAGTTCCATCGAAAACCTGCGGTTGTGCCTACAGCTTTAAGCCATGTTTGATATTAAATCCTTGTGTTGTTGATCGCGAAGAGTTAATTGGCGTTTGCTAGAAAATAGACTTTGATCTAGCAAAATACAAAGCAGCATTGAAATACTCTATTCATTCTAGGCAAACCCAGACAAAACCCTCTCAATCGGGCGATTGGACTATGAGAAGATAAGCATTTTTAGATAAAACTCTATGGATTAACCCATTTGTATTGGGTGGCTTTGGGCTAAAGGGAGCATCACCAGCCTAAAATTAGGTTTGATAATATGAGAAAGTAGAAAAGATTATCAATCATTATATTGTCAAAAGAAACCCCTGACCCTATGCTTGTTTTAGAGATAGAAAGACGGTGATTAACGTCACGATAACAATCGGCTATCCCGTCGTTATTTTCTGTGGCGATCGCTCTGATTGCAACTCTAGCTTTTGTACTGCTTACCCTTATTCTAATTAGGAGAGCTTACTCATGCCAATTGCTGTGGGAATGATTGAAACGCGCGGATTTCCCGCCGTTGTCGAAGCCGCAGACGCAATGGTAAAAGCCGCTCGGGTCACCCTAGTGGGCTACGAAAAAATTGGCAGTGGTCGGGTCACCGTGATTGTGCGGGGTGATGTCTCCGAAGTGCAAGCCTCAGTGGCTGCCGGCGTTGATTCTGCCAAACGTGTCAATGGCGGGGAGGTGCTTTCTACGCACATCATTGCTCGCCCCCACGAAAACCTGGAGTACGTATTGCCCATTCGCTATACCGAGGCAGTGGAGCAATTCCGAAACTAAGGGGTTGGGCAGTTTGGTGGAGTTTTCAGTTGCATCGCTTATCGATCCTCTAGTCCTTTTGTTTGACGTTTAGGAGTTATTACAATGGCAATTGCCGTCGGTATGATTGAAACCCTCGGTTTCCCTGCAGTGGTGGAAGCCGCAGACGCAATGGTGAAAGCTGCTCGCGTTACCCTAGTGGGGTACGAAAAAATCGGCAGTGGTCGAGTTACCGTAATTGTGCGGGGTGATGTTTCTGAAGTACAGGCTTCTGTTGCGGCGGGTGTAGAAAATGTGAAGCGCGTCAATGGGGGTCAAGTGCTCTCTACCCACATTATTGCTCGCCCCCACGAAAACCTGGAGTACGTGCTCCCCATTCGCTACACCGAAGCAGTGGAGCAATTCCGCGAAAGCGTTAGTGGTATTCGCCCGATGGGTCGCCCGTAGTGAAAATCGCGCGAGTGTGCGGCACCGTTACCAGTACTCAAAAAGAAGACACCCTAACGGGAGTCAAGTTTCTCATCTTGCAATATTTGGGTGAGGACGGCGAATTTTTACCCGACTACGAAGTGGCTGCGGATACCGTTGGTGCAGGACAGGATGAGTGGGTATTGGTAAGCCGAGGCAGTGCCGCCCGCTGTATTATCAATGGCACTGACAAACCCATTGACGCAGCCGTGGTTGCCATTATTGACACCGTAAGTCGGGATAATTATTTGCTCTACAGCAAGCGTACCCAGTATTAGCATTGGAGACTTCTCCCTATGGCGGTTCAAGCCTATGCGGCACCTCCAACGCCGTGGTCTAGGGATTTAGCGGAGCCAGAGATTGCCCCCACGGCCTATGTCCATTCCTTTAGTAACCTCATCGGCGATGTTCGCATCAAGGATTATGTCCACATCGCACCGGGTACTTCCATTCGTGCCGATGAAGGAACGCCCTTCCACATTGGTTCCCGCACCAACATTCAAGATGGCGTTGTCATCCATGGCCTCCAGCAGGGGCGGGTGATTGGTGATGATGGTCAAGAGTATTCTGTTTGGATCGGTGACAATGCCTCGATTACCCACATGGCCTTGATCCATGGCCCTGCCTACATTGGGGATGGCTGTTTTATTGGCTTTCGTTCAACGGTCTTTAATGCACGGGTTGGTGCGGGCTGCGTGGTGATGATGCATGTCCTTATCCAAGATGTGGAGATTCCACCGGGAAAATATGTACCTTCGGGAATGGTGATCACGACCCAGCAGCAAGCTGATCGCCTGCCCAATGTGGAAGAGTCCGATATTCACTTTGCCCAGCACGTGGTTGGTATCAATGAAGCGCTGCTATCGGGGTACCACTGTGCTGAGAATATTGCCTGCATTGCCCCGATTCGGAATGAACTCCAGCGTCAGCGTCAAGAAGACCCGCCCATCCTACATGTTGAAACGCTCACCGGGGAAAAGAACACTATGACCGCAGATTATGGGACTTATGTCCGCCAATTGTTGCAGCAGGGATACCAAATCAGTTTGGAATATGCTGATTCACGGCGGTATCGCACTAGCTCTTGGCGAAGTTGCCCAATGCTGACGGGACGGCAGGAGTCGCAAGTGATGGCGGCGATCGCCCAGCTATTAAAGGAACATGAAGGCGAGTATGTGCGCCTGATTGGCGTCGATCCCAAAGCCAAGCGCCGCGTTTTTGAGGAAATTATTCAACGCCCCGGTCAAGCTGCGGCGGTGAGTGTCAGTAGCGATCGCCCCAGTACGCCGGGGAGTGCAGCCCCAGGGAGTTCCCTCGATTCCTCGGTGGTGGCTCAGGTGCGGCAGTTACTTCAGCAGGGGTACCAAATCGGCACAGAGCACGCCGATGCCCGCCGCTATCGCACCAGTTCTTGGACCAGTTGTGCCCCGATTCAGTCTAGGCAGGAACCCGAAGTGCTGGCGGCCCTTGAAGCCTGCCTCCAAGAACACGCTGGAGAATACGTGCGCTTGATTGGCATTGATCAAAAGCAAAAGCGGCGCGTCCTTGAACAAATTATTCAGCGCCCCGATGGCGCGGTGGCGATCGCCACAAAAGCCCCCACTTCGGCGGCTGCTAGCCATGTTTCAGCCAGTGCTGGCAACAATGAAACCGTTCTCAGCGCCGATCTGGTGAACCAAATTCAAGACCTATTGCGCCAAGGCTGCCAAGTTACCACCGAGTATGCCGACCAGCGTCGCTTCCGTACCAGTTCTTGGCAAAGCGGCATCAAAATTACCTCTGCCCAACAAATCAATGACCTCGGTGCCTTCCTTGCGGAGCACCAGCGAGACTATGTTCGCCTCGTGGGTGTCAATCCTAAAACCAAGCAGCGGGTACTGGAAACCATTATTCACCGTCCCAATGGCAAAGCCACGAGTAATGGCAGTAGTACCCATGGTCAAGGATTTGCATCACGCTCAACTGCCTCCAGTCAAGGGAGCCTTAGCGGCCACCGTCTGAGTCAAGAGGTCGTCGAACAAGTACGACAACTATTGCAACAGGGCTACACCCTCGCCCTAGAACACGTGGATGCCCGCCGCTATCGCACCAATTCATGGTACAGTGGCCCCCGCATTGAGGCCAAAAATCTCAATGAAGCCTTGGCTGTCATTCAGGCTTACCTGCAAGAGTACAGTGGCGAGTACGTACGGCTGATTGGCATTAACCCAGCCGGTAAGCAGCGGGTGGCCGAAATCCTGCTCCAACAGGCCCCTAAGTAGCCCTCCCTGTGAGGTGCTCCAATGCCCCTGCCGCCCTTAGCCCTGCCTCCTTCACCGGCAGTTCGCATTGTCGGTGACGTGGTAATAGATCCCCAAGCTGTTTTGGCACCCGGCGTGCTACTTTGGGCAGAACCAGGGGCTTCAATTCGGATTGCGGCAGGTGTCTGCATTGGTATGGGCAGTGTGATTCATGCCCACGGCGGTACGATTGAAGTGGGTGAAGGGGTCAACATTGGTGCGGGAGTACTGCTGATTGGGGCAGTCACGGTAGAACCCCATGCCTGCATTGGCACCAGTACGACTGTGGTACAAACAACTATTCCTGCGGGTGCAGTTGTGGCTGCAGGATCCCTGCTCGGTGATAGGAGTCGCCGTTGGCAGCCCCCCACCGAAACCACTCCCCTACAAGATGATCCTTGGCAAGAGCCGCCAACAACCGCCGATCCGTCAGAGAATTCCCCGCAAGATCAGCAAGACTCCGCAACCTCTCCGTCCGATGCGCAGGCAAGTCCACCAATGGCTCCAGCCGACACAACAAGTCCGACGCCGCCTAAGACCACGGTCGTTTATGGCCAAGCCTATGTTAGTCAGATGTTTGCCAAGATGTTTCAAAGGGCACCAATCCAGCCCCCTAGAGATAACTTAGGAAGCGGTTAGTAAGGCGATAGTTTCCACATGGGCTGTTTGCGGAAACATATCGAGGGGCTGAATTTTGGTCAGTTGATAGGCACCGCTGTGGCAGAGGTGGGCGAGATCCCGGGCTAAGGTGGCGGGATGACAACTCACATAGAGAATACGCGGCGGACGGTTGCGGAGGATGGCCTCAAGAACGGCGCGATCGCACCCCTTGCGCGGTGGATCGAGAATCAGCACATCAATGGGCTGCTCGAACTGGGGGAGCCACGCTTCTGCCTTGGCACAGAGGAATTGGGCGTTATGGATGCCGTTGTGGTGGGCGTTGGCGATCGCCTGTTGAACTGAGGCAGAATGCACTTCCACACCAATCACTTCAGCCACAGAGGCCGCAAGGGGTAGGCTCAGCGTTCCCACGCCACAGTAGAGATCTACCAGTCGTTCACGACCGGTAGGGGCAATCCACGCGCGCAGCGTTGTCACCAGTTGCTCGGCTTGTGCTGTATTCACCTGGAAGAATGTGGTTGAAGCAATCTGAAACCTCACGCCTGCTAGCTCTTCCCAAAGGTAGGGTCGCCCAGCTAGTACCTCGGTCTTGTCGCCAAAGATGCAATTTCCCACTTGATCGTTGAAGTTGACACAGACCCCCACCACCCCCTGAAACTGGTCTAACCAAGTTTCTGCCTGTGTTTGCAAGCCGGCGGGCAATGCCCCAGCAAGAACAAGGGTAATGAGCTGCTCCCCGGTGCGCTGACCAATGCGCAAACTCAGGTGGCGAAACCCCGCTTCATGGGTGTGCTCGTTATAAATTGGCCAAGGTTGTAGCGCCTGCTTCAGGCCGGCCAGTAGGGGATTGAGGCGCGGATCTTGCACCGGACATTGATTTAGATTGACTAGGCGATGGGAACCTCTTTGGTAATAACCCGCAATTACCCGACCAGGGCGCCGACCGAGGGGATAGGTGACTTTATTGCGATAACCAAAGGGGCTAGGGGCTGCCAAAATCGGCAAGAAGGTTTGTGGTTGCAGATGACCAATGCGGGCGATCGCCTCCTTAACCAGCTGTTCCTTGGCTGCCAATTGAGAGGCGTAAGCGACACACTGCCACTGACAGCCGCCACACTTATCGGCCACAATACAACTTGGACGTACCCGCTGTTCCGAGGGCTGCACCACCTCCAAGACTTTGCCGTGGGCATATTGCCGCTTGACATGGGTCAGTCGCACCCGCAGGCGATCGCCCGGAACCGTATCTGCCACGAAGACCACGCGATCCTGCCAGCGTCCCACTCCCTCCCCTGTGTGGTTTAAGGAGTCAATGGTTAACTCAATGGTGGCGCCCTGCTGCCAAACGCTCATTAATTTACTTTACGTCTAAAATCGGTGACACGCTCCCGACCCTCCCACTATGCCCTGCGGGCGGGCTGCGCCAACGCGTAGAGGGCAGGCTTCTCCAGTCTTTCAACCTTCGCATTTTATAGCGAGCCGCTGCCCCAAGCCCACTTTTTTGATCAATTTTGATCAATCCAGATTGCAGAGTTCACGTCCGAATCACTCTTTCGGCACTCGGTTCCGGCAAATTGCCCAATGCTGGGACGTACCAGAGCTATCCCGTCATCAGCAAAACTTTTGCTGAGCAGCAAAATCCCCCTGACTTGGGCTTCCCACCGATAAGGCTAAAAGATCTTGACCACCTTGCAACACATCCAGGTCTGCGCCTTGGACATCCACCTTGAGCACCTCTACATAAGTTTATACGCCGTTTACTCTTTGAACGCAACCTTCAACGCCGTAGCAGTAATAGCGGTGTGATATATATGCGTAAGTTTACCGACAATATTATTAACTATAAGTTTCAGGTAGAGGGGCACTTTGGCTTCTTCACTCCGTTCAGAGCAGACGCTTCTCACCCCCGTTAAGAGGTGATGGATATGATTGGGATATTTTACGCTAATCCGTACGCATTAACGGGCGGTTTATTGCCGAACCGCCGATTAAGTACCGCACATAACCTGCGCTTTGTGGAAGCGGTTAATCCTCACAACGCCGATGTTATAGTAGTAGATGAGAATATCGGCGTTAAGGCTATGATGATAGACCCTGAAGGGGCATACCGCTTTATAAAAGATAGCAGGGTATATCGCAGGATGGACTTACCTTCCTTTGTGAGGTACTTTCTGAACCGCCGTGATGATGACCCTACCTCTGCTGTGCTTTTTATAGATGACGACGGTAGGGTTTCAGTGGAGATTGGACGGTTAATAACCGCCGATGGGAACCTTTTATAGCCCTATGCCGTATACACAGATGAGGTGAATGAGATGAAACAGCCCATAATGTATATCAGCGGGATTGACATTCACGACTTGGTGAAGGCTTTGGACGCTATGGGGATAGTACCTTCCTATACCCCTGAAGAGTTAAACGACCTTGTGCTGAGGAACGCGGATATAACACCCGAACCTCTGGACTTTAACTCTATACCCGTCATTAAGTTGGACGGTTGGAAGGTATCTTTACTATACCTTAACCCCAAACCCGATGGCGATTATGTCATTAAAGGGCTACAGCCTATTGAAGGGTTTGTAGTACCCCCCGATAGGTTTTACTGCGCTATCGCTGAAGAGGATGGGGTAAGATTATACCTTCCATCTTTGGAAACCTCGTGGTGAAACGGGAACTTTTTCAGAGCCGATGGGGTATAATACAGATGTAGGAGGTAAACGCATATGGCTACACTGATACAGGACGGTACGGTATATTCGGTGCATAACCTTTACACTGAGGATGTTGACTTTCTCATCAACTCAGGACAGCCGTTATTCTTTGACGGGGCTTCCTTCTTTCTGCTATCGCCTGCTGAAGATGAGAAGACCGCGTTAAAGCGAACGGGCTGTGCAGGTATTCTTACCGAAAAAAGAGACCCGTATGGCGAATGGGTTTGGCTAAGACCCGTTAAGACCCTGATACACTTCCTTATAAGTATCGGCGAACCGTTTATTTTAACGCCGAATGCCCTGTTCACCAAAGAAAGCGCACTCACCACTTCCCTACGCTATCATATGGCATACCGTTCCTATGTGGTGATGTGGAAGTAGGGGGTTATAATCCCCCAAATACCCCCCCCCAAAAAAAGGGGGGGGGTATACTATTTATAAGGAACAGATTTTATGCCTATGGGATGTATGGCATAAAAATATACCCCAAGAAAATGAGATGTAAAGTGATTTATGCTGTTATTTTATTTTTTATTGACAGTTATATGGGAATATAACTTCAAGGTAAATACCGCTATAACCGAACCGCCTCGTGAATGAAGGGTTAAGATTTTCACCTCACACACACATTATGTTCACCGCTATCGGGGTGGGGGTATTCTGTGTTTATACTTTTCTGTGCTATGCTATTTTTACTATGCTACTTTGTGTGGCTCTTTTTTTTTATAAAACGCAACCCGCCAATACCTGTTAAAAATACCAGATTTTCTCTGTCCATACCCCAAACCCTTGACAAAAGGGGTTCCTGTGTGCTATAATATAGGTATGGATTGGACAGGATTAGTTCGGGAATATTGCGGATACCTTTTCTCATTCGGGTTGGCGTACCTTATTAGTTATGGGATAGTTGGAACCTATCCTATTCTCTTCAGAAACTATAGTTTTATGGAGTTTCTGGACGCGATAGAGTATTCTCTTTCTGAAGGTATCAGAGAAACTCTGAACCTTAGGAGGTAAAACTATGCGAACGCGAACAGGTAAACGCCATTTTCGGATATATCGCCCAACGCCATTTGAAAAAATAGAGAGTATTCTCACGCCTGTTGAAAATATTATAGAGAATACTCTTTACCTACTCCAGAGTATTTTCACTTCTGTTGTGGAGTTTCTGGAGTATATCGGCAGAGAAGCCCTGCTGTCTATGCAGGTTCGGGAACCTTTTTCGGATTAATCCGTATAATAGGTAGGAGGTAAACGGATATGGTCAAACTACACAACTTTCTAAACGACGGACTGTCGGCGTACTGTGAAGAGTTCCCTTCTGTGGACGCTATCGTGGGTCTCTACGCTGTTGGCGTAGGGACAGAAACAGGTCTATTAGACGAGTTAGCCAACTCTATCGGCTATTGGTTGGACGGACAGGTAGGGTA
>NZ_CALJEM010000029.1 GCF_938074695.1 uncultured Thermosynechococcus sp.
AGCATCCACAACGGAGTGGTTGAAGTTGAACCCGTTGAGGTTGAAGGCCATGGTGCTGATCCCCAGTGCGGTGAACCAGATACCGATCACAGGCCAAGCGGCGAGGAAGAAGTGCAGCGAGCGGCTGTTGTTGAAGCTGGCATATTGGAAGATCAAGCGACCGAAGTAACCGTGGGCCGCCACGATGTTGTAGGTCTCTTCTTCCTGACCAAACTTGTAGCCGTAGTTGGCAGACTCGGTTTCGGTGGTTTCACGGATCAAGCTAGAAGTCACGAGAGAACCGTGCATGGCGCAGAACAGCGCACCCCCGAAGACACCGGCCACACCCAGTTGGTGGAAGGGGTGCATGAGAATGTTGTGCTCCGCTTGGAACACAAGCATGAAGTTGAAGGTACCGGAGATACCAAGGGGCATGCCATCGGAGAAGCTGCCTTGACCGATGGGGTAGATCAAGAACACAGCGGTAGCAGCAGCCACAGGAGCGGAGTAGGCCACGCAAATCCAAGGCCGCATGCCAAGGCGGTAGCTGAGTTCCCACTCACGACCCATGTAGCAGAAGACACCGATCAAGAAGTGGAAGATGATCAGTTGGTAAGGGCCACCGTTGTAGAGCCACTCATCGAGGGAAGCCGCTTCCCAAATGGGGTAGAAGTGCAAGCCAATGGCGTTGCTGGAGGGGACAACCGCACCGGTGATGATGTTGTTGCCGTAGAGCAAGGAGCCAGAAACCGGCTCACGGATGCCATCAATGTCCACAGGGGGAGCAGCGATGAAGGCGATCACAAAGCAGATGGTTGCGGCTAACAGGGTAGGGATCATGATTACACCAAACCAGCCCACATAGAGGCGGTTATCGGTGCTGGTTACCCAGTTACAAAACCGCTCCCACAAATTCGCGCTTTCGCGACGTTGGAGAGTCGTAGTCATAGGCGTGATAAGTCCAGATATATCTTTTCTTTCCATTTACAAACCCTTGAAAGCAGTTGCAAACTGCAAGGGCTTAAGCATTAAGTTAATATTTGCCCTAAGGGATTGGGGAAGGTCTAAATTATTGTTAGTAAAGCTAAATAGGTAGTTATGTTTATTTATTTTTCTTGATGTTTTTATCTCCATTCATTGCCGGCGATCGCCCCCCTGAGGGCAAGCTCAAGGGTTAAGATATATTAAGCAACCGTGTTTAGGGCAGAGCTTTCCCATGCGTGTAATTTTAATGACTGGCAAAGGTGGCGTTGGTAAAACTTCAGTGGCAGCAGCAACGGGGTTACGCTGTGCAGAATTGGGGTATAAAACGCTGGTCCTGAGCACGGATCCTGCCCACTCCCTTGCCGATAGTTTTGACCTCGAATTGGGGCATGTCCCTGTTCCCGTCGCCAAAAATCTTTGGGGGGCAGAACTGGATGCCCTGATGGAGTTGGAAGACAACTGGGGAGCTGTCAAGCGCTACATTACCCAAGTCTTACAGGCCCGCGGCTTAGAAGGGGTTCAAGCTGAGGAATTGGCAATCTTACCGGGGATGGATGAGATCTTTGCCCTTGTGCGCATGAAACGCCACTATGACGAAGGCCTGTACGATGTTCTTATCATTGACTCTGCCCCCACCGGCACGGCATTGCGGTTGTTGAGTCTACCGGAAGTGAGCGGTTGGTATATGCGCCGCTTCTATAAGCCGTTGCAGCGGATGTCCATGGCCCTACGCCCCATTGTGGAGCCAATTTTCAAACCCTTGGCGGGGTTTTCTTTGCCCGATCAAGAGGTGATGGATGCGCCCTATGAATTTTATGAGCAGATTGAAGCCCTGGAAAAAGTCCTCACCGACAACACCCAAACTTCTGTGCGCTTGGTAACCAATCCCGAAAAGATGGTGATCAAGGAATCCCTGCGCGCCCATGCCTATCTCAGCCTCTACAATGTGGCCACGGATTTAGTGGTGGCCAACCGCATTCTCCCCGAGACTGTTCATGATCCTTTCTTTACCCGCTGGAGAGAAACCCAGCAACGGTATCGGCAAGAGATTCACGATAATTTTCGTCCCCTCCCCGTTAAGGAAGTGCCTCTCTTTGCGGAGGAACTCTGTGGTTTAGCGGCACTGCATCGCCTCAAGGAAACCCTCTATGCCGATGAGGATCCGGCTCAAGTTTATTACCAAGAGCAAACGATTCGGGTAGTGCCCAGGGATGGCCAGTACAGCCTTGAACTCTATTTACCGGGGGTGCCCAAGGAAAAAATTGAACTCAATAAAACTGCTGATGAGTTGAACATTCGCATTGGCAACCATCGTCGCAATATGGTGCTGCCCCAAGGCTTGGCGGCACTGCAACCGGTAGGCGCGAAAATGGAGGCGGACTATCTAAAAATCCGTTTTGCCAGCGTCACCAATAGTTAACAACAAGTATGATGAGATTTTCCTGTGTGACCTCAACTGAGCTGGCGATCGCCACTACAAACCTAACCAAGGTTTATCATTCTGGCCATCAGGAGACATCGGTTCTTCAGGGAATTAACCTGAAAATCGAGCGCGGCCATATCCATCTGCTGATGGAACCTTCGGGGTCGGGTAAAACCACACTACTCTCGATTTTAGCCGGCATTCTTGCCCCTACCAGTGGTCAAGTGGTTGTCTTAGGCGAAGAGATTACCCGACTCTCGAAGGCCGCACTGGCAAAGTTTCGTCTGCAAAATATTGGCTTTATCTTTCAGAGCTTTAATCTTTTCCCCGCCTTGACAGCATTGGAGAATGTCGAAATTGCTCTCAATCTCAAGGGCATTAAAGGTAAAAAAGCAAAGGAACAGGCGGCAGCTCTTTTAGCGGCAGTTGGTTTAGGCGATCGCCTCGACTTTGTGCCCGCCCACCTCTCTGGGGGGCAGAAACAACGGGTTGCCATTGCCCGTGCCCTCGCGGGTGAACCGAAAATTATTTTTGCCGATGAACCCACTGCTTCCCTCGATTCTCAAAACGGCCAACAGGTGATTACTATTCTCAAAAAGCTGGCAAAGCAAAATGGCTGCACCGTCATGATTGTGACCCACGATCCACGAATTATGGCCATTGCCGATCGCATCACCAAGATCGAGGATGGCAAG
The DNA here is from genome assembly GCF_938074695.1 of uncultured Thermosynechococcus sp. Classification (GTDB taxonomy): domain Bacteria; phylum Cyanobacteriota; class Cyanobacteriia; order Thermosynechococcales; family Thermosynechococcaceae; genus Thermosynechococcus. Next base: position 3,082 of record NZ_CALJEM010000029.1, read on the forward strand.
CTCAGCGAGGGCTAACTCTGCTCACCCTGCACCCAGCATTCCCAGAGGAGTTGCAGTGTCAGTGCCACTAGACCTAGCGCAATAATGCTAAAGACACCCGTTGCCAAGGTACATAGACCCACCACGAGGGTGCGCACAGCCACTGCCAAGCTATAGACCAGTTGATTGTGGTAGCTCACCGCGTGGGTAGCAAAGACATAGGCGATCGCCCCTGTGAGCCGATGTAGAAGAATTCCAAGTGTGCCAGCAATTAGCGCACCGGTTAAACAGCGCAATGGATTGGTTTGCGGGGGGAGAACCGTCATGGAAAGCACTAACCTTTATGAGCCGATGATTCCAGAATACGGTAGCCAATGTCACGACGATAGTAGCAATCGGCAAATTGAATGGCTTTCACGCCGGCATAGGCTTTGGCTTGAGCAGTGGCAAAATCAGGAGCCAAGGCGGTGATATTCAGTACGCGCCCCCCATTGGTGTACCACTGCCCGTCTTGCCAGTGCGTTCCCGCATGGAAAACGAGTACCCCTTGGGCGATTGCGTCGGGAATCCCCTGAATCACATCCCCTTTACGGTAACTCCCCGGATACCCCCCCGCCGCCATTACGACCGATAGCGCCACTTCATGGCGCCATTGCAACGCTCCCAAACGAGCCAACCGCCCCTCGACACAGGCCAAGAGCACCTCAATCAGGGGGGTCTCCAAAAGGGGCAGCACCACTTGGGTTTCCGGATCGCCAAAGCGACAGTTAAATTCCACCACGTAGGGATCGCCTGCAGGCGTGATCATCAGACCGGCATAGAGTACCCCACAGTAGTGAATCCCCCGCTCCTGTAAGGCTCTGAGGGTAGGTTCGAGAATTGTTTTTTGAATCCGTTCCATCAATTCTGACGTTACCCAAGGAACTGGGGCATACGCTCCCATTCCCCCAGTATTTGGACCGGTATCCCCTTCGCCAACGCGCTTGTGGTCTTGGGCAGGCAAGAGCGGCACAATTGTTTGACCATCCGTAACGGCGAGTACCGAGACCTCCTGCCCCTCCAGTACCGATTCAATGACCACCCGTTGACCGGCGGCGCCAAATTCACCCCCAAAAATCCGCTCTAGGGCAGCAATTGCCTCTGCTACTGTGGCTGCAACTGTTACCCCTTTACCCGCCGCTAGACCATCCGCCTTAATGACAATGGGTGCCCCTTGGGTTTGAACGTAGCGAGAAGCTGCTTCATAATTCTCAAACACAGCCGCCTTGGCTGTAGGAATCTCAGCCGACTCCATCAGCGCCTTTGCCCAGGCTTTACTGGCTTCAATCTGTGCCCCTGCTTGGGTTGGGCCAAAGACGGGAATGTCTAGCGTTTGGAGGTAATCGGCCAAACCCGCAGCAAGGGGTGCTTCTGGCCCAACAACCACTAAATCAACGTGATTCTCTTTGGCAAAGTCCCCAATGCCGGTGAGGTCGGTGGCTGCAATGGCAACATTTTCACACCGCTCTAGGCAAGCTGTTCCGCCATTACCGGGGAGACAATAGACTTGGCTCACCTGGGGAGAATCCAGTAATTTCCAAGCGATCGCGTGCTCCCGACCACCACTGCCAATGACAACGACCTTCACAGATGCGCTCCAAAAAGATAGGCGATCATTTTTGAAATCAATCTTCAGGAGCTTATCAAGTTTACCGGTTAAGTAGCAATGGTCTCTCCAAAGGCAACGAGAAACGACAGGCGGCGATCGCCTGGCAAGACATGAGTTCCCTAGTTGACAGGGCCATGATTTTCCTGATACTCTAAGGATCGGTCAAAAATTGGGACTGTAGTTCAATCGGTTAGAGCACCGCCCTGTCACGGCGGAAGTTGCGGGTTCGAGCCCCGTCAGTCCCGCTAATCCTTAACGCTGGGCTTGGCTGCCGTACATCGCCTGGAGAACCACGGCCGGATTGACGAGTTGCCCTCGGTGGCGGAGCGTCCAGTGAAGATGAGGCCCTGTAGTGCGCCCTGTCATGCCCACGCGACCAATACGCGCCCCTGTAGGCACCCGCTGCCCCTCCAGGATCACAATGCCGCCAGCCCGATCAACCATAGCTCGTCCTTGGGGGGTCTGCTCAACCCGCCCCATCATGTGGCAGTAAACGTGTTCCCAAGCTCCCGATTGAATCCGTACCAGTGTGCCACAGGCGGTGTGATCGGAAACTTCAATCACCTGACCGGCCCACCAATTGCGGATGTAGCTCCCCTGGGGGGCGGCAAAATCAAGGCCGTTGTGAAATTCAGTTGTAGGTTCGCCCGTGGGCGATCGCCGGTAGCCAAAGGGAGAAGTATAGCCCTGAAAATTTTCCACAGGAAACGAAGCGTCGCTCCAGCGAAGCGTCCTTGCACCTGTGTTTTGGGAGGGTTGACTCAGTTGGGGAATGGCGACTGTGCTACCGCAGGCGATCGCCAGTGCCAGACTGATGCGCTGCCAATGCATATCCAACTCCTCACATCTTTTTTGCCTACGGCCTTCGACCGTTATTGAGATACACCGTTCCCTATTGTAAGGACGTAGGATATTTTCAGGTGATAAGAAAATCCAGATGGCTGCTAACAACCCCAAGGAACAGGCTGAAGTGACTCAACCTACCCTACGCGATCGCCTCCAAGCCGAAGCAAAAGCACCCTACCGAGGACTACGGCGTGTTTTTTATGCTGTTTTTGCTGCTTCCGGCCTCATGGGTGCCTTTATCCTTGGCCTCAAGGGATTGGCGGGCACCGCAGGTGACGATTTGGCGCAGAATCTGGCGTTGCAAATTGGGGTGGTTGTCCTGATGATTACCCTCTGGCGTTGGGATCGCGGCTAAATTCGTTGCGCAAGCAAAAAGCGATCGTGGCCACTGAGATCCCTAAGGATCTCCACCCGTTCATAGGCTTGGGTTGCCATTGCCAGCGCCGCCACCGCCGCCCCTTGGGTCGCCATTAATTCGATAAAGAGCCAGCCCTGGGGCTGAAGATATTTTGGCGCCGTCTGCACAATCTGGCGAATTGCCTGCAGGCCATCCGCACCCCCATCGAGGGCCAAGCGGGGTTCGTGGTACTGCACTTCGGGCTGGAGAGTGGCCACAAGGCCGGTGGGAATATAGGGGGGATTACTGACAATGCCCTGTACCTGTCCTTGAAGATGCGCTATGGGGGCAAACCAATTCCCAACGTAGCACTGTACGCGATCGCCCAAACGGTGCTTTTCAATATTGAGGTGCGCTATCTCTAGGGCTTCAGGACTGCAATCCACAGCATGCACAAAAGCGGCAGGAAATAACCGCGCCAAGCCGATGGCGATCGCCCCACTACCCGTGCCCAAATCCAGCCAATGACCCTGTTGTTGCCCAGGGGGCACCGTTGCCGCCACCACTTCTAGTAACTCCTCCGTTTCTGGCCGTGGAATCAGCACACCGGGGGCAACAACTAATTCCAGATCGTGCCAGTGAACCGTACCAATCAGATATTGTAGGGGGACTCGCTCTTGCCAGCGGCGTTGCCAACGCTCTTGGAGTTCTGCAAGGGAAAGTTTTAGGCAAATCTGGGATGGGAATCGGCGCAATGTGAGTTCAAGGGGACTCAGTGCGGTGAAGGCACCGAGAAATTGTTTTAACTCCCGTAGGCCACTCTCGCGCTCAGGGGCAGGAATGATTCCCTGTGCCCAGTGCCACCATGCTTGGAGTGCCTCACCACTCACGCATATATCTTGACCCTTGTTTTCTGAGAATACTCGTATCAAAATAGCCCTAGAATTCCTAGCTGTGCCTTCTCCACTGTGGCAGATTTTCAGGAACAGCTTCAACGTCTGCAAGAGCAACTGCAACGGGCACAGGCGCGAGCGAATGAACTGCCGCCCTTGGTTCCTGAACCGCCGCCGCCTGTGGAGACCGCAGCGCCGCCAGAGCTGGATGAACGGGCACGCATTGAAGCCCGTGTGCGCAGCGAAACCTCAGTTGCAGAACTTCAGGCTCAATTGATTGAGGCTCTCCTAGAGAATGCACGGCTGCGGCGCGCCCTCGAAGAAGAACGCCAGAACCATGCCCGTACCCGGGAGGGACTCATTACGGCCTTGGGGGATGCTTTGGAGGCCCTCAGACAGCGGCGGCGATCGCCCAAATCACCCTAGGCACTGGGCCACAGTGCCACGCTTAGACCCACGAGCACAAGACTCCCCCCTGTGATCACCGCAGTTGTCGGCACCTCGCCAAAGAGCAGGAAAGCAAAGAGACTCGCAGCAAGGGGTTCAGCCAACACCAGCAGGGTAACCCCTGTGGGAGAGAGCCAACGCACCCCCCAATTGAGACTGGTGTGCCCCACCAACTGGGGAAGCAACGCCAATAGGAGAATGGCAGCATAGAGCTTCGGTGGCCAACCCGTGTAGCCCAGCCCAAGGAGGGGCGGTAGGGGTAGGAGAACCAATGCGGCAGTGGCATAGGCAATAAAGGCGTAGTGGTGAATCGAAAGACCCGCTTTTTGAGCCGCTTGACCACAAATAAAGTAGGCACTGACCGCCCACGCCGCAGCGATCGCTAAGGTATTTCCCAACAGCGGTTGCGTGGCCACCCCACTCCTCAGCTCCCCCGTTCCAATCAGGACACTTCCCCCAAGGGCGATCGCCATGCCTAGCCAAGTACGGGGCTTGAGGGATTGTTGCTGCCAAAGGTAACCCACAAGGGCTGACCAGATCGGGGTGGTGGTCACCAATGTCGTCGAGGCTGCCACCGAGGTGTAATTCAGGGAGGTAAACCAGAGACTAAAGTGCGCCGCTAGGGCAACCCCAGCAGCCACTGCCCAGCGCAGATTTTGTCGGGTCACCTCTGGCCATGGCCAAGTGCACAGTTGCGGTACCAAAAAGAGGGCAGCTAAACTCAGCCGACCACTGGCTAGGAAAATGCTCAATCCCACGGTTGTTCCCAGGGAATGGTTGGGTAAACCAGCAACTCCCCAGCGCACTAGCACAGCCGCCGTGGAAACCGCCAGGACACCCACCCCGAGCACAAAGGCGATTTGCCAAGGGGACGGTCTATTTGCCGACATCGGGAATGACAACGGGGGTCTCTCCATCGAGACCAAAGGCCGTATGCACCGCCTGCAGTGCCCGCACCCCTTCTGATTCTGCCACCACACAACTAACGCGAATTTCCGAGGTGGCAATCATCTGAATGTTGATATTCTCGCGGGCAAGGGCAGCAAACATGCGAGCGGCAATCCCCGGTCGCTGGATCATCCCTACCCCGACAATGCTCACTTTGGCGATCGCCGTATCCACAAGGAGATCACCGTAGCCCAATTTGGCCTGAACCCCCTTGAGAAGTTCCATAGCTTGCTCAGCATCGGCAGAGGCCACTGTAAAAGCAATATCCCGGGTGATTACCCCCCCCAAGGAGCGCGATCGCTGCGATTGGATAATCATATCTACGCTAATGGCTGCATCGGCAAGGGTCTGAAAAATTGCTGCCGCCATGCCGGGGCGATCGGGCACATCCCGAATTGCAATCCGCGCCTGCTTTGCATCCAAGGCAACACCCCGCACCGGTGGGGAGTCAGGGGTCGCTTGGGGGACTGCGGCGGTTGCTTCCACATCAAAGGTTTGGGAGAGGACGGCGATCGCGCGGCCTGCATCTGCTGCGGCCACTGTACAACTGACATTTACTTCCGATGTGGAGATCATTTGCAGGTTAATCCCCGCCGCCGCCAAAGCTGAAAACATCTGAGCCGCTACCCCCGGTCGGCCAATCATCCCTGCCCCTGTGATACTCACCTTGGCAATATCGGCATCTACGAGCACCTCCGTTTCTTCGACCCGTGGATGCAAACGGGGATAAAAGGCCACGGCAACGGCTTCGGCTTGCTTGAGAACACTCTTTTGCACCGTGAAGGCAATATCATTTGTTTGCCCTTCGTGAATGGATTGGATAATCAAATCCACGTCTAGGTTTTGCCGCGCCAGTTCGCCAAAAAGCTGTGCCGCAATGCCGGGGCGATCGGCCACCCGCAGCAGTGCCACCTTTGCCTGATCGGTGTCCAGCGCCACACCATCCACGGGTTTACCTAGTTCAAGATTTTCCACAGGACGCGGTGGCCGAGCTGGTGCAATGACTCGTGTGCCAGGCTCATCCGTCCAACTGGAGCGCACCACTAAGTCCACACCATAGTTGCGGGCAATCTCTACCGCCCGCGGGTGCAAAACCTTTGCCCCTAGGCTAGCCAACTCCAGCATTTCATCGCAGGTAATTTCGCTCATCAGTTGGGCATGGGGCACCAGGCGTGGATCGGCAGTCAAAATGCCGGGGACATCGGTGTAGATCTCACAGCAATCTGCCCGCAGCGCCGCCGCTATGGCCACCGCCGAGGTATCGGAACCCCCACGCCCAAGGGTGGTCACTTCAAAGTCGGCAGCGGCAGTAATCCCCTGAAAGCCCGCTACAACCACCACTTGGCCTTCTTTGAGGTGCCGTTCGAGGCGCTGAGTCTCAATGTGGAGAATGCGGGCACGGGTGTGGGCAGGTTCAGTGACAATCCCCACTTGTGCGCCAGTGAGGGAGATGGCAGGTTCCCCCAAGGCATGCAGCGCCATTGTCAACAGGGCGATCGCGACCTGCTCCCCCGTCGAAAGCAGCATATCCATTTCCCGCTGACTGGGGCGATCGCTAATGGCATAGGCCAGTTGCACCAAGCTATCTGTGGTTTTACCCATGGCTGAAACCACCACCACCACCTGATGTCCTGCTGCCACCGTTGCTTTGACCCTGCGGGCTACGGCTTGGATGCGCTCGACACTGCCGACGGAGGTACCACCGTACTTTTGTACAATCAGTCCCATGGACGCTCTAAAGAGAATGCTGTCCTATTTTATATTCGGGGGGATGATTCTTGGCCGTGTCTTATCTACTAGGCTAAGGAACTAAAAAAATCGCTGTTAAACTGGAAATCAGAACTAAATTTCGGAAACGGCTGCCGATGAAATACGCTCAACGCCTTTCCCAACGGCTAAGTCAATTGGCTTTAGTCGTGGGTCTCTCGTTAGCCCCCACAAACATTGGTTTAGCCCAGTCGAGCAATAACACCGTTTCCTACAGTCAATTTCTCAATGCCCTCAAAGCCGGTGAAGTCAGCTCTGTGGAACTCTATCAGGAGCAAGGTCTAGCCAAGTTTCGCCGCAAAGATCAGCCAGAACAATCTCCCCCCCACCAGGTGCGGCTCTTTGATCGCAACCCTGAATTAATTCAACTCCTGCGCCAAGCAAGTTCCCGTCATAACACGGCGGTGCGGGTGGTTCCCTCAGGCAGTGATGGGGCGGTTATCGGCGTCATTTCCAACTTGATCCTGGGCTTTGTGCTACTGATTTTGTTCTTGATGATTTTGCGACGAGTCAGTAATGCCCCCGGCGGCCCTGGGCAGATTCTCAACTTTGGTAAATCGCGTGCCCGCTTCCAGATGGAAGCCAAAACAGGAGTGACATTCGAGGATGTGGCCGGGATTGAAGAGGCCAAGGAAGAGCTGCAAGAAGTGGTAACTTTCTTGAAAAACTCAGAGAAATTTACCGCCATCGGGGCGCGTATTCCCAAAGGGGTGCTCCTGATTGGCCCCCCAGGGACGGGGAAAACGCTCCTAGCCAAGGCGATCGCCGGCGAAGCGGGGGTTCCCTTCTTTTCGATTTCTGGTTCTGAATTTGTGGAAATGTTTGTGGGCGTCGGTGCCTCCCGCGTGCGGGATTTGTTCAAAAAGGCCAAGGAAAATGCGCCCTGTTTGGTGTTTATTGATGAAATTGATGCGGTCGGCCGCCAACGGGGTACTGGCATTGGCGGTGGGAATGACGAGCGAGAACAAACCCTCAACCAACTGCTCACAGAAATGGATGGTTTTGAGGGGAATACAGGGATCATTGTGATTGCCGCAACCAACCGCCCCGATGTCTTGGATGCTGCTCTCCTGCGCCCCGGCCGCTTTGACCGTCAAATTACCGTTGATTTGCCCAGTTACAAGGGGCGCTTGCAAATTCTCCAAGTGCATGCCCGTGACAAAAAAATTGCACCCGAAGTGTCCTTGGAGGCGATCGCCCGCCGTACCCCCGGTTTTTCCGGAGCCGAATTGGCCAACCTACTCAATGAAGCCGCAATCCTCACCGTTCGGCGCCGCAAACCCGCCATTACCAATACTGAAATTGAGGATGCGATTGATCGGGTAACCATTGGCATGACCCTCACTCCCCTCCTCGATAGCAAGAAAAAGTGGCTCATTGCCTACCACGAAGTGGGTCACGCCCTGTTGATGACCCTCTTGAAACACGCAGATCCTCTCAATAAAGTGACCATTATTCCCCGCTCCGGTGGCGTTGGCGGTTTTGCTCAGCAGATTTTTGATGAGGAACGGGTAGATAGTGGCCTTTATACCCGTGCCTGGCTCCTAGATGAAATCACGATTCTATTGGGGGGACGGGCTGCCGAGGTGGAGATTTTTGGCGATGCCGAAGTCACTGTTGGTGCCAGTAGTGACTTGCAAGCGGTGGCCAATCTGGCGCGGGAAATGGTGACTCGCTACGGCATGTCAGATTTGGGACACTTAGCCCTTGAAACACCAAGCAACGAGGTCTTTCTCGGTCGGGATTTGGTGCCCCGCGCTGAATATTCCGAAGCAGTGGCCGTGCAAATTGACCGCCAGGTTCGCGAGATTGTGATGCACTGCTATGAAACCGCTCGCAAACTCATCCGCGAGCATCGGGCAGCCATTGATAAGCTGGTGGAACTCATCCTAGAAAAGGAAACCATTGACGGGGACGAGTTTCGCGCCTTGGTGCGGCAATATACCACCTTGCCCATCAAAGAACCCGCGTGGAAGGCAACAGCTACACCGGCGGTGTCCCAACCGTCCTAGGCAAGGAGGCGATGGTGAGCCATGAGCGGCAGGAAGTCCGTCACCTCTTAGTCCTCGAAGACAGTGAGGGACGGCGACCCATTTTGCTAGAAGCAGCCACCTACTCCATCGGTCGTGATCCCACAAACTCAATTGTGCTGCACTCCAAGACGGTCTCCCGGCAGCACGGGATTTTGTTGCGGGTGACGAGTCCGGAGACCAATAGTCATCTTTTTCGCCTTATTGATGGCAATTTGCAGGGCAAGCGGAGTACCAACGGCATTCTCGTCAATGGGCAGCGGATTGTTGCCCATGATTTGCGCAGTGGCGACATGATTGTCTTTGGGGGGGAGGTGCGGGCCCGCTACCTAACCCTGACCAACATGACCGATGAGGAGTTTGAGGATTTTTGCCGCAGCACCGATGTGCTGGGATTTCTCTCCAAAAGCACGAATCCCTTTGCGACGCTGGTGCCCCCTGGCGAGACCAATCTTGAGAATTTTAGTGAAGCGGCCTTAGTGCGCTTGGCCTCCTATCCTGAGTTGACGCCCAACCCGATTTTAGAAGTGGATCTCGAGGGGAAGGTGACGTATCTCAATCCAGCCGCACTGATGCAGTTTCGCGATCTACAGCAGCAGAAATTGACTCATCCTCTGTTGTTGGGATTGCCGGAACTGGCACGCTACATGAAGCAAACCCAAGAAAAAGTCCATGTGCGGGAGGTGGAGTACCAAGGGCGCATCTACGAGCAATCCATTCACTACATCTATGAAAGTGAACTCATCCGCAGCTATGTTATGGATGTTACAGATCGCAAGCGAGCTGAGGAACAACTGCGCAACCAAGCCCGCCGCGAAGCCATCATTAACCGCATTATTCAGGCCATGCGCACTACCATGGTGGCGGCAGAAGTCCTGCAAATTACCGCCGACTTGCTGCTAGAAGCCCTGGGTTCAACCCTGTGCCTCATTACCCAAACAGCAGCACCCGATACGCTCACCTACGCCACCCGTCCCCAAGTCCTCCATCTACCTGAGTCTTTAATTACCCTCAACCAGCGGGCGATCGCCTTCTTTGAACCAGCCCTCAGCAACGGCGAACAGGTGGTTTTGGCTACCAGTTGTCCCGATTTACCGCAGCCACTGCAAACAGATCTGAGAATCTCAGACGTGAATGCCTTGGTGATCACCCCTTTGATTTACCTTGGCCAACTCCTAGGACAAATTAGCCTTTTAGATTGCGAATGGGAGCCGACTGAAGCAACATCCATTTCGCCAAATCATCCCCAGCTCTTCCGGCAAACCCTGCCCAAATCATGGACAGCCGAGGATTTAAGCCTTGTGAAAACCATTGCCGATCAGTGTGCCCTTGCCATTCATCAAGCCCAGCTTTACCAGCAGGTACAAGAACTCAATGCCGATTTAGAGCGACAGGTGCGTGCCCGTACGGCTGAACTGGAGCAGAAAATGCAGGAACTGGAGCGCCTCAATGCCATTAAAGACGATTTCTTGAGCACTGTTTCCCACGAATTGCGCACGCCCATGGCCAATATGAAAATGGCCATCTATATGCTAAAGCAATTTGCCACCGACGATCGCCAGAAACGCTACCTTGATATTCTCGCCCATGAGTGCAACCGCGAAACGGAACTGATCAATGATTTGCTGGATCTGCAACGCCTAGAGGCAGGGCGCAGCCAGATTCAACAGGAGGTGATTGATCTCGACAGTTGGCTGCCCTCAGCCCTCGAACCCTTCCATAACCGCATGCAACAGCGGCAGCAATCCCTTGAGATTGTGCGCCCTCCCACTTTGCCACCTCTCCTCTCCAACCGCCATGCTTTAGCCCGCATCTTGGCAGAGTTACTCAACAATGCCTGTAAGTACAGCCCTGCTGGAGCGCAGATTGTTGTCCGTTTTGAGCCAATCGGGGGCGATCGCCTGCAAATTCAAGTGAGTAATCCCTCAGAGATTCCCGGTGAGGAACTGCCGCGCATCTTTGAAAAGTTTTATCGCATTCCCAATGCGGATCCGTGGCAACAGGGGGGCACAGGTTTAGGCCTCGCCCTCACCCAAAAACTCGTGGAGCAATTGCAGGGTGAAATTAGCGCCAGCAGTGAAGCGGGCATGACCACCTTTACCCTCAGCCTACCCACTGCGTCAGGTGATCCCGCTGCCTGATAAAATAGGGTGCTAACGTTCTTAGGGTGCTATGACCCTTTCGCGAGTCGCTTTAAGTAGCCTACAGCAAGATCTGGATCAGTTAATTCGTCGCTTAGACAGTGTGCCCCACGGCGACGTAATTTACCAAGCCCTGCAACTGTTTCTCGATATTGCCGACGAGGAACTCGAACGACTGGATTGGAAGATTTTGCGTTCCTGCCTGCGGGACATGCACCAAGCCCTACGGGTCTTTGCCCCCTATCGCCATACCCGCAAAATTTCGATCTTTGGCTCCGCCCGAACTCCCTCCACGTCGCCAGTCTATGAAATGGCGGTGCACTTTGCCCAAGCGGCGAGTGCCATGGGGTTTATGATTATCACGGGTGCCGGGGGCGGCATTATGGAGGCGGGGAATAAAGGGGCGGGTCCCAATCAATCCTTTGGCCTCAACATTGAACTGCCCTTTGAACAGGGTGCTAATCCCTATATTGAAGGCGATCCGCGCCTGATTCACTTTAAGTACTTCTTTACGCGCAAGCTCTTTTTGCTCAAAGAAACCGATGCCATTGCCGTTTTCCCCGGTGGCTTTGGCACCCAAGATGAAGCCTTTGAATGCTTGACCCTCTGCCAAACGGGCAAAGCTCCCCCCAAACCCCTGGTCTTGATGGATGTTCCCGGTAGCAGCTACTGGCAGCACTGGGATCGGTTTATTCGCGAAGAACTGGTGGCCAGGGGATTGATTAACGCCGAAGATCAGGAACTCTATCGCATCTGCACCAGTGTAGAAGAAGGCTTAGCCCACCTGAGTGGCTTCTATCGTGTCTATCACTCTAGCCGCTATGTGGGCGATCGCTTGGTGCTGCGGTTGAATCAAGACATTAGTGAGGCTGCTTTGACAGAACTCAATCGCGATTTTCAAGATATTCTTGTGTCGGGGCAGATTGAACGCACAGAACCCCTGCCGCGGGAAGTGGAAGACGAGCAACCCATTAACCGCCCTGCCCTGACGCACACGCTCCATTTGCCGCGATTGATCATGCACTTTAATCAGCGGGATTATAGTCGCCTCTACCAACTGATTTATCGCCTCAATGGCTTTGCCACAGCGGAGGCGACATACCATCCTGAGCGCAAGTAGGCGATCGCCATTCGATTGCATTAGATTGCAGTTTTTCATCACCTTTAGTCAAGATACACGCCCATGATCGAACGCTATACCCTTGCCCCCATGGGGAATCTTTGGACCGATGCCTACAAATTCAAAACATGGCTGGATGTTGAGATTGCAGTTTGCGAGGCCCAAGCGGAACTGGGGCATATTCCCCCTGAGGCAGTGGCCGAAATCAAAGCTAAAGCCAAGTTTGACCCCCAACGGGTGGCTGAGATTGAAGCGGAGGTAAAGCACGATGTCATTGCCTTCCTCACCAATGTCAACGAGAATGTGGGTGATGCCGGGCGCTACATTCACCTTGGGCTAACCAGTTCCGATGTTTTAGACACCGGTTTGGCGCTGCAATTGGTGGCCAGTCTGACCTTGATTCAAGAACAGTTGGAGTATCTCATTCAGGCGGTGCGCCACCGCGCCCAAGAACATCGCTATACGGTGATGGTGGGACGCAGTCATGGAATTCACGCCGAGCCAATTACATTTGGTTTCAAGCTGGCGGGTTGGCTGGCGGAGCTGCTGCGCCATCGCGATCGCCTGTGTCAATTGCAGCGAACCGTGGCGGTGGGCAAAATTTCGGGCGCTGTGGGCACCTATGCCAATGTGGATCCGCGCGTAGAGGCGATCGCCTGCCAAAAACTGGGACTGCAACCGGATACCGCTTCAACCCAGGTCATTTCCCGCGATCGCCATGCCGACTATGCCCAGACCCTTGCCCTGTTGGGGGCAACTCTTGAGCGCTTTGCCGTTGAGATTCGCAATCTGCAGCGCACCGATGTTCTAGAAGTGGAGGAATTTTTCTCTAAAGGACAAAAAGGCTCCTCCGCCATGCCCCACAAACGCAATCCCATTCGGTCTGAACGGCTGACGGGGTTGGCGCGGGTACTGCGGGGCAATGCCTTGGCGGCTCTGGAAAATGTTGCCCTCTGGCATGAGCGGGATATTTCCCACAGTGCCGTGGAGCGGGTGATTTTGCCCGACAGCTCGATTCTTGCCCACTTTATGTTGGTGGAAATGACGGACTTGGTGCAAACCCTACAGGTCTATCCGGAGAATATGCGCCGCAATATGAATTGCTACGGCGGTGTGATCTTTAGTCAGCGGGTGCTCTTGGCACTGGTGGAGAAGGGTCTAAGTCGCGAAGCCGCCTACGCCTTGGTGCAAAAACACGCCCACGCCGCGTGGAATCAACCCAATGGGGATTTTGCCGCCAACCTTAAGGGGGACCCTGAGATTCGGCGCTACCTTACACCAGAGGAACTCGAAGCTTGCTTTAACCCTGAACATCACCTCAAGCACCTAGAGGAAATCTACCAGCGGTTGGGGATTTAATTGAGCCGAATTGAGATAGGCTGCAAGGTCACTAACTCGAAAAAGCGATCGCAGGGGTACCCCCTGAGCCGTCAAGGCGGCTTCCCCGCCCGCCTGGCGATCCACAATGGCAAGGACTTCATTAACAACGTAACCCGCCTCTTGAAGACGTAAAACGGCCTTGAGGGCAGAGCCGCCGCTGGTGATCACATCCTCCAGCACCGTGACTACCGCCCCTTGGGGCAAGGGGGGGCCTTCAATAAAGCTCATCGTGCCGTGGCCTTTGGCTTCCTTGCGTACAATCAGCGCCGCCCGATCCTGCCCCTGCAAATTGGAGAGCACGCTCACGGCCACCACCAAGGGGTCTGCCCCAAGGGTAAGACCCGCCACTGCCACTGCTTCCGGAGCTAATTGCTCCAAGAAGAGTCGCCCCACAAGGTAAGCGCCCCGCGCCGAGAGGGTCACAGGTTTGCAGTTAATGTAGTATTGGCTTTTTTGGCCAGAGGCAAGGATAAAGTCACCGCTGCGGTAAGCATCGCGGCAAAGAAGCGCCAAGAGTTCCTGACGCAGCTCAGGCAGAGACTCGTTCATGATTGACTCCAAATTCAAGAGGTTAAGCCAGCGGGTATGCGGAACCAATGGGTGGTGCCATCCTTTTGATCCACGAGTTTGACCCCTCGAGCCAACAGCAGATCCCGCAGGCGATCGCTCTCGGCATAGTTCTTGGCTTGACGGGCAGCAGTACGAGCCGCAACTAACTCTTGAATTTCCTCATCGGTTAGTCCTATTGTCTGCGAAGCTTTTGACTCCTCTTTGACCTCTAAACCCAACACCTGAGCAAGGGTCACCAAAGTGTGCCAATCGCGACTCACCTCAGTGAGCGATCGCCCCAAGTCTCCCCCATGGAGATAGCGATGCTGCTCGCGATTGAGGGTTTTCGCCAGTTCAAAGATCACTGCCAAAGCAGCGGCAGTGTTCAAGTCGTCATCCATGGCCTGACAAAAGGCTTGGCCACTGGGGTGGCTTTTCGCGTCTTGCGGCGGCGCGGGGGGGAGGGGAATCTGCCGATTCAAGCGCAGGGCTTCCGCCAAGGTTTGCCAGCCCTTGGTAGCGGCGGTAAGTGCCTCCGGTGTAAAGTCCAAAGGTTTGCGGTATTGAGCCTGCAACACCAACAGGCGTAACGCCATTGGATCAACCCCCTGACCCAGCAAATCGCGAATAGTGGTGAAGTTGCCCAATGACTTCGACATTTTCTCGGCATTAACGGTCACAAAGCCGTTGTGCAGCCAAAACCGTGCAAGGGGCTGTTGCGTCACCGCCTCTGATTGGGCAATTTCATTTTCGTGGTGAGGGAAAATTAAATCCATGCCCCCGCAGTGAATGTCAATGGTTGGCCCTAAGACCTGTTGCACCATGGCTGAACATTCAATGTGCCAGCCGGGGCGGCCTTTGCCCCAAGGCGCTTCCCACGGTTCATACACTTGGGTTTCTTCTGGTTTGGCAGCTTTCCAAAGGGCAAAATCTAGGGGGTGATGTTTGCGCTGCTCTTCCCCTTCCTCAACCCGACCGCTGGCACCGGCGACCAATTGAGAAAGTTGGCGCCCAGAGAGCTTGCCGTAGTTGGGAAACCGCTCCACCGCATAGTACACATCTGCGTCCACCACATAGGCATAGCCGCGCTCAATGAGACTTTGAATAAGGTCAAGGATGGCCGGAATGGCCGCTGTGGCGCGGGGATAGGCATTGGCCGGCAAAATGTTCAGGCGAGCCATATCCTCGTGGTAGGCCGCAATGTAGCGATCGCTGACCGCCGCCATGGTTTCTCCCTGTTCAAGGGCGCGCCGAATAATTTTGTCGTCAACATCGGTAAAATTCTGGACGTAGTACACGGAGTAGCCCAAGAACGTGAGATAGCGGCGCAGTACATCCCACGCTACGTAGGAACGGGCATGTCCTAGATGGCAGTAGTCATACACCGTGACCCCACAGGCATAAATGGTCACCCGCTCTGGGTGCAGGGCGGAAAAGGGTTCAAGGCGGCGAGACAGTGTGTTGTACAGATGTAAGGGCACAGGAATACCCCGCAAGGATCAACAGTTGCAGCGGCAAATCGCTCTTTGATACGATATAGGATACCAAATTCACCATTATCGAGGACAAACACACCCCCATGGCCAAAAAAAGCATGATCGAACGGGAGAAAAAGCGGCAACGGCTCGTTGCTAAATACGCCAGTAAACGCCAAGAACTCAAGGCCAAACTGGCCAGTGCCGAAACCCCAGAAGAGATCATGAGCATCCATCGTCAACTGCAACGCTTGCCCCGCAACAGTGCCCCTTCACGGCTGCGGAATCGCTGCTGGCTGACGGGTCGCCCGCGGGGCTATTACCGGGATTTTGGCCTCTGCCGCAATGCCCTGCGGGAAATGGCACACCAAGGGCTACTGCCGGGGGTAGTCAAGGCCAGTTGGTAAGTTAGCTTTGCTACCCTAGAACGAAGGGATTGAGGCAAAACCATGGCAGAGCGATTATCCCAAGCCGAGATTGAGGGGCAGCTAGCCAGCTTACCCGGCTGGAAACTGGTGGGCGATCGCCTTGAACAAACCTTTACCTTCAAAGACTTCCTAGGTTCGATTGCTTTTGTCAATCGCCTTGTGGATCCCGCTGAACAGGCGGGACACCACCCAGATTTAACCATTTCTTGGAATCGGGTGACAGTCTGCCTCACCACCCATGATGCGGGTGGGATTACCCAAAAGGACATTGACCTGGCCAAAGTGATCTCTGATCTGGCAGCAGGATAACTTTCGGCTGAATTATGAAATGCCTTGAAAATGAGAGCTTTGCCGTCAAAGCGCAGAAGTTAATCCATAACCTACGCCAAGTGATGGGGTCATCAGGCATTGTTACTATTCCAACTCTTAAAACGGCTTCAGGGGAGTCTGTCCCCCGCATTATTGATGTTTCCGTGGACTACGGCGAGAATCTACGCTTTAATTAACGCCTTGGGGAACTGAGCTGCGAAACCTAGGCCACATGCTCTACCCGTATCCAGGGGGCATAGGGGTTCACGAAGCCTGTAACCGTAATCGGCTGCCCATCTCTATAGGTTTGCAGGCGCTCGTTCACAGTGGGGTGGAGCGTCACCAAGGGCCACAACCGCCGATCAGTATGCAGTTGATAGGCTTGCTCTCCTAATTTCACAAATTCGCCCCTGAGAGTTTGCATTCCTGCGGTCACAGTCATCGGCGTGGGGTGGGCGATCGCCACCGTCCAAGGCAGGGGAAGGGTAGGATCAAAGGTCTCTAACGTTCGGAGTTGCCAAGCTTCCCATTCTGGATGTTGCAATGGCAGGTTAAAGAAGGGAAAAATGCCCTGCTGGCACGCCTGAATTAAAGGCCTCAGATCAAGGGCACCCACCAGCTCTTGAGGAGATTTCCCTTGGCGAATGGCTGTGGCAGCTAACCACCCTGCCCCCTGCCCAATGCCCATGACCAAAGGTTGCAAGCGGGTGGCACCATTGGCAATGTGGGTCACGGAGATATTTTTCTCTGCAACTAAAAAGCCTTCTACCCGCTGGGGGATTAAGGAGGTATAGGGAACTACAAAGGGCGTCCCTGTCCAGCGACCGCCCCAACGGATAGACTTAGGCATCAGGGGGAGTTCCATCCCTGGATAGTGGTGATCGTTCGGGTAGTTGCCAATAGCAATCCCCGTGTAGTGACCTTGAGCATCAACGGGGGGTGGAGCATTGGGGAGAATGTCCTGCTCTTGAATCGTGGTAAGGCCGATCAGACGGCGACTTTCCCGGTAGTAGGGATGGAGGGCATAGGCACCGCCCCCCAAGCTAGCGGGGAATCGGGGAAAGGTCTCCTCCGCTAGACCATAGCGGCGCCCAAGGTGGCGTTGAATGTAGCAGGCAAAATCCTGGGCGTGCCAGCGCGCTTCTTGACAAAAGGCCTGGCGAGCTTGGGGAGAACCCACCAGGCGCTCCAGACCCACGCCATAGTCATTTCCCTGCTGTGGCCAGTTAAGCATAAAGCGATTTCCCGGCAGGCGGCCATAGTTGAGAAAGTGCTGCGGGTCGTAGCCAGCCCAAGCGCCGCTAAATTTGCGCTCCTCCCACAGCGGCGAAGGGAGAATCTCCGGGGCAGTGGCTCCCTCCCCATAGTCCTGCAACACCACAACCCATGTGGGGGCTTGAACGGGATAGGTCTGCGTCAGAGGGGTGGGGGCTACAGGTGCAGAGGGTTCTTGGGTTTCCGCCTGCCACTCCCACCCCCAGCGATGGGGAATCTGCCCCAAGGCAAGGAGATCCCCCAGTTCTGTGGCGTCAATGGTGATTTGGGCATGGATGGTGAGGCCGGTAAATTCTACACCGAGGATGCGATCGCCTTGGCGCAAAACCGCTTGGGGAAGATCGCCGACAATCCACGTCAGGTGAGGGGTTGCCTTGACCCACTCGGCAAACAGATCAGCGGCCACCTTTGGCTCAAAGGTAAAGAAACTCACCCAAGCATGATCTAGCCCCCCCGGCTGTCGCTGGGCGATCGCCCGCAGAAATTGACCCCACAGTCCTGTTTGCCAAGCCATAAGTTCATTGCCATCGGGCGCAGCTACCCCCGCACTGGTGAGCATGCCGCCAAGCCAAGGGGTTTCACTGACCAGCACCGTTTGCGCACCGGCACGAGCCGCCGTTAAGGCAGCAGCTACCCCCCCCGTACCACCGCCAACCACCAGTACTTCAGTGCGCAGCGTTTGCCTCACTGTTGCGGTGCCATGGGATTCGTAATCAGCCCCCAGCGATCGGGGGGCCAAAAACGAATTGCCGCCCGACCAATAATGTAATTGCGGGGTACCACCCCCCAGCAGCGACCGTCAAAGCTGTTATTGCGGTTATCTCCCAAAACCAAGTAACTATTGGGGGGAATGACTTGCGGTTGTGCCAAATAGGGCTGTATGCCGGCACAGGTATCCACCGACGTAAAAGATGAAGGCGCAAGATAGGGTTCAGGTAGGGGTTGATTGTTAACATAGACTCGCCCTTGACGCAGCTCCACGCGATCGCCGGGCAAGCCCACTACCCGTTTGATGAAGGCATCGCGAAAGCCCGCCTGCTGGAGCGCTGGGGTTGGATTAAAAACAATAATGTCGCCACGGTGGGGGGAGTGAAAATAGTAACTGATTTTTTCAATAATCAGGCGATCGTTAATCAGCAGGGTTTCTTCCATTGAGCCGGTGGGGATATAGCGGGCCTCCGCCACAAATGTACGAATACCAATAGCAAGAACAGCCGCTAATCCTAGGGTTTTGGCCATTTCCAGCCACCAAGGTTCTGTCGCCTTGTTGGTCTTGGCTGCAATAGATTCGGTCGTAGAAGCATTCGTGGGTGGCACTTTGCCATCGGACATAGGAGGGAATCTCGCAAACAAATTGAAGCTATGCACTCCACGATACTACAGCGACATCAGGCTAGAGGTTACTGTTTAATCTTCGGGTGCTTTGGAAAGCATTCTGTTCCACGGGATGAGCTAGGACCTGACTCAGAGGAATTGCAGGATCTGCTCAATCATGTACTGAGCTTGGGCAGCATAACTACCGCCAAAAAGATTGAAGTGATTGAGAATGTGGTACAGGTTGTAAACGGTTTTCCGTTGTGCATAGGCGGCGGGTAGGGGATAGGTGGCGTTATAGCCCTGATAAAAAGCATCAGGAAACCCCCCAAAGAGTTCACTCATTGCTAAGTCCACTTCGCGATCGCCATAGTAACTGGCAGGGTCAAAAATCACAGGTTCCCCTGTGCGGCAAAAGGCAGCATTCCCCGACCAGAGATCGCCGTGAACTAGGGTAGGGGCTGGCTCATGATTCAGGAGTTCCGGAATGGCTGCCAGTAACTTCTCGGCTTTGGGAAAGTGCCCACCCCGACGGCGAGCCAGATCAAACTGATAACGCAGCCGAGCATCGCGGAAAAATTCGCCCCAGTTGTCTGACCAAGGGTTGATTTGGGGGGTGGCACCAATGGTGTTATTTTCTGGCCAGCCGTAGCGATCGCCTGTACCCTGGAGATGCAACCGCGCTAGCTGTGCCCCCATTTGCCACCAATCCCCTGAACTGGTCAGCGGCAGGTATTCTAACACTAGAAAACTAGCGTCCGCCACACTTCCCCACAGCAGGGGCAAGGGAACACGAATTGCCTGAACCTTGGCGATCGCCCGCAAGGCATTGGCTTCGGCAGCAAACATAGATTGCCGTTCAGGGCGATTAAATTTGATAAAAAGCGTTTGCTGCGGATGCTGCCACACATAGGTGGTGTTAATACTGCCACCCCCCACTGCAAGGGCTTGACCATCGTGGAGCCGCTGACCCGTCGCTGCGGCAAATTGATCCCACAACTGTTGCCAGCGACCCACAGCCTCAACCCTTAGTCGTCGTAGATGCGACACTCAGCAGCATCAGGGTTATCATCGCAGTACTGCTGAAAGGAGGTTTTGTGATCTTGCTGTTCAGCGCGCTGATGGGCAGCTTCCGCTTGCAGTTCCTCAAGGGCGTCCCAAGCAGCGGCGCATTGTCCAGAGGTTGCCCCTTCGGTATCACAGATTTGATGGGCTTCCTCGCGAGCTTGTTCGATTTGTTTCTCAAGATTACTCATAGAGCCTGTATTGAATCACCGTATTCAGTTTACAGCCCTTTTCTAGGATATGGAGACAACAGAAGAGATGGATTGCTCTTCTATCTTAGTTTTCACAGGGCGAAGCACGTACTATCTTTGGGAAAAGGGCTGGATGCAATCTGCCCAAGGGCAGGAATGCTGTTACTCCACTCTAGCTAATGAATGCCTTGACCTGCCAGTTGGCAAACCTGCATCCCCCTCCCTAAAGCCCTACAGGGTACTGTTGGCAACTGCTGCCTCACTCAGCAAACTGGGAGCAAATTGCGTTAATTGAGCATACAGGGGCAGATGGTGTTGCGCCACCGCAGGGAGGGCGGCATGGACGTGAGTGGCGATCGCCGTTGTGGTCACGTCGTAGGTCTGGGTAGCCAGTTTGGGATACATCCCCACAGCAATAATCGGTAACAGGAGGGAGAGGGCAATAAAAGTTTCACGGGGATTGATGTCCAAAAGCAGTTTGTCAAATATATCGCCCGCTTGTTTGCCCGTAAAGACACGGCGCAGCATCGAGAGCAGATAGACGGGCGTGATAATCACCCCCACCGCCGCAAGGAACATCACCCCCACTTTGAAGGTGGTGGAGTAGGCATCGCTGTTGGTTAAGCCCAAAAAGACGGTGAGTTCACTGACAAAGCCACTCATGCCGGGCAGTGCCAAAGAGGCCATGGCGGCGGCGGTAAAGAGGGCAAAGGTTTTCGGCATGGATTGAGCAATGCCGCTCATTTTTTCCATGGCCAAGGTGTGGGTGCGATCGTAGGTCACCCCCGCCAAGAAGAAGAGGGCAGCCGCAATCAAACCGTGGGAGAGCATTTGGAGCATCGCCCCATTGAGACCAATGCCGTTGAGGGCACCAATCCCCAAGAGCACAAAACCCATGTGGGAAATTGAGGAGTAGGCCAGTCGCCGCTTTAGATTTTCTTGGCCAAAGGCAGTCAGGGCACCATAGACAATATTCACCACGCCTAGGGCAATGAGGACAGGGGCAAAGTAGATGTGGGCATCGGGGAGCATTTGCAGGTTGAAGCGAATTAGACCATAGCCCCCCATTTTCAAAAGCACTCCTGCCAACACCATGGAGACCGGCGCAGAGGCTTCCCCATGGGCATCGGGCAACCAAGTGTGTAGTGGGAAAATCGGCAGCTTGACCCCAAAGGCAATCAGGAAGCCACTGTAAGCAAAGAGTTCCAGCGCCAAGGGATAGTCCTTCAGGCCTAAAGCCATCATGCTGAGGGTAAAGTCACCGCCATAGAAGGCCATCGCTAGGCCAGCAATGAGGATAAAGAGGGAACCAACGGCAGTGTAGAGAATGAATTTGGTTGCAGCGTATTGGCGTTTGGCGCCGCCCCAGATAGAAATCAGCAAATAGACAGGGACCAGTTCCAGTTCCCACAGCAAAAAGAAAAGAATCAGGTCTTGGGCAGCAAAGACGCCAATTTGGGCACTGTAGAGTGCCAGCATCAGGAAATAAAATAAACGCGGCTTTTGCTTCACTTGCCAAGCCGCAAAGATTGCCACTGTATTCACCAGACCCGTCAGTAAAATCAGGGGGACGGCAAGGCCATCAACCGCTAGAGACCAGTTCAGGCCAATTTGCGGGAGCCAAGGCACAGTTTCCACTATTTGCATCTGGGCAGATTGGGCATCGTAGTGCTGCCAGAAAACCATTGCCGAAAGGCCAAATTCGAGGAGTGCGATCGCCAGGGCATACCAGCGGACTGTCTTCCCCTCGCGGTCGGGCAACACGGGAATCAAGAAGGCTGCCCCTAAAGGCAGCAGCGTTACTACAGTCAGCCAAGGAAATTGGACATTCATCAGACAACCCCCCAAGGGACGAGTCCAGTGATCTGTTTAAGTATCTAAAGTACCTCAATAAGAATATATACCTATTCGCCAAATGTTGCAAATTGTTAAGCACTTTTCTAAATTATAAAGTTCATGGCATAGCTATTGACAAAAACCTATTTAATAGAAAACTAACATTGATCTGAATAAAGTTAAGATGGGGTTTAACGTGCTTAAGGAGGCCGGCAGGTTCCCCACCGTTGGCTACGGCGGTGCAGTTCTACCGCAAAAAACTGCACCCCAAAGGAAAGAGGGAATGTTAAAGTCTGTTCTAAATATCAGGGTGTCTGCGGGTTAAAGTCATGATTTTCTTGCAAGCAAGCGTTTTTGTCACTATCCTCGTCGGTTTTTTAGCCACGATTGTCAAGAAAAATCTACTCATGAAGATTGTGACAATGGATGTCATGAGCACCGGCGTGGTGGCTTTGTTTGTGGTGATTGCTACCCACAGTGGCTTTGTTACACCTATTGCGCGTGGGGGGGTCTTTGATACTGCCTATGCGGATCCGCTGCCCCAAGCGGTGATTTTAACCGCGATCGTGATTGGTCTTTCAATTCAAACGCTGATGCTGGTGGCGGCAATGAAGCTAGCGCGGGATAACCCAACTTTGGAAACGCCAGAAATTGATCAAAAGTATCTGTAGGAAGTGGCAATGACAGAGCTGGCGATCGCTTGGATTTTGTTGCCATTTGTGGCCGGCTTAATGCTTTATCTACTGCCCCCCTTGGCGCGGGGTCTAACGCTGGCGATCGCCTTGGTTTCCCTCTGTGTCGGCTTAGGCATCATCATCCACCAAATCAACACTTCCTTTATCCTGCTGGATAGCTTTGGCGTTTCCTTGAGCATTGACCCCCTCAGTGGCTACTTTATTGTCACCAATGCCCTCGTCATTTTGGCAGCACTGTTACATACGTGGCAGGAGGGCTATAGGGCGTTCTTTTATGTTCTGCTGTGTCTGCTCCACGGCTGTGCCAACACCGTCTTTATTTCAGCGGATTTCCTCAGTCTCTACGTCAATATTGAGGTGCTGGGGATTGTCGTCTTTCTATTGATTGCCTATCCCCCCAGCGATCGTTCTCTTTGGATTGCCCTGCGCTACCTGATGGTGAGCAATGTGGCCATGCTCTTCTATCTCATAGGGGTAGCTCTTGTTTATCGGACAAACTATACCTTTGCCTTTAGTGCTCTGATGCCAGCACCGCCAGAAGCTGTGGCTCTGATTTTGGTGGCATTGTTGGCAAAGGGCGCCATTTTCGTCAGTGGGCTTTGGTTACCCCAAACGAATGTTGTTGCCGCTCCTGTTGTTGCTGCTCTCCTAGCCGGCGTTGTCGAAAATGCGGGAGTTTTTAGTCTAGCTCGCCTCAGTCTCCTGTATAGCGAGATTGCCGACATTGTGCAGCTTTTTGCCCTCGCCTCGATCTTGTTTGGAGCAGTGTTTGCCTTGGTGGCCGAGGATGTGCGGCGGATGCTCAGCTTCAGTACCCTTGGCCAACTGGGATGGGTGATCATTGCCCCAGCAGCGGCAGGTTTGTATGCCCTTATGCACGGTTTAGCAAAGGCCAGTCTTTTTCTGAGTGTGGGGCAACTGCGTCACTATCGTCTTAGTGAATTGCGCCAAGAGGGTCTGCCGCGCCCGGTGGCGATCGCCCTGATAATTGCCGGTTATGGCATTGTCGGTGTGCCCTTCCTTGCCGGATTTCCCGCTAAAGTCTTGACCCTGAGTTACCTTGAGCCGTGGCAGCAGGGACTGCTCTATGGCGCTGGCTGTTTAACGGCCACAATTTACAGCAAATTCCTCTTTTTGCCCCACTATCCCGGCAAGACCCCTCTGCCCGTGGGCTACAGTACCGCCACCATGGTGCTCTTGGGTGGGCTATTTCTTGCCAATGCCGGCTACATGGAAGCCTACAGGAGTGGCATGGGTTTGTTACGCGCTTTTTTGCTGCCCTTGGTGGGGTGTGGTCTGGTGGCCTTGGGGGTCTCCCGCTGGGAATCCCCTTGGCGGGGGGCTTGGGAGCGCCTAGAGCATCTTCTAGGGGTGATGCTATTACTGTTACTTGGCTTGGTGGGATTAGCCCTATGAATTATTTGATCTTTGCCCTGCGCCTGATGATTTGGCTGCTGCTGACGGCGGACTTTGGTTTGGTCAATCTGGCGATTGGTATTCTGGTTTCGCTCCTGCTGCCTCAAGGCCGAAGGGGTAGGGCAACACTATGGCAGTGGCTGAGTACCCTAGGAAAAGTGGTGATGGCTGTTCCCCGTGCCTATATTCAAGCGATTGAAATGATAGTGCGTCCCCATCCCCATGAAGCGATTGTCCGTGAACCCGTTGACCCTACCCGTGCCCCTGGGTTGATTTTTCTGGATATTTTTACGATCACCTTCACGCCCAAGACGATTGTACTGCACTACAACGAGGAGGGCTGGTTTGAAGTCCATCAACTCGTGGAGCACAGACCCGAAAAATGACGGCCTTTTTAGTCATCATGCTGCTGATTCTGGGTATTCCCCTCTATGCTGCTTGGAAAGGGGAGCACATCTGGTCGAAGATGTTGGCTTTTGCCAGTATTGCCACAAAAGCAGCAATTATGATCTTGCTGGTGTCGGTGCAGCGGGATGATTGGATGATTGGCATTGTGGGCATCATCATTCTCAGTGTGGGCAATGGTGCCTTGATGCTCCTTGCGCAGATTCTGCGACGACTGCGGGATGTCGCCAATCTTTAGGGAGGGGGTAAAGTGATCCTACAGTGGCTTAGTAATGCCTGCATCAGCTTTGGTCTATTTCTCTGGTTGTGGGGCACATGGCCACTGGTGGGTCGGCGATCGCCCCTCTATAAACTGCATTTTTTGTCGGTCTCAGATACCTTGGGTTCGATGGCTATCATGATCGGCGTGTTACTGCGCATTCCCCGCGAATGGCCGCTTCTCGTCTTGGCGCTCATTTCCCTTGCCCTTTGGAACACCATTTTGGGCTATGTGCTGGCCTACTGCTCCCAAGGGGAGGACAGTGATGGATAGCTGGATGATTGGGGTAACAGCACTCCTACCGCTTACCGCCTTAATGTTGGTATTTCAGGATAATCCCTACCATGTCTTGGTCATTCGGGGCATTGTGGGTGCTGTAGCCGCCTTGATCTACGCAATTCTGGGTGCTGCTGATGTGGCATTGACCGAGGCCCTTGTGGGAACCATGCTCTCAATTATGCTCTACGCAGTTGCCGTGCGCTCCTCCCTTGTGTTGCGGTTGGGCATCCTGGCTTCAGCTCTCTCCACCGATAGCTTGGATCGTTTACTGGAAGCCATTCGTGAAGCCGTTGCCCCCTATCATTTGCGTGTTGAATTGATCATTTATCCTACGTTTGAGCAACTTAAAATAGCACTCCGCGATCGCGAGATCCACGCCCTCTGTGCTGAAGAAACCACTCAATTATTAACGATGACCCGAGTTCCACGTCTCTATACCCTCCTCAAGCCCCACCTCACCAATCTCACAGAACTGGTGTATTACCCTTTGCCTACTGAAAAGGAGTCAAGGGCATGATTTGGCTTTATGGGATTGCGGCAGTGCTGCTGCTGGGGAAAATGCTGATGATCCCCACCCCACCTACAGTACCGACGATTCCCATTGTCGAAACCCTTGTTCACCAAAGTGCAATTCCCAATGCCGTTACTGCCGTGATTTTGCGCAATCGCTTGTACGACACCATTTTTGAGGTGGTGGTATTCACCCTTGCCATCATGGGGGCGCAGTATTTACTCAGCAATGAAAAACCCCTTGGCCACGTTAGCCGCTTTAACGATCAACCTTCCATTGTTTTGGCAAGATTTGGCGCCACCATTTGCTCCCTTGTGTGTCTTGAATTGGCCCTGCGGGGGCACCTGAGTCCGGGGGGTGGATTTGCTGCTGGCGTCGCTGGCGGGACGGCGATTGGCCTTGTGGCCATTACTTCCGCTCCAGAGTGGTTAGAGAGCATTTATCGGCGTTTCCATGCCGCCACCTGGGAAAAAATCTCTGTGATTGTTTTCATACTCTGCGGTGCCAGCCTATTGATAGGAGTGGCCTTGCCTGCGGGTCAGTTTGGCACGCTCCTCAGTGGCGGTTGGATTCCTTGGCTGAATATTCTCATTGCCCTTAAGGTGGCCTTGGGGTCGTGGGCAGCAGTGTTGACGTTTATTCGCTATCGCGGCCTGCTTTAGGCCAATAGTCCTGGACAAATTCACCAAGCCGCAACTGAGCCAGTGGACATCATTTAACGTTACCCAGCCACGCCACCCCAGATAGCGGCAGCCCAAAAGAATCACAATGAGGCGGCTGACATTATTGCTGGGAATAAAGTTGAGGGCGATCGCCACCCCTGCTGCAAGAACCACAGGCCACCAGACCCTTAGGTCATCCGCCGGCAGTTGCAAGAAATTCGGTAATGGCCGTAGCTGATCCGGATTCACCAGATCAATGGGAAAGAGTATCGGTTACCACACCGTTGCCAATAGCACGCCTATGAGGAATAGGAGGCTAAAAACAAAGAAGCCCCATCTCCCCGCAGAAACCAGTTGCCGAGGTGAAGCAACCTTTGGTGGCTTTTGGGTCATGTCATACCCCTAGGGGCGAAAGCAGGCAATGCTAGGCAATGGTGGGCATTTGGAGGCGAGCAAAAATCATGCGACCTGCCGCGGTTTGCAGGGCACCCGTGACGACCACCGACAGCTGATCGCCGATGTGATCAACCCCCTCTTCAACAACCACCATCGTGCCATCCTCAAGATAGCCCACCCCTTGGGCAGGCTCTTTCCCTTCCTTGAGAATTTTCAACTCCAGCGTATCGCCGGGAAGATAAATGGGACGGAGAGCTTGCGCTACCTCGTTGACGTTAAAGACATCCACTTTTTGGAAGCGGGCAACTTTGTTCAGGTTCAAATCATTGGTGACAAGGGTGCCGTTAATTTCTTGGCACAGCCGTACTAGCTTAGCATCCACCGTTGTTAGTTCTGGATAGTCTGCCGAGTGAATGACAATGCGATCGCCCAAACTCGCTTGAAGACGGTTTAAGACATCCAGCCCCCGCCGGCCGCGGATCCGTTTTTGCTCATTCCCCGCATCGGCAATCAGTTGCAACTCCTGAAGCACAAACTGGGGCACAATAATCTGGCCTTCCAGTACTCCTAAATTCAAGAGTGCCTCAATGCGACCATCAATGATGCAACTGGTATCCAGTACCTTGGCACGGGCGGGTTTAAGCGTCCCCTCTGCTAAGAGACTACTGGCCACAGCGTTGGGGTTAATCAGACGCAGAAGGGCAGCGCCGTGACTATCCGCCAATGTGGTGCCCGAGTAGGCAAAGAGAATGCTGGTAAGAACGGCAATCAGTGGCTTAATAAACGAAAAGTCCTTGGGAATGGGTAACAGAAAAATCGGTGCCAGCACCAAATTGGCGAGAAGCAATCCCACCACAAGACCCACTGCTCGCGACAAGAGTGTTTCTGGCGGCAATTGACGGATATTGCGCTCAAGACGATGGTAAAAGGATTGCAACAATAGACCAAAGGCAATACCTAAAATGGCACCAAACCCTGCCGTGACCCACTGCAATCCACGAACGTTAGCTACTTGATCTAGAACGGTTGCCGGGAGTAGGTCAATGCTGTTGAAGCCAACGGCAATTCCCATCACGACGACAATGAGGAGTAAGATGGTATCGAGCATTAGTTCGCTCCTGTCGCGCTGGACATCTCCAGAGGCCACTACCTTAGAATTATACTTTCTTCTTTCTTACTGCGGTGTTGGACTGTTGCAGATCCAGATGACGACTAATTTGAGTACCAGCGCGGATACCCGCTGCTTCAGCCGAAGAACCGAGGAGCGTCCGTGCTCTCATCCCGCCGAGGGCGGCCAACAGCATTTTCTTGGTGAAGGTCTGAGCGGTTTTTAGCCACCACTCTAAAAAAAGGTCAGGGATGGGGGAGGAGATTCCTCAGGGGATGGTTCTACCAACCGTCGGCCGAGATCTTCCCCTAGTTGAGTTTTGTCTAAAATTGCAGGGGTTGGCTAAGGGGGAAGCGGCATCGCCTGCACCACTATCTAGAAAGTGAATTCAGGGGCAATCTGGGAATTGGCTCGCACCGCATATCCGAGATGAACCAAAACATCCTCCACCGCATTGATTCTGTGCCGGAGTTCATCAAATCCGTGCGCTGTAATCCCCTGGCGATTCTGCAACTTGTTCAGTTCACCTAGAGGGTGCCGAATGGGGGCAAGTTACGTTTATCAGCCACCCTCTCCACCGTGTCTGGGAGTTCCCCTTGGGCGATGTGCTGGCTATGCCCAGAAGGCAAAAATTTTTTCAGGTTGCTGTTGTGACGCTCCGCCAAGATACCCCTGCCTTCATCGCACTCAGGACGCCAATGGCTTCGGCATAGGACTGGCAAGGAATTGTCTCTATCCCTAGATCGGCACCTGTAACATTGAGGGTTGTGGTATTGTTGGCTACCGTTAGGATAGGAACGCCCTGATGGGCAAAGGCCAGAACTCCCCGTCCACCAAGGGCAGTGGCGGGTACGATCACAGCATCTACATCCTGTTGCCACAACGCCTGTGGGGTGGTTCGGCTGTAGCGAGGAGCACAACTCAATCCCACCAACACCGACGGCAAAAAGGTGTAGCCAATTTCTTCGGCAAGGGCGCGGGGATGCACGGTCTCCTCTAGGGGCAATGGTTGCAAGGCTGGGGCATGGGCCGCTGGAATCTCAAAGTGCTGGACAACCAAGTGACTAATGACTGCTTCTGCCCCTGCTAGGGGATCCACGCCATGGCCACTGCGATAATGGTGCAATGCTGCTGTGCCTAGATCGTCTGGAAAGCGGCTGACAATGGCGATCGCCTCCGCCTTAGCCGCTTGCATCAGCTTTTCTACCCCCCGCAATAAACTGGCAGGGTTTGCCAAGGTGCCCCATGTTGCGCCGGAAGCAGCGGTTTGTAATTGCACTCCCAAAGGCTCATCTGTAATCACCGGTTCAGTAATGGTTAAACCCAAGGTGGCAGAACAGGCCGCCGCCGCTTGACGATGGCGAAGTTGCAGCTCCGGTTCAATGGCTGCATCTAGCAAAAGGCCAATGCGATTTGGACGCGGTGGCAATAACCCCCAACGGCCCACAGCAAATTCATCAAGGGCATAGCCTTCGACATACCACACATTGGGCAGTGGCCAATAGAGCATCGCCCCGTTGAGAACATTGGGATGGGTAACTAGGCGATCGCACACCTGCGCCAAGGCACGGACAACAGGAATCGCATCGCCCGCATAGCCGCCAATGGCAGCGCCAATTCCCGTTGGAATAATTAGCACTGCGGTCAGCACGTTAGCGACTGGCTTGGGCAGGGAGGGGAGCCGGCTGCACAGCCACAGTTAGGGTTTGACCGTTTCGGCTGACTTCCAGTTGCATTGTGCGACCAATACCGGTGTTTTCCACCATTTGCTGCACTTGATCTGCTTTGGTGATGGTTTGGCCATTGATGCGACGGATCACATCCCCCGCTCGCAAACCGGCACGGGCTGCGGGTGAATTAGGGAGCACTTGAACAATCACTACCCCCACACTGTCTTGAAGGCGGATCGGGCTACGGGGATTGGCATTGAGGCGTTGCTGTATTTCAGGACTGAGAGTGGCCATGCGAATGCCAAGGAAGGGGTGATCTACGCGGCCATTGGCAATCAGTTGCTTAGCAATCCGCTGAGCTGTATTAATGGGAATGGCAAACCCTAACCCTTGAGCGCCGCCAATGATGGCGGTGTTGATGCCGATAACCTCCCCCCGCTGGTTTAATAGCGGCCCACCGGAGTTACCGGGGTTAATGGCCGCATCGGTTTGAATGAAACCTACCCGCTTATCGGGCACACCAATATCGCCGCTAGAGCGGCCGGTGGCACTAATAATTCCCGCCGTCACTGTATTATCCAGACCTAGGGGGTTACCGATGGCGATCGCCCACTCGCCGGGTCGCAAATTATCAGAATTGCCAAGGCGCACCACTGGTAAATTGTTGGCATTCACTTTGACCACGGCCACATCAGTCAAACGATCTTGGCCGAGGACTTGACCCTCAAAGGTGCGGCCATCCTTAAGGGTTACTCGCACGCGGTTGGCACCCTCCACCACGTGGGCATTGGTGAGAATCAAGCCATCACTGCTAATAATGAAACCTGATCCTACCCCCCGTTCTTCGCGACTAGGGGGAGGCATCATTGGCCCAAAAAATTCTTGAAAGAAGGGGTCATTAAAAATGGCCGGTACACGGGTTTGTACCGTACGGGAAGCATCAATCCGTACCACCGCAGGTCCTACTTGCTCAACAGCACGGGCAATAAAATTAATGTCATTTCCCGCCGCCGGTAGCGGTGCCGGCAGCTGCGCCAAGCTGGGGGTCACTAAGGGGGTTGACGCCGGCATCAAGTGGGTGGCAAACATTGCAGCGGCTGCCCCCAATGCCATGAACGACAGGTAAGTGACCGATTTACCAAGACGCACTGTCATAGGTGATTGCCCTTTTGCTGACACTGGTTCCTGATGTATGGACGGCAATTGAGGGAAGCAAGTTCCAGCTTCTAGCCTACCACTTCAAGAGGTTGAATTTCTCCATGTCAACCGTGTCGCGATTGCGATAAATGGCCAAAATAATCGCTAAACCCACAGCCGCTTCTGCCGCTGCCACAGTAATCACAAACACCGCAAAGACCTGCCCCTTAATTTGCTGGCCATCCAGATAGTTGGCAAAACCAATCAGGTTGAGGTTAACAGCATTTAGAAGCAACTCAATGGACATTAGCACGCGGACGGCATTGCGACTGGTAACCAAGCCATAGATGCCAATACAAAATAGCAGTGCCGCCAAGATTAAAACATAGGTTAACTGCATTGTCTTCCTCTACTTTTCAGACAAAGCCACAGGTTCACGCGGACGTTCCGGTAACTCCAAGGGGGGAACCACCTCTTCCCCTAAGATGGGTTCAGGTTCCAACACCAGTTCGCGACGTGCCAGAACCACTGCGCCGATCAGAGCCATCAGCAGCAAGACGGAAGCCAATTCAAAGGGCAAGAGAAAGTCACTAAAAAAGTGCCGGCCAATTGTTTTGATACTGTCGGGGGTGGGGGGCAGAGCACTAATTTTCCAAGGGGTTTGCAAAATCATCTTTGTCAGCAGCGCAAAGACCCCAAGGGAGACCACTGCCGCGCCCCCCTGACGCAGCCAACGACCCGGCACGGGTGTATAGGCTTCTCGTTTATTGACGAGCATGATTGCAAAGAGGATAAGAACATTCACCGCGCCGACATAGATGAGAATTTGTGCTGCTGAAACAAAGTCTGCATTCATGAGGATGTACAGTCCAGAGATACTCAAGAACACACCCCCCAGCAAAAAGGCAGAATAGACCACGTTGTCGAGCAGCACAACGCCAAGGGCAGCAAAGAGGACTGCCCCTGCAAGGGCAAAGAAGGTAACCGTTTGGGTTAGGGTGGCTAAGTCCACAGCAGCAACTCCTAGTTCTCAGATGTTTCAGAGGTCTTGGTCATATTGGCGATCGCCTCCGGACGCTCTCCCGCCCGTTGGGCACCTGGGGGCAACTCATGGCCAGACATGACCCCTGCCGGCAGGTAAGCAAATTCGCGAATCGGCGTTACCATCGGGTCTTGAGTTACCTTGTAGGGAATGCGCCCCATTGCCACACTGTCGTAGTTCAGCTCATGGCGATCGTAGGTGGCCAGTTCGTACTCCTCTGTTACTGAGAGGCAATTGGTGGGGCAGTACTCGACGCAGTTGGCACAGAAAATGCACACCCCAAAGTCAATGCTATAGTGCCTGAGTTCTTTCTTTTTAATCTCTTTGTTAAAGACCCAATCTACCACCGGCAGATTAATGGGGCAGACGCGCACGCACACTTCACAGGCAATGCACTTGTCAAATTCAAAGTGAATCCGCCCCCGAAATCGTTCTGAAGGAATGAGTTTTTCGTAGGGGTACTGTACGGTAATGGGTCGCCGTCGCATGTGATCAAAGGTCACCGATAGGCCTTGACCAATATACTTGGCAGACTGCACTGCCTCTTTGGCATAGTTGGTAATCTGATGGAGGAATTTCATGGGTCACCTCATGGAAATAGGGAGTTTCTTAACCGCCAAAGGCAAGGGGAAAGGCAAGCTTCAAGCCTGCTGTGAGCAACAAGTTCACCAGACCCACTGGGAGTAGAAATTTCCAGCCTAGGTCTAGGAGTTGGTCAATGCGCACACGGGGAACCGTCCACCGCAGCAGAATTGCCAAAAACACGAAGAAGTAGGCCTTTACTAAGGTCATTGTGATGCCCAGCACCGCAAAGGCAATCTGCAAAAAGGGATTAGTTTCGGGAATGCCAAGGAGATGGGCTATCGTTTCTAAGGGAATTGGGAAGCTCCACCCTCCGAAGTACAAGACACTCACCAGAAGCGCTGAAAGCACAAGGTTGACGTAGGCCCCTAGGTAAAAGAGGGCAAATTTCATGCCGGCGTACTCCGTTTGGTAGCCCGCCACAAGCTCCTCCTCTGCTTCCGGCAGGTCAAAGGGGAGACGCTCGCACTCGGCCAAAGCCGCAATCCAAAAGATCAAAAAGCCAATGGGTTGCCGCCAAACATTCCAACTGAGGATGCCATAGGCCGACTGCTGCTCGACAATTTCCACGGTGCTCAAGCCATTGGACATCATGGCCACCGCCAACACCGCTAAGGCAAGGGGAATCTCATAGCTAATAGATTGGGCAGCTGCCCGCAGACCCCCCAACAGGGAGTATTTGTTGTTGGAAGCATAGCCCGACATCAGCAGGCCAATGGGGGCAATACTGGAAAGGGCAATCCAGAGGAAAACGCCCATCGCCAAGTTGGAGATCAGTAGGTTTTGACCAAAGGGGACAATAATGTAGGACAAAAAGACGGGAATGACCACCACCGCCGGACCAAGGGTAAAGAGCCAGCGATCGCTATTCGCAGGGAGAACGTCTTCTTTGAAAATTAGTTTGAGGCCGTCGGCCAAGGGGGCCAAAATCCCCAAGGGGCCGATGTATTCAGGGCCAATACGCTGTTGCACCGCAGCAGAAATTTTCCGTTCGAGCCAAACTGCAACCAGCACCCCCACTGTAGCCACAATCAGCATCATTAACATTGGCAGGGGGAGCCATAGCAGTTTGGCCAAATCATGGGACAGGCCAAAGGATTCTAATGCACTGATGAATTGCCCCTGTAAGTCAATACCCGATTCCATAGCGATTTGATCGCGCCCCAGCTACAGACACGCTCTACAGTATAAAGGTTTTATTTCCGTTAAGAAGATAGATCTGAGACAAGTTTTTGTCGCAGTAGCTATTACAGATGTTTATAGTTTACAATTCTCTCCACAGTCCTCAAGTCTGACCGGTCGGTAAGACAGGGTAAAAAGTAAGTTTCAAAGGATTTTCTAGGAGAGCAGGGTGGCGATCGCGATTCAAAATGCGGTGATTTGTACCCCAGAGGGGGAACTGCGGCAACAACAGGTGCGCCTTGAGGGCAATCGCATTGCGGAGGTGGCCGAAACCGTCACCGTGAATCCCGGCGATACAGTAATTGATGCAACGGGTTTAACCCTGCTGCCTGGGGTGATTGACCCCCAAGTGCATTTTCGCGAACCGGGCTTAGAGCACAAAGAGGATCTATTCACCGCCAGTTGTGCCTGTGCCAAGGGGGGGGTCACCAGCTTTTTGGAAATGCCTAATACCCGTCCCCCAACGATTGATCAGGCCACCCTAGACGATAAACTGGCCCGCGCCGCCGCCAAATGTGTGGTGAACTATGGCTTTTTCATCGGTGCCACCAAGGACAACCTGGCTGTGCTCAACACCGTTCACCCCGTCTGTGGCATCAAGATTTTCATGGGGTCAATGCACGGCCCCCTCTTGGTGGATGAGGAGCCAATTTTAGACCGCATTTTCGGTGAGGGCAACCGCCTCATTGCCGTCCATGCCGAAGATCAAGGGCGGATCCGTGCCCGTCGCAAACAGTTTGCCGGCATCACCGATGTGGCGGTTCATTCGCAAATTCAAGATGAGATGGCTGCCCTCAACGCCACCCAGCTCGCGATTCAGCTCTCCCGCAAGTATGAGCGCCGCCTGCACATTCTCCATCTTTCCACCGGCATTGAAGTGGACTTTCTGCGCCAGCACAAGCTCCCGTGGGTCACAGTGGAAGTC
This sequence comes from uncultured Thermosynechococcus sp., assembly GCF_938074695.1. GTDB lineage: Bacteria > Cyanobacteriota > Cyanobacteriia > Thermosynechococcales > Thermosynechococcaceae > Thermosynechococcus. The sequence goes on from NZ_CALJEM010000029.1 coordinate 37,329, forward strand.
ACTCCCCAGCACTTGCTGCTGACCACGGAGGCCTACGCCAAAATTGGCTCCCTTGCCCAAATGAACCCGCCCCTGCGGACAGAGGAGGATAACAAGAAACTTTGGCAGGGACTATTGGAGGGGATAATTGATTTTATTGCCACGGATCATGCCCCCCACACCCTGGAGGAAAAGGCGCAGCCCTATCCCCAAAGTCCCTCCGGGATGCCAGGGGTAGAAACCGCTTTGCCGCTGATGTTGACCCAAGCTATGGCCGGTCGTTGTACGGTACCGCAGGTGGTGCGTTGGATGTCCACTGCGGTTGCGGCAGCCTACGAAATTCCCAATAAAGGCAAAATTGCCCCCGGCTATGATGCGGATCTTGTCCTGGTGGATTTGCAGACCTATCGCCCTGTGCGTCGTGAAGAACTGCTGACCAAGTGCGGTTGGAGTCCCTTTGAGGGCTGGGTATTGACAGGGTGGCCTGTTTACACCTTTGTCAATGGGGAGATTGTCTTTAGCCAAGGAACCGTGAATACTGCGGTGCGGGGACAGGCTCTTAAATTTGGTTTGGGCTAGGCGATCGCCCCCTAAAATCAGAGATTGCCGGCTTCCTGTGAACTCGTGTGAACTCGTGCTAATCTGAGGCAAGGGTATAGCATTTAGACAACACCAGACAACACAATGCGCATTCTGGTTACTGGGGGGGCTGGGTTTATTGGTTCCCATCTGGTCGATCGATTAATGGAAGCTGGTCACGAGGTGGTTTGCCTCGATAACTACTTCACAGGCACAAAGCGCAATCTACTGCGTTGGCTGGGGCACCCGAATTTTGAGCTTATCCGCCACGACATCACTGACCCCATTCGCCTTGAAGTGGATCAAATCTATCACTTGGCCTGCCCGGCCTCCCCCGTTCACTACCAGTACAACCCCGTTAAGACCATTAAAACCAATGTCATGGGCACCCTCCACATGCTGGGGTTGGCCAAACGCGTGAAGGCGCGGTTTCTTCTTGCCTCCACCTCAGAAGTCTATGGCAACCCGCTGGTGCATCCCCAAGTGGAATCCTACTGGGGTCATGTCAACCCCATTGGCATTCGAGCCTGCTATGACGAAGGCAAACGCGTTGCCGAAACCCTTACGTTTGACTACCACCGCCAGAATAATGTGGATGTTCGGGTGGCACGGATTTTCAATACCTATGGCCCGCGGATGCAGGTCAATGATGGCCGAGTGGTAAGCAATTTTATTGTCCAAGCGTTACAGGGTGTTCCCCTCACCGTCTATGGGGATGGCTCCCAAACCCGCAGTTTTTGCTATGTCAGCGATTTGGTCGAAGGCTTGATTCGGCTGATGAATAGCGATTACATTGGCCCTGTGAACCTTGGCAACCCCGATGAGTACACCGTGCTGGAGCTGGCGCAAAAAATCCAAGCCCTGATTAATCCGGGGGTGGAAATTCAGTTCAAGCCCCTGCCCAGTGATGACCCCCAGCGTCGTCGTCCCGACATTACCCTTGCCCGCACGGTGTTGAACTGGCAGCCAACCGTTCCCCTCCTAGAGGGGCTGCAGCGCACAATTCCTGACTTCGCCGAGCGGTTGGGCGTACCCTACACCCCTATGATGGTAGAGGTTTAGGGAGGTGACCAAGAATGCGGGTTTGTGTCATTGGCACCGGCTATGTGGGTCTGGTGACGGGGGTATGTTTGGCACATATCGGCCATGAGGTGCTGTGCATAGACAACAACATTGATAAAGTTAAGCTACTGCAACGGGGGGAATCTCCAATTTACGAACCCGGCTTGACGGAGTTGCTCCGTGGTTGCATTGCCAGTGGCCGCATCAGCTTCAGTAGTGATCTTGGCGCTGGAGTGGAGTTTGGTGAAGTGCTCTTTATTGCCGTCGGCACACCGGCTCTGCCGAATGGCGAAACGGATACCCGCTATGTGGAAGCCGTTGCGCGGGGCATTGGAGCCCATTTGTCTTTGGGATACAAGGTCATTGTCAATAAATCCACCGTGCCGATTGGCTCAGGGGACTGGGTGCGGATGATCATTTTGGATGGTGTTGTGGAGCGAGAACCGGCGTTAGCCGATGCGATTAGAGCTGGAGCCACCCATCCGCCGTTGGATTTTGATGTGGTCAGTAACCCTGAATTCTTGCGGGAAGGCTCAGCGATCTATGACACCTTTAATCCCGATCGCATTGTTTTGGGCAGTAGTAGCCGCAAGGCCATTGAAATCATGCAGGAACTCTATGCACCGATCATTGAGCGCAAGTACGCCGTTGATCCCACCTTGCCGCCCGTACCTGTGTTGGTCACAGATCTCAGTTCAGCAGAAATGATTAAGTACGCTGCCAATGCCTTTTTGGCCACTAAAATCAGCTTTATTAACGAAATTGCCAATATTTGCGATCGCGTGGGTGCAGATGTGGTTCAAGTGGCCAAGGGGATTGGCTTAGATTCCCGCATTGGTGAGAAATTTCTCCAAGCGGGCTTGGGTTGGGGCGGCTCCTGTTTTCCTAAGGATGTCTCGGCCTTAATTCACACGGCGGCGGACTACGGCTACGATGCCCAGTTGCTCAAAGCAGCCGTTCAAGTGAACCAGCGGCAACGCTTTGTTGTCATTGAAAAACTGCAACAGGTGCTCAAAATCCTCAAGGGTAAGACCATTGGCCTTTTGGGGCTAACGTTTAAGCCCAACACCGATGATCTGCGGGACGCCCCTGCTTTGAATCTGATTGAGGAGCTGCATCGCTTGGGGGCCAAGGTGAAGGCCTATGACCCCCTTGTGTCCCAGTCCGGCCTACGCTCAGGTCTTTCCCATGTGATTGTGGAAACGGATCTGCTGCACCTCGCCGACGGCTGTGATGCTCTAGTACTGGTGACGGACTGGCCCCAGTTCCAAGAGGTGGATTATGGGGAATTGGCCAAGGTGATGCACCAACCTGTGATCGTTGACGGCCGCAATTTCTTGGATCGTGGGGGGCTAGAAGCTCTGGGCTTTCGCTATGTCGGGATTGGCCACTAGGTATGGGGCTGCCCAGTTTGATCTATGAGCAGACCTACTGGCGGCAGGGGTATTGCCGTATTGTTGGTGTGGATGAAGTGGGTCGCGGTTGTTTAGCAGGGCCAGTGGTAGCGGCAGCCGTGATTCTGCCTGTGGACTGTGTGCCCCTTCCAGGGGTGCGGGATTCCAAGCTGTTGAGTGGCCGCCAGCGATCGCGCCTCTTTGCAGAAATTTGTAACCAAGCGATCGCTATTGGCATTGGCAGTGCTAGTGTGAGGGAAATTGATCAGGTGAACATTCTGCAAGCTACCTATCGAGCAATGGCACGTGCCCTTGCACGGGTTGCCCCTTGGGATCACGCTCTGATTGACGGCAAGTTAACAAAAACGGCGCCCTTTGCAAAGGTAACGGCCATTGTGGGGGGCGATCGCCACAGCTACACCATTGCCTGTGCTTCAATCATTGCCAAAGTGTGGCGCGATCGCCTTATGGCAGGCCTAGCCCGCCACTATCCCCAGTACGGCTGGGAACGCAATGTGGGCTATGGAACCCCCCAACACCGTCAAGCCCTTATCCAGTATGGTCCGACCCCTTGGCATCGGCAATCCTTCTTAAAATCCTTGCTGCATCCCGACTCACTTGTGCAATGCCATCGGAGGAGAGTAGGCTGAAAAATGGCAGAGTATGACGTTTTTTTGAGGATTCCATGCGGGTTTCCCTTCGCTGGCTACGGGAATTAGTGGCTGTTGATCTGGATGTGGCGACTTTGGCCGATCGCCTGACGATGGCGGGGTTTGAAGTCGAAGAGATTGAAGATCGACGCACATGGGCGGAAGGGGTTGTTGTGGGTTACATTTTGGCCTGTGAACCCCATCCCAACGCACAGAAATTGCGTGTCTGCCAAGTGGATGTGGGTCAAGGAGAACCCCGCACCATTGTTTGTGGGGCACCGAATGCCGCAGCCGGCTTGTATGTGCCAGTGGCATTACCGGGAGCCTATTTGGCCAAAATTGATTTGAAAATTCGACCGACAACACTGCGGGGCGTCAAGTCTGAGGGCATGATCTGCTCCCTTGCGGAATTGGGTTTAGCCAAGGAATCTGAGGGTATTCACACATTCGCTCATGGAGTGACGGTGGGTGAAGATGTACGTCCCCTTCTTGGCTTAGATGATGTCATTTTGCACTTGACCTCCACCGCCAACCGTGCAGATGCCTTGAGTATGGTGGGCATTGCCCGCGAGGTAGCAGCCCTTACTGGTGCGCCCTTGACACTCCCTAGCCCAAGGGCGATCGCTCCGAAAAAATCCCGTGCCAAGGCGCCTGTACAACTGGCAATCGCTGACCCCCAGGCTTGCCCGGCCTACTGTGGCACCCTCATCACCAATGTTCAGATTGCGCCCTCGCCCCCTTGGCTCCAACAGCGCCTAGAGGCTGCCGGTTTGCGTGCCATCAATAATGTTGTAGATATTACCAACTACATTCTCCTGAAATGGGGGCAGCCCCTCCATGCCTTTGATTGGGATCGCCTCCAGGCCGTTGCTGGCCAGACCCCAGTGACAGTGGGAGTGCGCTTTGCCAAGGCAGGGGAAACCCTGAAAACCCTCGATGGCGAGGAGCGGCTGTTGAACTCAGATCATCTGCTGATTACCGCTGGTGACGTACCCGTTGCCCTTGCGGGCGTGATGGGGGGTGAAGCCACAGAGGTTTACAGGGGAACAAAGAATGTATTCCTTGAAGCCGCTCTTTTTGCCAGCCCAGTAATTCGGCGATCGAGCCGTGCCCAAGGATTGCGCACAGAAGCCTCCGCTCGCTATGAACGGGGCGTGAATTTCGCAGAACTGGAGGCCGCCACCGCAGAAGCGATCGCCCTGCTAACCGAGCTTGCCCAAGGGACAGTTGCCTACACTACCCTCGTGGATCGGCGACCCCCCCTAGAACGCACCCTGACCCTGCGGCTGGAACAAGTGCATCGCCTCCTAGGGGCAGTGATTGCCGAAGACGAGAGCGACGACCTAGCCTACCTAGACGCCGCAACGGTAGAAGAGCTGCTGCACCGCTTGGGGTTTCGCCTTAGCCGTCAAAAAACCTTTGGGGAGGAACAGGTGGTGTGGTCTGTAACCGTGCCTCCCTACCGCTTCCGTGATATTGAGCGGGAGGTGGACTTAATTGAGGAAATTGCCCGGCTCTATGGCTACGACCGCTTTGAGGAAACCTTGCCAGCGCAAGCAGAGGTGGGCGCATTACCCCCAGAACTGACACTGCTGCGGGAACTGCGGGCAGCCTTTCGGGGGGCAGGTCTCACCGAACTGATGCACTATTCTTGGGTCAAGGGGGGACAGCCCAACCAAGTCACGGTGGTGAATCCGCTCGTGGCCGAGTTTTCATCCCTGCGTACGGATTTAATTACGGGTTTGGTACAGGCCTTCCGCTACAACCAAGAACAGGGGAACCCGCCTCTCAATGGCTTTGAGATTGGCCGTGTCTTTGGCCAAGATGAAGAGGGGTTGTGGGAAAGCGATCGCCTCGGTGGCATTATGGGTGGCGATCCTTGGCAGGGGAAATGGGTGCGTCGCTCTCAGCAGCCCCAGCCCTTAACTTGGTACGAAGCCAAGGGTGTTCTGGAGAGTGTTTTTCAGCGGTTTGGTCTGCAGGTGGAATATCAAAGCGATCGCCAAGATGAACGGCTCCATCCGGGACGGACAGCGGCTCTCTGCCTGAATGGAGAACGCCTCGGTATTTTTGGCCAATTACACCCCCAGTATGCGGCTACCCTAGACTTGCCGGCGGCGGTGTATGTCTTTGAACTGGATTTGGAGGTGCTCCTGAGCCGCCTTGAGGAACGCTATTGCCAAATCACCTTCCAACCCTTTTCAACCTATCCCGCCAGCGATCGCGACCTGGCCTTCTTTGCGCCAGCGGATCTCACTGTGGCTGAACTGAGCCGCACCATTTGGAAAGCTGCCGGGGGGCGCGACTCTCTCCTTGAGAGTGTTGAGGTTTTTGATGAGTACAGTGGCCCAGGCGTCCCTGAAGGCCAGCGCAGTTTGGCCTTTCGTCTGCGGTACCGCGCCAGCGATCGCACCCTCACCGAGGCAGAAGTGAATGAACTGCACCAGCGCATCCGCGACAGCCTAGTGGAAAAATATGCTATTACCCTGCGTAGCTAAAAGAAAGACCCCATGAGCACAGTGTTAACCAGTGATTGGCAAGCCCTTGCCGATTTAGCCCTTGCCGGCGAATGCCTCAGCCGCGAGCAAGCCCGTGCAGTGCTACAGGCTCCTGACACCGAACTCCTGAATCAATTGGCGGCAGCCTACCGCGTGCGCTATCACTACTGGGGCAATCGCGTACGACTGCACTATCTCCTCAATGCCCAAAGTGGTCTGTGTCCAGAGGATTGCCACTACTGCTCCCAATCAAGAATCTCCGCCGCTGAGATTGAAAAGTATCCCCTGCTTTCCCAAGAGAAAATTCTGGCAGCAGCCGAGCGCGCGGCTCAACTCAAGGCCGGCACGTTTTGCATGGTGATTTCCGGGCGATCGCCCACCGAAAAGGTGTTTGAGCAGGTCCTTGCTGCAATTCGGGCGGTCAAGGAACGCTACCCCCTAAAAATTTGTGCCTGTCTGGGTCTGCTTACCCCTGAGCAAACGGCACGGCTGGCGGCAGCGGGCGTGGATCGGGTGAATCACAACCTGAATACCTCGGCAACCTTCTACGGTGAAATCTGCACTACCCACACCTTTGGCGATCGCGACCAGACCTTGGCCAATCTCCAAGCGGCAGGCATTCCCACCTGCTCTGGGGGCATCTTGGGCATGGGGGAATCCGATGACGACGTGATTGATCTTGCCCTTGCGTTGCGGCAGCGGCAGGTGACCAGTGTCCCCGTCAACTTTTTGATTCCAATTGCGGGAACGCCTCTGGCAGAACAGCACACCCTCAATCCCCGCCACTGTTTACGGATTCTTGTGCTCTTTCGGCTGCTTTTGCCGCGCCAAGAGATTCGTATTGCCGGTGGCCGCGAAGTACACCTGCGATCGCTCCAACCCCTGGGTCTCTATGCTGCCAACTCTATTTTTGTTGGCGACTACCTCACCACCCCCGGCCAAGCCCCCCACCAAGACTGGCAAATGATTGCCGATGCCGGCTTTGTGCTTGAGGATGCCGAAGGGCAGGCGATCGCTCCTTAACCTCTAGACTCCTCAGCCCTAAACTAGGAATGGGCAACCCTGTTTTGCGGCATCTCCGAGGGGCGTTGTGGCCGGCCTCTTGCGAGTGGTGGCGATTGTCTTCTTCACTATCGCCTAAAGCTTCTCAGCCTTACCCTTGCCACTCCCTCAACCACCGCCGATTTGCCCTATCTGTAGCAGCAAATTGCAATCTGCGGGAATACGTGAAAGTCTCTGGTCGCATTGGGGGGATCAGCCCCTGATCTGCGAGCGGAAGCAAGTGCCCTGTGTCCACTGGCGCATGCGTGTTAGCCGCGAATACGAACAGGTGAGGGAAACGGACGGCGAAGGACACAGTGAGGAGCAATCATCCGACTATTTCCTTGCACTGGGATGGGCACACCGGTGGCAACTGGCGGCAATTGAGTGCCGATGAGCGATCGCCCCGATGATACACTGCAAACGAAAGAGTGTCGGAGATACCTTCGGTGACGCGCCCAAAAATTATTGTCTTAGATGATGACCCCACCGGTTCGCAAACGGTGCACAGTTGCCTGTTGTTGACCCGCTGGGATGTGGATACCCTCTGTCGTGGCCTCACCGATGCTGCGCCTATCTTTTTTATCCTCACCAATACCCGTGCCTTGGCACCGGAAATCGCGGCGGAGGTAACGCGCACAGTCTGTCGCCAGTTGAAGGAAGCGATCGCCCAAACGGGCACAACCGATTACATTGTTGTCAGTCGCTCCGACTCTACGCTCCGCGGCCACTATCCCCTTGAAACGGACGTGATTGCCGCTGAACTGGGCCCCTTTGATGCCCATTTTCTGGTGCCTGCCTTTCTGGAGGGGGGGCGGATCACCCGCGATAGCCGGCACTACCTCCTCGTTGACGGTCACCCTGTGCCTGTCCATGAAACCGAGTTTGCCCGCGATTCCGTTTTTGGCTACAACCACAGCTACTTGCCCGACTATGTAGCCGAAAAGACCCAAGGGCGGATTCCGGCAACAGCCGTAGAGCGCTTTGTCCTTGCCGATGTCCGCAATCCAGAGACCCTGCTCAGGCGCTTGACTCAGTTAACCGGCAATGTCTGTGCTGTTGTGGATGCCGAGACCCAAGGGGATTTAGACCAATTTGCAACGGCGGTGCTTCAGGTGACCGGTCAAGGCAAACGCTTTCTGTTTCGCAGTGCCGCGAGTTTACTGACTGCCCTCGCCCAATTGCCCCCCCAGCCCACCCCCCCAGAGGCAATGGCCGCCTATTGCCGCCCAGGTCGCTATGGCGCAGTTTTAGTAGGTTCCCACGTGCGCAAAACCACTGAGCAACTGACCGCCCTGCTGGAGGAACCCGATGTGTTGCCCATTGAAGTGCCAGTAGCACGATTGCGCGACAGTGCAGCGGCTGAACCTGAAATCATCGGCAAAGTCTTGGCGGCGGTGGATCAGGCGATCGCCGGTGGGAAAACCCCCGTCATCTTTACCAGTCGCGAAGAGCTAACCTTCGCGGATGCAGCAACACGATTGGCCTTTGGGCAGCGAGTCTCTGAGGTATTGATGGCAATTGTCCAACAGTTACCCGCCGATTTGCGCTACCTCATCAGTAAAGGAGGCATCACTTCTAACGATGTTCTGAGCAAGGGCTTAAACCTAGCCACGGTTCGTCTCTTAGGGCAAGTCCTTCCCGGCTGCTCCGTTGTGCGTACGGGCGCCGATCATCCCCGCTTTCCAGAGCTACCGGTGGTGCTGTTTCCCGGCAATGTCGGCGATCGCCAAGCTTTGCGTATGGTCTATCATCGCTTTCGGGGTAGGGGTACAGCAGCTTAGGAATAATTACTCACTTGCTTGAATTTCCCTAAGTTCAGGGTTTAGAATGCAGTTGCAACAATAATAAACAATTTTTAATCTCTCCCGATAAGTAATGGGTTTGGTCAACACGGTTGGGGCTAGATCAACGGTATGGCGCTGGCTGCTGCCCATCTTGGCAGTGCTGGTGGTAGGCGGCGGTTGGGGGGCTTCTCTCCTATTGCCCCTGCGGGATCCCTACATCCAATCCGTAAGGGCAGCGGTGGGCGATCCCAGTCGCGGCGAGCAAATTTTTATTCTCAACTGCGCCGGCTGTCATGGCATTGAGGGCAAAGGAGAAGTGGGGCCTAGTCTTGTGCAGATTAGTTACCGGCGATCGCAAGTGCAGCTCATTCAACAAATCATCAGCGGCAATACCCCCCCCATGCCCAAGTTTCAAGCCCAACCCCAAGACATGGCCGACCTATTGAGCTACTTGAAGACACTCTAAAGTTTTTGCCAAAAATTCCAGCGGTGAAGGCGGTATATTAGACGGTAGAGCGGAAATTGTGTTATCAACATTGCCAATTTTGAGCATCCTTTGGTGGGAATGGAAGAAGCCTTTGCAGTGGGCGATCGCGTTCGCCTTGTGGAACTGCCCCCCTATGTCAAAACCGCAGAACCGATGCCAATGTTGCGTCCATCCAGCATCCTGACTGTTGGTGAAGAAGGGGTGATCCTAGGTCAACAGCCGGGCAACTACTGGGTTGTGCGCCTAGAGCGGGGTGCCTTCTTGCTGGAAGCCAAGTATCTGAAGCGGCTGTAGTGCCTTGCTGCTATGGCTCCGTGGCTCTCCCTGTGCATGATTGTCAAAAACGAAGCCCATCAATTACGGCGCTGCTTGCAGTCGGTTCAGCCTTGGGTAGATGAAATAATTATTGTGGACACGGGTTCTACGGATAACACGATCGCCATTGCCCGCGAATTTACTCCCCATGTCCATTCCGTTGTCTGGCAAGCGGATTTTGCCGCCGCTCGCAATGCCGCCCTAGCCTACGCCACGGGGGAGTGGGTCTTTTACATTGATGCCGATGAGGAATTGGTGGTTACAGATCCCCGATGGCGAGATCAATTGACCGCCGAGAGTGCCGGTGCCATCAATCAGTGGAGTCTGTTGCGCCGTGAACAGGCAGAGGATCGCCACTGGAGCGAGTTTTGGAATGTCCGCTTTGGCCGCCGCTTCCCCGATCTGCACTTTGTCGGGGCACTCCACGAGCAACTGCATTATCGGGAACGTCCAGCCGTTCTGGGGGAACTCCAGGGGGTCTATCTCCTGCACCACAGTCAGCAAAGCCGAGCACAGTTCCTAGCCAAGCTTCGCGATCGCAATATCCCCATTCTTGAAAAAATGGTGCAGCAGGGCGATCGCCGACTTCTCACCCTCGTCTGTCTGGGCGACCACTACGCTGCCTGTGGGGATAATGAGCGGGCCCAAGCTTGGTACGAGCAAGCCCTTGAGCAGATCGCCCCTGCCATTGAACAGGGAATCCTTCCGAAGGAGACAACATGGCTGCGTCATCTCCTCTTTTGGGTCAGCTACCGTGCCTTTGAAGCCAAGGACTATGAAACGGCTCAATACTACCTCAGCTATGGCCTGCGTTTCTTTGACCGCTATCCGCCTCTGCTCTATGTGGCGGGGTTACTCATCTTTGAATTGGGCTTACCTCGGGGAGCTTTGCCCTACTTTCACCGCTGTTTAGATCTTTTTGAGGGGGGAACCTACGATCGCGCCGAACCTTTCGATCGCCAGTGGATGACCACTCAGCCTGCCTACAGCCTTGGCTATACCTACATGACCTTGCAAGAGCGCGATCGCGCCATTGCCTATTTTCAAAAGACCCTAGAATTTAACCCTGACTATCCCCCCGCTCAGATGTACCTGCAGCAACTGTTGACGGCATCGGTCAATCAATCGTAATCCGAGTGCCCGCCCCCGCTAATGGTGAACATTTTAGCCGAGGTTAAATTTTTGCCGTTGGCCTTGTTCACGAGGATGAAGTCCGAGGTTAGGTTAACAGTTTGTTAGGATCAAAGGGCAGTTTAATTGGTTTAAGACTATGGTACTGCTGGGACAGTCCGCAGCAGAACTCAAAGCATGGGTTGAAGCTCAAGGACAACCCGGCTATCGGGGGCAGCAATTACATCAATGGATCTATCAAAAAGGGGCGCGATCGCTCCAAGAAATTACGGTTTTTCCCAAGCAGTGGCGTGAGGCCCTCGCTGAGGTGGCAATTGGCCGCTCTCAACTTCGCTATCGCCATGATGCCCAAGATGGCACTGTGAAGCTCCTCTTGACCCTGGCCGATGGCGAAACTATTGAAACGGTGGGCATTCCCAGTGGCGATCGCCTGACGGCGTGTGTCTCTTCCCAAGTGGGCTGTCCGATGGCCTGTGATTTTTGTGCCACGGGTAAAGGGGGCTATCGCCGCAATCTGGCTAGCCATGAGATCATCGATCAGGTATTGACCATTCAAAGTGAAATGGGGCGTCGCGTCAGCCATGTCGTGTTTATGGGTATGGGCGAACCCCTGCTGAACTTAAAGGCCGTCCTCCAAGCCGTCACCTGCCTCAACCGTGATATTGGTATTGGTCAGCGGCACATAACGATTTCCACTGTAGGCATTCCCCAACAAATTCAGCGCCTAGCACAGCACCACTTGCAAACCACCCTTGCCGTCAGTCTCCATGCCCCCAACCAAAGCCTACGGGAGCAACTCATTCCCAGTGCCAAGCACTATCCCCTCAGCCAGTTAATTGCCGATTGTCGTGCCTATGTACAGCAAACGGGTCGCCGCGTTACTTTTGAATATACAGTTCTCGCTGCGGTGAACGATCGCCCCCACCATGCGGAGGAACTGGCGCACCTGTTGCGGGGATTTCAAAGCCATGTGAATCTGATCCCCTACAACCCCATTGCCGAGGCGGCCTACCGGCGTCCCACCGAGCAGCGATTGCGACAATTTCTGGCACAACTACAAGCCCTGGGTGTTACTGCAAGCATCCGGCGATCGCGGGGTCTAGACCGTCAAGCTGCCTGTGGTCAACTACGGCAAGCTCAACTCAGTGTCTAAACATTTTTTGCTATCATAACTTGCTAATTCTTGTAATTCCTATTGCATTTTGAATGAAACCTGAGCTTTGGTTTATTGCCCCTGTTAGCGCGATCGCCCTCGGTGGTATTACCACCCTGATTCAACCCCAACAACCCTTAGCCACACTTTTAGGAAGTGGCATCGGTGCCCTTGCCAGTGCTCCCTTCATTGAAAAGAACCAACGCCAGAGCGATCGCCTCCTTCGAGATATTCAGACCTTCCTCTCTTCCTCCCCAGAGACCCCAGAACTCAAGGTACTTCTCCTGCAAGAACTCGAGCAACAACGCCGACAACTCACCGACTTTGAACGGCAACTGCACCAAGTGTTTCCCGAAGCCTTGCGTCCGATTCGCAACGAGATAGCACAGACATTGCAAACCCTCAAGGACAATCTCAGAGACGCTGCCGTTAACACGCCGACGGCACAACAATTGGAGACGCTCATTGCAACCCTGCACACCCAGAGTGCTGCTCTGCAAACCATTCAAACCTTACTACAGAGACCCCAGCCGCCGGCAACCACCCTAAAAACCGCTGTCCTCTACGACATTGAGAACCTAGTCTTTAACCAAGGGCAGCGACTGGATCCCGCCAGAGTAAATGAGCTAGTCTCCTTAGAAAACATTTTTGAATCAATTAAAAAAGCCATTGATCTAGGGGAAATCGCCATCAAGCGTGCCTATGGCAACTGGCAAAATGAAGTTCTCCAAGCCCTTAATGCGCAGCTGGAGGAATTGCAAATCGAGCGGATAGGGGTCTATGGTCGCAATCACAATCAACGTAATGCAGCGGACATTCAACTTGCGCTTGATGCTATTGACCTCGCCTATCAGCATCCCGATATCAATACCTTTGTACTCATCTCCGGAGATGGTGGCTTTGGCTCCATTGCCTTGCGCTTGCGGGACTACGGTAAAACCGTGATTGGCTGTGCTTACCGTAACGCTGCCAGTGATAGCTTTCAGCGGGTGTGCCACCAATTTGTTTTCCTTGAAAATCCCTTCATTGACTCAGTACCCGCAATTAATGGTAGAAACGGCACCACACCTCGTCAATCCAGGGCAGAAAGTCGCACAGCACTACCCTCACCTCGGCGTCTGCCCATTGAACCGCTGAATTATGACCAAATTCCCCTCTCAGAAATTCGCCAACGGGAAACCAATAAACTATTGGAGCTATTCTCCTACTACACCGGCGATCCGGCAAAACGTCGGGAATTGGATCGGGGAATGGTTTTCAATACCGTATTTCTAGAAATGAAATCTGTAGCACCCCAATTGGATCCGCTGCGATTTGGCTTTTTCAAGCCCTCTGAATTAGTGGCCTACTTAACCGCGCAAAATCAATCAAAAATTGGGGAAATTGGCGTTGCGGTGAACAGTGGGTCGGGTAAAACCATTCTCTGCTGGCGAAATAACCTACCGCAAGGCTATACCCTCCGCACCTCTAGTCCCCAAAACATTCACACAGTCGCAATTTACCGTGGCATCTTTGCCGAGGAAGTGGCGGCGGATTTTTTACTGACTCAGGTGGGAGAGTGGTTAATTGAGCACCGCCCGCGCAATGCTCCTGTTGAGCCAATAATCAACATTATTCTTGAGCAAGCTCACAGACAACAACACCGCATTAGTCAGCAAGGAATCAAACGGGCGATCGCTAACTACGTCAGAGCTGGCATTCTCACACGCACAGCGAACACCCTCAGCCTCAACCCTGCCATCCAAGATTTTTCTAGTTTGGTCATCGAGCTGCAAACCTGTTTTCGCCGAGCTGTGGAAGAACGCCTCAGCAAGATTGGCGAGACGATCAATGAGCAGATCTTCGCCGAGGCCGTTCCCCTCAAGCCACTGAAATTGCCCACAGAAAGTCCAGAAAAGGCACCAGACTCCCATTCCTAGGACACATTAGAGGGATTGGGGGGTTCAATATGACTCGGCAGCTCTAAGCAGTACCCAGCGCCATAGACCGTTTTGATGTAGCGAGGACTGCGGGGATCGGGTTCTAGTTTTGTGCGCAGGTGACGCACATGAACGCGGATTGTCTCAATGTCATCATCGGGGTCATAGCCCCAGACTTCCTTGAGAATCTCACTGGGGGAAACGGTTTGGCCGTGGCGTTGCAGCAGGCAGTGCAGCAGTTCAAACTCAAGGCGCGTCAACTTAATAATTTTACCAAACCAAGAGACCTCAAATCGTTCGGGTATCAGCGTCAACGGGCCATAGCTGAGAATTTCTCGGTGTGCTGCGGTCGCCGGAATGCGATCGGCCCGTCGCAAAAGAGCACGTACCCGTGCCAGCATTTCCTCCAATTCAAAGGGCTTGGTGAGATAATCATCGGCACCGGCATTAAACCCCTCCACCTTGTTATGGGTTTGGCTGAGAGCTGTCAACATCAAAATCGGAATATCTTGGGTACGCGGATCGCGCCGCAGCCGCTGACAAATCGTAAAACCATCCACTTGAGGCAACATCAAGTCAAGAAGAATAAGATCGGGAGAGAGTTGCACAGCAAGGGCTTGCCCTTGCATCCCATCTAAGGACTTTGTAACCTCGTAGCCCGCCATTTGCAGGTTAATTGCCAAAACGTCAGCGATCGCAGGGTCATCATCAATGATTAAGATGCGGGGCTTCATAGGATAGACGGTACTCAATCCTCACGGGCGGTGAACTGCCGCTTCTGAGAGAATTATAAACATGCTTGCAAAGACCTTAAGAGTTTGTTGAGTTTCTTTAGATTTTCTCAATATTTGACGCCAACCTACGGATACAGGCCTTCCTCTAAAATAGGAGCTATACCTAGGAGATAAAAGACTGTCCTCATATCAGCTTGTGCAGTGTTAGGCGTGTTCAATCTATGGGACACTTAACGCTCTAACATTGGCCTAGACCACTTTTTAATCAGCCCTTATCAGCGTCTAAAACCCAGTTCTAGGCTGGCATCGCACAAAGCACCTAGACTGGAAAGACGCCCATGCCGCAACCTTCATGCGGTCTTCAGCGGATTTTCTACAAAGCTGGGCTATACTTTGGGAATGCAACTTTTGGGCAGAAACGATGATCCTGTCCTGACTTTTGCGAACTGCTCACTCGTGTAATGCTGTGGTTTGGATTGAATATGCTGGCTCCCATTCTTGTGGCACAAGCCGCTTTAGCCACTCCACCCCAACATTCATCCACCGTTGTGCAGGAATATTCGTCCCGCTCAAATGTTGTTGTTCAAGCCAATGCTCTACCCGCAAAGGCAGTGCCGCCGCGAGTCTCTGCGCCCCCCTCTGCAACAGCCTACGTCACACCAACCAATTTCGCCTATTTTCCCCAAGACATCCGTCCACTGCCTGGGCAATTAGATAATGTGCCGGTATTTAACAGCAACAGTCCAGAGATGGTGCGCTCTGAGGGGATTCTCCTTTCAACATTTCCACCCCAAGGGAAATGGCAACCGGCGGCTCACCTCAACTACCCCCTAGAGGGGCGCTTTGATGTCTTTGCCCACCACATTACTCAATCCAATCGGGCAGTAAGTAGGCCCACTCTCTACCTGGGGCTGCTGGCCTATAACCCAACAAATCACTATGTCACGGTGAGATTTCATCAAGCTGCTAGTTTCTTGAGTACTCCGGATGCTCCTTTCCGCAATTTGCCCGCCATACTCGATAACCCGACTGGTTTTGTCTTCTCAGGACCCGGCAGTCGAGTGACTAACCAAGTGCTGCGGGGGGTGCGGCAAACCTTCTTTCCCTCCCAGGTGACCATTCCCCCTCGCGAAGCGCGGATGCTAGCTAATCTGCCACTGCCGTTGCCTACTCAATTTCCCAATGCGGTACTCAATCGTGCCCGCGCAGAGTTTATACTCAATGCCGATGCCACGGTTGGCTCCAGGTTGCCTTTAATTCCGGATCCAAGTCCCTTTGGGGAGGTCTCCTCCTCCAATGGCCGCTCTACTTTGATGTATTTAGAAAGCAGTGGCCCGATTTACTTGGCACAAATGTCAATGTTTGCCCGCCTGAACGAGCAGGGCACAGAACGGGCACCTACCCTAGAGGAATGGTGGGCGATGCTCCATCGGGGTCAACTGGTTACCCCCCGTGACATCCCACCCACTCCCCCGAAGAGTAGTCAGTTTGGCCGCTTCTTTTATGGTCGCGTTGCTGGAGTAAGTCAGGGATCTCAATGGCAGGCCACCCTGACGGATGCTGAAAGGACTGTTCTGCATATCCCAGCTCCCGGACGAGCTATCTCCTATGGGATTAGTACGCTCCACCGAGGCACACTGGGCACCGGTCAAATTCAAAGTGCCCCCATGTTGGTGCGCTATCCTGACACTGCTTACTATGCCCACGGCAACTATGGGGTTCACTACAGCTTGACTTTACCTTTAATCAATCAGACCCGCCAATTTCAGTCAGTGGTGTTAACACTGCAAACTCCGGTCAAGCAAGATCACCGCAGTGTCACCCTCCGGTTTTTGGAGCCGCCGCCGCCCCAAGTCTTTTTCCGAGGGACGGTGCGGGTTCGCTTTGTAGATGATTTAGGACAGAGGCAAGAGCGCTATGTCCACTTGGTGCAGCGACGTGGTCAGCGGGGAGAACCATTAGTTACATTAAATATGCGTCCAGGTGAAAAACGGGATGTAACGGTGGATTTACTCTACCCACCCGATGCAACTCCGCCCCAGGTGTTGACAGTGGCTACCTTGCTCGGCTCTAGCTATGAGAACACCACCCAAGTCCCCTCGGCATCTCGATCTCTGTCTTTGACTCCTGCAACGGTACCTCAGGAGTAAGCGAGTGGGCGATCGCCTGATCCTGATCGGAGATGTCCACGGCCACTACGAAGGGCTGTGCCGCCTCCTGGATCTCCTCTCACCGAGGGTGGGCGATCGCCTGTACTTCCTTGGCGACCTTGTGGATCGAGGATCGAGTAGTGCCTCTGTCGTGGAATTAGTGCGTCAGTGTAGCTATGGTGCTGTGCGGGGCAACCACGAAGACATGATGCTCCTCACCTTTGAGGGCAAACAAATCAATGCTGCGCGGCTCTTTGCCTGGTGCAATAGTGGCGGTGATGCGACCCTTGCCAGCTACACGTCCACCGATTTGCTTTGGCAACATCTCGACTGGCTGCATACGGTTCCCCTCTATCAAGATTTAGGGGATGTGTTTGTTGTCCATGCGGGTCTGCATCCATGTCTTCCTCTAGAACAACAAACGCGCCGGGAATGCTGCTGGATCCGCGAACCCTTTTTCACTCACCCGACGCCCTACTTTAGGGATAAGACCATTGTTGTCGGCCATACCATTACATTTACATTTTCTGGTGTTGAACCAGGACAGCTGGTGCGCGGTACCGGCTGGTTAGGGATTGAAACTGGTGCCTACCATCGCCGTAGTGGTTGGTTAACAGCGCTCGACTGGACAAATCAGTGGGTGTATCAAGTCAATGTGCTCTACGGCGGTACCCGCCAAGGGGAATTGACCCAGTTTTTGGTGGATTTAGCGGATTTTTCTTGCAGTACCAGCTAACGCTGGCGCCACGCCGACCACAGCAGACAGGCAATGCCGATGTTAATGGCAATGTCGGCTACGTTAAAGACAGGAAACTGAATTAAGCGAAAATCTAAGAAGTCAACGACCTCGCCGGTGAGAAAGCGATCAATACCGTTGCCTAAAGCACCGCCGAGTAAACAGCCATAGCCCACCTGCTGCCAGCGATCTAAGCGCGGACCTAGGACTGCCCAAATGATCAGACCTAAGCTAACAATGAGGGACAGCCAGCGTAACCAGAGACTGCCGTTGGCAAAGAGGCTAAAAGCCGCGCCGGTATTGGCGACGTAAGTAATATGAAAAACACCGGGGATAATTGGCGTTGTTTGCGGTGGCACTGTTAGGGCATAAGTAGCCAAAATCCACTCTTTGGTCAGGCGATCGCTGATTAAGGCAAGGCTAGAAGCCCACCAAAAGAGGGGGTTCTTGATCTTGAGTTGCTGACTACTCATCCCACGGCACTGAGGGCGGCCACGGAGACCCGTGCTGCTACCTGTTGGGCGATCGCCCGCAGGGCTTGAGCGGAAGCTGACTGTGGATCACTGATGAGAATCGGCTGACCCAAATCTCCCCCTTCCCGCACAGGCAACTCCAAGGGCACCTGTCCCAAAAGGGGCACTCCCATCTCTGCCGCTAGGGCTTCGCCGCCGCCACTGCCAAAAATGTCATAGCGACGATTGGGCAGATCGGGGGGGATAAAGTAGCTCATATTTTCCACCAGACCGAGAACCGTTACCCCCAGTTGCTGAAACATCCGCAAGCCGCGCCGGGCATCCCCAAGGGCAACGGGTTGCGGTGTAGTCACAATCACCACCCCTGCCATGGGCACTGCCTGCGCCAGAGTGAGTTGCGCATCCCCAGTGCCGGGGGGTAAATCCACAATCAGATAGTCTAGACTTCCCCAATCGCTTTGGTAGAGAAATTGGCGAATAATGCCATTGAGCATAGGACCGCGCCAAATCACCGGCTGATCGCGCTCAATCAGGAAGGCCATGGAGACCACCTTTAGGCCGTGGGCAACTGGGGGTACCAGGACCTCTCCTCTGGCTTCCTTGCGTACTTCGACAATGGCCTCCTCTAGTCCCAGCATTGTGGGTACATTGGGGCCATAGATGTCGGCATCAATCATGCCAACCGCTGCGCCGGCTTGGGCAAGGGCAAGGGCTAAATTCACGGCAACGGTACTTTTGCCGACCCCCCCTTTACCGCTGGAGACGGCAATGATGTTCTTGACCCCCGGTATATCGGTGCGATCGGGCAGGCTTTTTTGCTGCGGCGTTTCGGCGGTAACCGCCACTTGCACATCCATCACCCCCGGCAGAGTAAAGACGGCTTTTTTGCAATCCTCCACAATAAATTCCCGCAGAGGGCAGGCGGGGGTTGTCAGCACCAAGGTAAAGCGAACCGTGCCCTCCTCAATGGCGACATCGCGGATCATGTTCAACTCCACCAGCGATCGCCGCAGCTCGGGATCTTCCACGGGACGGAGCACGGCCAACACAGACTCAACGGTAAGAGGGGCACTCATGCAGATGATTCATTACAGTGGCTACTTAGATAGCGATCGTACCACTGTTGGGCAGATTCCCCCGCCCACCACAGCAGTGATACAGCCCTGTGCCCGAGAATGCCATAGGCCTAAGAGAGCTAAAACGGCTCTCAGACAGGATTACACTATTTCAGAAAAGGGCGGTATTCTGGAAAATATTAGCTATTTGGGATCAGAAGGACTGCAACGTTGACTCACTCCACCCTCCACCAACCTGCCACAGCCGCCGGCCAAGGCCTGCAACGCCAACTCATTGTCATTCTCGATTTTGGGTCACAATACTCCGAACTCATTGCCCGCCGCATTCGGGAAACCCAGGTCTATTCCGAGGTCATTTCCTACCGCACCACCGCTGAGCAACTGGCGCAATTGGCACCCAAGGGCATTATTCTCTCCGGTGGTCCTAGCTCTGTCTATGACGAGAATGCGCCCCAATGCGATCCTGAGATTTGGAACTTGGGGATTCCTATCCTTGGGGTGTGCTATGGCATGCAACTGATGGTGCAACAGTTGGGGGGAACTGTAGAACGAGCCAGCGCTGGGGAGTACGGGAAGGCAGCGCTCTTTATTGATGACCCCACAGATCTGCTCACCAATGTGGAGCAGGAAACGATTATGTGGATGAGTCATGGTGATAGCGTGACCAAGTTGCCCCCCGGTTTTCGCGTCCTAGCCCATACCCACAATACGCCAATGGCGGCGATCGCCCATCCAGAGCGGAAACTCTATGGCGTTCAGTTCCACCCAGAGGTGGTGCATTCCGTAGGCGGCATTGCCCTAATCCGCAACTTTGTCTATCACATTTGCGACTGCGAACCCACTTGGACCACTGCCGCCTTTGTCGAAGAAGCCATCCGCGAAGTGCGCGCCAAAGTGGGGGACAAACGGGTTCTCCTTGCTTTATCCGGGGGAGTGGATTCCTCCACCTTGGCCTTTTTACTCCACCGGGCAATAGGGGATCAACTCACCTGCATGTTCATTGATCAGGGCTTTATGCGCAAAGGGGAACCTGAGCGCCTCCTCAAGCTCTTTCAGGAGCAATTTCACATCAAGGTGGAGTACATCAATGCCCGCGATCGCTTCCTTGCCCAGTTAGCGGGGGTCACCGACCCCGAAGAAAAGCGCAAACGCATTGGCCATGAGTTTATCCGTGTTTTTGAGGAAGAGTCCCAGCGGCTGGGACCGTTTGACTACCTGGCTCAGGGAACACTCTATCCCGATGTCATTGAATCGGCCAATACGAACATTGACCCCCAAACTGGTGAGCGCGTTGCTGTTAAAATCAAGAGCCATCACAATGTGGGCGGCCTTCCTGAAAATCTCCGCTTTAAGCTAGTGGAACCCCTGCGGAAACTCTTTAAGGATGAAGTACGCCAAGTGGGGCGATCGCTGGGGCTGCCCGAAGAGATTGTGCAACGGCATCCCTTTCCCGGTCCGGGTTTAGCGATTCGGATTCTGGGGGAAGTCACCCCTGAACGCCTAGAAATTCTGCGGGAGGCGGACTACATTGTGCGGCAGGAAATTAACCGCGCCGAGATGTACCACGACTTTTGGCAAGCCTTTGCCGTACTGTTGCCAATTCGCACCGTGGGGGTGATGGGAGATCAGCGCACCTATGCCTATCCGGTGGTGCTGCGGTTTGTGACCAGTGAAGATGGCATGACCGCCGACTGGGCACGAGTGCCCTACGACCTCCTTGAGCGCATTTCCAACCGCATTGTCAACGAAGTACCGGGGGTGAATCGGGTCGTCTATGACATTACCTCCAAGCCCCCCGGCACCATTGAGTGGGAATAAACTTGCCGGCCAGAGGTGCGATAGTTTAATTGGAAGAGAGGATGGTGTGAGTGATGTGGCATGAATAGCAAATGGGTACTGGTCTTCGGTTTCAGTGCAAGTGCCTGGTTGCCCTTAGGAGCAACGGCGCAGTCTAGCCCACCCCAATGGCAAATTGAGGATCGGTTAACAACTCCCCCATCCTTTGAGGTAGCACCAACGGCGGAAGCATTGCCCCAATGGCAAGCCGTTCCCGAACCCAGTGGCGATCGCCCTTGGCAGCCAGCAACGCCCGAAGAACTGGCGCAACCCATCTTACCCCCCATGGCTGAGCAGGCACCGACGCCGGTCATTGCCGAAGCACCCCAGTATCGCATTCCTCTCCCCTACTGCCTAGGTTTCGCCGTGGGTCTCGGCAAGCTCTCACGGAGCGCGATCGCTATCTGCTCTTCAATGGTTTGACCCTCACCTCTGCTGGCACGCTGGAGCCGGGGATGTTCCACTTACGAGCTAACACAGGCACAGCGGGA
>NZ_CALJEM010000030.1 GCF_938074695.1 uncultured Thermosynechococcus sp.
CTATAGCAGTGATGTCAATCGCATTGTCGTGGATACCCCGGAGGGGGTTAAGCGGGTAAAACAGCACCTGAAAAACTGGAATGCCAATAGGCCGGTGGGGGTTCTCATTGACTATCACCAAGAACCCATTCCCATTTTGGACTACTTCCGGGTCAATGCTGCCATCCGCGAAGCCCTTAAACCCCGTGTTGATTTGCCCTCTGGCGGCTATATCATCATTCAACCTACGGAGGCGCTGACGGTCATTGATGTCAACTCCGGTTCATTCACCAGTTCGGCAACCTCGCGGGAAACAGTGCTGTGGACAAACTGCGAAGCGGCTACAGAAATAGCGCGCCAACTGCGGCTCCGCAATATTGCTGGCGTGATCATTGTGGATTTTATTGACATGGATTCTCGCCGCGACCAGTTGCAACTGCTGGAGCACTTTAGTAAAGCCCTGCGTGCCGATAAAGCCCGACCCCAGATTGCTCAACTCTCAGAACTGGGCTTGGTGGAACTGACCCGCAAACGCCAAGGGCAAAGTATCTATGAACTCTTTGGCCGCCCCTGTAGTGCTTGCGGTGGCTTGGGGCACTTGGTACATTTGCCCGGTGAACCGGAAGACAGCCCCGGTGAAATTGTCGAGCGATCGCCCATGCCACGTCCACCGGAGCCACGCCGCAGCCTAGAACCCCGCAGTGAACCTAACGGGTTTGCCAGTAGCAGCTTAGAGAGTCAGCTCATTAACCACCCTGACTACCAAGCAGTGGGGGGGATTCGTCCCCGTTCCTCCCGCAGTAGTCCTCCACCAACCCCCCGCAGTCCTCGCCGTACCGCCGAAAATGGCAATGGCCGTAAGGTAATTACGGCACCGACGGAGACGGCACCCTCTCCTGTGGTCAAAGTGGAGAGTCGTTCCCCACGCCCTGCCCGTCCTAGCCGCTCGGAACCCGCGGAAGTAATTACGGTAACGATGACGGATCAAGAGCAGGCGGTCTATGCAGAAATGGGAATTTCACCCCTTGTACTGCATTCTGGAGAAGTGAAGAATCCTCAGGGAACGATTGTTATGGTGGCACGCCCCGGCCAAGACCCCCTGCCCCTTCCCAAGAAAACGGCGCGACCCATCAGCGAGGGAATGCCTGAGGATGTTCCGGAAACTGCCGATGAGCTGCCCTCCCCTGGGGCTAGCACGATTAATGTCGAGCCGATTCCTGCCACAACGTTACTCAATAGCAGTGAGCAAGAAGTGACTCCTAACACCGAATCGGTCGCGGAGGCAGCACCGCCAGAGGCCTCTATGCCCGCAGGGCGGCGGCGGCGGCGACGGGTGACCAGTAGCGAGCAACTTTCCCTTGATGCCAACGCTTAGGCGCAGTAATGTTGAAGCACCTCCACCCTGCCCTCATCCAAGAGTGGCTTGAGGCGGCTGCAACAGAGATTCCTAAGGGGGAACCGCTTCAGCGGCTACCGAGGGTGGGGGCTGAGGCCTTTGCTTTGGCAGTGGTTACGCCGGAGCACCAGTTTACGCTGGGGTGTTCCAGTTTACGCTTTCCCTTAATGAGCGCGATTAAGCCCTTTTTACTCCTGTATGCCTTGACGCTATGGCAAGAGCAGGTGTGGACGTGGGTAGGGCAGCGCCCCTCGGATTACCCCTATAACTCTGTGGTGCAGTTAACCCTTGATCAGGGATGGCCGCGGAATCCAATGATCAACAGTGGGGCGATCGCCCTCGCGAGCCAGTTGACCCATGTGGGCGGTGTCGCCGTTTTTCAAACTTGGCTCAATGAGTGTGCGGGTACCCAGCTACAAGTAGATCAGGAGGTGTTAGCGGCGGTCTATCGCCATCCCAACTGGCAAAATCGCTCCCTTGCCCACTTCTTGGTGGAGTCTGGACGCATTGCTGATGCGGGGGTCGCCCTTGAGAACTACAATCAGGTGTGCTGTTTCCAAGGAACAATTGAGGAAGTCGCTCGCTTGGGTCTCCTCTTAGCGTTGCCCCATGAAAAGGTGAGCGATCGCCACCGCCAGCAGGTGAATGTGCTCATGCTTACCTGTGGCCTCTACGAGGACTCCCCCCGCTATGCCCTAGAGATTGGCTTACCCATGAAATCGGGGGTGAGCGGCGTAATTTTGGCCATTGTGCCACGCCAAGGGGCGATCGCCTGCTACAGTCCCCCCCTCGATAGCAGTGGCAACTCGATTTTGGGGCTATACCTGCTCCAGCGCATCAGCCGCCACCTCAGCCTTAGTCCCTTGGGCTAACTGCACCACCAAGCGCCGATCTGGCTCTTCACCATAGCTAAAGGTTTCCAGGCGATCGCTCTCTACCCTAATAAGACTGTGCACGACACGCCGCTCTGCTGCTGAAAGGGAGCGGATTTCAACGGGTTTACCGGTGCCGAGGACTTGGGCAGCCACCTGCTGGGCAATCTGCTGCAACTGACGATAACGGGCACGGCGGTAGCCTGCCAATTCCAAAGTAAAGGCCGTTTGTTCCTCCCGCGATCGCCCTAAATTCAACGTAGCGTTGAGCAGATATTGCAGCGCATCAAGGGCTTGGGCGTTGTTGGCCAAGAGTGCCTCAATTTGTGCAGCACTTAGCCACTGGCGATCAATTTCCAGCCAATGCCCCGGTACCACACCCGCTAATGGGGACTCCACCACAGCAACAGTTGTCTTAAAGCCTGCCAAAGCAAGCGCCTGTTCCAGCCACGCACACCCCGCAGCAATTGGATCAGCCGTCATGCCTCCCCTCAACTGGATGGATTCCGCTTAGCTTTGGTGGCCTTGGTACTTTTGGCACCCTTGCCCTCAAAGGGAAGAGCAGCCCGATTTTTGAGGGCTTCCGCTCGTTCCTGCTCTTCCACGAGTTTCTGCAGATTTTCTGGCAGTGGCTCCTGTTGCAGGATAAAGGTTTGCACCGTCTGGAAGATGTTGGCGATCAACATATAGAGCAGTACCCCTGCCGGCAGCGGGAAAAAGAGAAACATTCCCGAAAAGATAATTGGCGTCAATTGATTCACGGTTTGCTGCTGGGGGTTATTGCTGCTCCCTTGGCCAGAGAGCAACTGGTTGACGTAGAGACTGACGCCAAAGCCAAGAATCATGATCAGAATATCCCAGTGGATCGCACCCCAATTAAACTGGCGTGTACCGTCGGGCAGGGTTGTAAACAGTTCCCCTTGATCAATGACCCCCACATGGCCAAGGGCAGAAATGAAGAGGAAACCTTTATCTGCCGCAATTCCCGGAATTGTGCCCTGAACGGTTACATCGCCGGGTTGCAGAGCCTGCAGATGGCCTTCA
Source organism: uncultured Thermosynechococcus sp. (assembly GCF_938074695.1). Lineage (GTDB taxonomy): Bacteria > Cyanobacteriota > Cyanobacteriia > Thermosynechococcales > Thermosynechococcaceae > Thermosynechococcus. Next base: position 3,292 of record NZ_CALJEM010000030.1, read on the forward strand.
CTGTCAACGGTTGCCCGCTCTTGACCGCGAATAATTTGCCACTTAGGTTGCAAATGGCTATTGGGATAGGCAGCTACCAGTTCACTAAAAGGCTTACCTTCCTTAGTTTGAAATTGAAGATCGACTGTTTGACCCACGGGAATTTTGGTACCGATGGGAACCACTGCCTGAATGGGAAAGTGTACTCCTTCGTCAACGTAAATATTTTGCGGTTTAGTGGCAAAGGGTTGGGCTATGACCGCTTGATCGGGGGGAACAATTTGTAGGTTGAGCTGGTAATTCACATCGGCAAAGGGGGAACCGCGCAGTGTGGCAAAAAGGGCAAAAAGAATCGGCAACTGCAACAGCAGGGGAAAGCAACCCGCCAAGGGATTGCCAAATTCCCTATACACCTCTGCCATTGCCTTTTGCTGTTCCGCAGGATTGTCCTTGTATTTTTGTTGGATTTCCTGCATCCGCTTTTGCATGATCGGCTGCACAACTTTCATGCGCCGCATGTTGCGAATGGATCCTGCACTGAGGGGATAAAGGGCAAAGCGCACCACCAGTGTCAGCGCCACAATGGCAAGGCCATAGCTCGGCACAATCCCATAGAAAAAATCAAGGATTGGCAGCATGACATTGTTGGAGAGGAAACCGATACCAAAATCCATGGAATCCTGCAATTAAGGGTGAACAGTTAACAGAACTATCTTAGGTCTTAAGAACCAATCGCGCCACTGACACTTTTGGCAGCGGGACTCAATTTAGTGGCAATGTAGTTGTAGATTTCACGAAAGCGAGGGACAGCACGCATTTCTAAACGGCTACCATCTTTGAGGGTGATAACCATGTCGCCGTAGGCTCCCCAACCACGGGGAACGGTGACGACTTTAGTGATTTCACTGTAGATGACATCGGAGCGATCGCGCCCCATCCAGCCACCAATCACGGTAATTCGCCGATTTGTAATACGGTAACGCAGCCAGAGGGCACGGACAATGGCACCGACCGTGAGGGGCAAACAAATCACCGTCAGCCCCAACAGTAAGTTGATCAGCAAGTCACCCCAATGGGGACCGCCTTCGTAGAAAACGTCTTCCGAAATTCCCGGCATCGTCAGTACCCCTGCTTTGGCCATCAATTGCGTCAATTCAGCGCGACAGTCCTCGTCACTGACTTGCAGTGCCGCCTGACGCACTACCACAATCATATCCCACCCTGCGGCTATCTGCGGTAGCAGTGGGTGGATCACCCGTCGCCACTGCCGCTTCAAACGGTTGCGATCAACGGCTCGCTTGCTGACCTTTTTGCCGACCACGATCCCCAGCCGTGGCGCTGCCCTATGGGATTGGGGTGCCAGCCAAAGAACGGCCAGTTTGCCGTGGTGGGCGGTTTTGTGTTCATAGACACGGTCAAAATCATGGCGATCGCGCAGGCGATGTTGACGAGGCAGCACTAGACGGTGAGCCGTGCCCGTCCCTTACGGCGCCGTGCCTTGATTACGTTCTGACCCGATTTGGTACGCATGCGCGCACGGAATCCGGAGGTGCGTTTGCGTTTGCGGACAGTGCCGCCCAGTGTACGTTGCGTCATAGCTGTTGCAGTTATGATGGTTCATTAGAACAAACACTGCCCCAAAGGGCACGCCCTAGTCAGTGGTTAGAGCGATCTACAATCGTATCACTTCCCGTGAGGCAGCGGTAGCTCTAGAAGGCTATTGCTGTTTTGGTCGTGTTGCCTATCCTTGCTCACATCCTACGGACGAGGTTTGCGTGATTAGCTCTGCCGAAGATCTCTGGCATCAAATTTTAGAGCGGTTGCAACTGTTGCTCAGTCGCCCGACGTTTGAAACTTGGATCAAGACGGCAACGGTGCAGTCCTTTGATGGCCAAACGCTGACCATTTGCACCCCCAATCCCTTTGCTCGCAACTGGTTGCAAAAGTACTATCTGAAAACCATTGCCGATGTGGCACGGGAGGTTGTCGGTAAGGCGGTAGAGATTGAACTGGCGATCGCCCAAGGGGCAGAGCACGACCCCAGTATTCGCCCCACCAGTCGTGCTGAAGCAGAGGCGACCACCCCTACAGCTCGCCCTCGCGGCAGTGAACTAAATCCTAAGTACGTCTTTTCCCGCTATGTGGTTGGCCCCAATAACCGCATGGCCCATGCGGCCTGCTTGGCCGTGGCGGAATCACCGGGGCGGGAGTTTAACCCCCTGTTTCTCTGTGGCGGGGTTGGCTTGGGCAAAACCCATCTCATGCAGGCAATTGGTCACTATCGCTTGGAAATTGACCCCAATGCCAAGATTTTCTATGTTTCTACCGAGCAGTTTACGAATGACTTGATTGCCGCCATCCGCAAAGACAGTATGCAGAGCTTTCGCGAGCACTATCGTGCCGCAGACATCATGCTGGTGGATGACATTCAATTCATTGAGGGCAAAGAATATACCCAAGAGGAGTTTTTTCACACCTTCAACACGCTGCACGAGGCCGGCAAGCAGGTGGTCTTGGCCAGCGATCGCCCCCCCAGTCAAATTCCCCGTCTCCAGGAGCGCCTCTGTTCCCGCTTTTCCATGGGGCTAATTGCCGATATTCAACCCCCCGACTTGGAAACCCGTATGGCCATCCTCCAGAAAAAAGCGGAGTACGAGAATATTCGCTTGCCGCGGGAGGTGATTGAGTATATTGCCGCCAGCTACACCTCCAATATTCGGGAATTGGAGGGGGCACTGATTCGAGCCGTTGCCTACATTTCTATTTCGGGGTTACCGATGACGGTGGAAAATATAGCCCCCGTCTTGAGTCCAACCACTCGTAAAATTGAAACCTCACCAGAAGTCATCCTGAAGGTGGTCTCTGAAGCGCTGAACGTGTCCATCAGTGATCTCAAGGGCAACTCCCGCCGCCGCGAAATTAGCATGGCACGTCAAGTGGGCATGTATTTGATGCGCCAATACACCGGCTTGAGTCTGCCGAAAATTGGTGAAGAGTTTGGCGGTAAGGATCACACCACCGTCATGTATAGCTGTGACAAGGTGGCCGAACTGCAACGTACCGATCCAGAAATGGGCAGCCTGCTGCGGCAACTCAGCGATCGCATCAATTTGGCCAGCCGTCCTACAGAGTCATAGTACCCAGAGCCTGCCTATGCCAAGATAAAAAAACAGTCTTCAAAAGGGCATGAATGCACATCCTCATTCCCGCCGCCGGCATGGGTAAACGCATGGGGGCAAGCCACAATAAGCTGCGCTTGCAACTCCTTGGTAAACCCCTTTTGGCATGGACCCTAGAAGCGGTTGCTGCTGCCGATGCCATCGAATGGATTGGCGTCATTGGCCAGCCAGAGGACTTTCCCATTTGGGAAGCACTCCTGGGGGACTTGAACCTACGACAGCCTGTCCATTTGATTCAAGGAGGTGAGACCCGCCAAGCCTCAGTGTTTAACGGGTTGCAGGCGCTCCCTGAAACGGCTGAGCAGGTGCTGATCCACGATGGTGCCCGCTGTCTGGCTACCCCTGATCTGATTAACCGCTGTGCCCACGCCTTAAAGACCTATGCCGGCCTGATTGCAGCGGTACCCGTCAAAGATACAATTAAAATCGTCAACCGTGAAGGCGTTGTTGTCCAAACTCCAGAGCGGGCTTCCCTTTGGGCCGCCCAAACCCCCCAAGGCTTTCGCGTCGAACCCCTGCGTATTGCCCATGAAATGGCTGTGGCCAAAGGCTGGGAGGTCACAGATGATGCTGCCCTCTTTGAACGCCTCGGCTATGCCGTGCACATTGTCCCCGGCGAAGAAACCAATCTCAAGATCACCACCCCCAGCGATCTCCCCCTTGCAGAACGAATCTTGCAGCATCGCCGGGAGCAAGGCCAAGGAGTGATAGCATCCTAAGCTAAGGTTTCAGGGCAGTAGCCCAAGCCTTGAATAAACTGTTTGCGAAACACTTCAATATCATCGTAGTTGGGGTAGCCGTGGGAGACAATCGCCACTTGATAACGACGCATTACATCCACCATTGACTGCCCGGTTTCCAGTGCCCACAGTGCCATTTTCAGCGAAATCTTTGGTGTGTAGGGGAAACCCAATTCGTTCAAGAAGGCGCGGAAATTCCCTGCTTGTGTGTCGCAGAGGGGCGAATGCATTTTAATGCGAACCACCCATCCATCTACTTGATGAATGACCGTAACAAACTGAACAGGTAAATTGGCGTATTCATGCAAGAATTGCACAACCCGCAGGGTAAGGCTGGCATTGCTGAGGTGATAGATAAAATCCATAGTGTTGACCTCTTACCCTTAATACTTCTATTGTCGGTGGCACAAAGAGCGATCGCCTAGGGGAATTGTCCGCGATTTGCTGGGGGAACTCCCCTATCCCTAGGACTGAGATAATCGCCGCTGGGGAGTGCCACTCAGCAGATCATGGGCCGCTTGCAAAATTCTTGGGATCTTGTGCCGATGGGGACTGTTCTGCAAACAGGGGGCTAAATCCAAGTGTTTGACCTGTGCTGCATTGGCACCCGGAAACCAGTGGCCGCCGTTGCCAAGCAAGTTATAGCGCATGCGGGCATACTCGAGCAAATCATAGGCCTGCACCAGATTCCACAGCCAGAGAATGATCGGGATATTCACTTCACCGGGGGTGTGGCGGTAGTCCGGCAGTCCCTCCTGCCAAGTGTAATACCAGTCTTCCCCCAGACGCTCAATGGCAGCTTGCTCTAGCCGTGCCAAGATCGGCGGCAGAATCTCATCGGCCTGATCTAGAAGGTCTAGCACCTTCAGGTGTTCGTCAAAATCACTGGGGCGAGCAGCACCAATACTGAGGGTATGCACTTGGGGATGGGAGAGGCAAAACAAATCGTTAAAGACGATTGGGCTGAGGGGGGCACACAGTTCCACAAGGCGTCGGGGTGGTTTGTAGAGCATCCCCCCTTTATCCGCAGGGCTAATGATAAAAACGCCCATATCGCGGGCTTGGGCATCAAGGATGGCGGGCCAATTCTGCTGGTTGATGTAGTACCAGTGCAGGTTGACATAGTCAAAAACATCGCTGGCGATCGCCTGCCGAATCACCTCCAGGCTACCGTGGGTAGAAAAACCTATGAAGCGAATCTTCCCTGCCGCTTGAAAGTCCCGTGCCACCTCTAGGCATCCCCCCGGTCGCAACACCTGTTCTAGATGCTCCGGGAGATTAATGCCATGGATCCCCAGCAAATCAATGTAGTCTAGCCGCAGATTGCGCAGCGAGGTTTCCAAAGTTTCCCGAAATTCCTTGGCCGTGGGTTTAGGCGCCACTTTGGTTTGCACGATCAGTTTTTCGCGCGGCAACCGAGGTAGAATTTTGCCCAACTGCACTTCTGAAGTGCCATAACCCCGCGCGGTTTCAATGTGATTAATTCCTAGCTCAACGGCTCGGCGAATCGTCGCCTCTAGATTGCGTTGATTGTCCTCAGGAATCGTACTCGGACTAATATCCTGCCATGAAAACTGATAGCGCATGCCGCCACAGGAAAAGACGGGCATTGGGAGTTGGGTGCGACCAAAGCGACGGTAGCGCATAGTAAACTCAACAAACCTTTCTTCATCATTTTCGCGGAATTCCCGATTCTGCGCTAATGGGGGTGTTAGCGGCTGACGCAGCGGAACTCCACACCGCGCCCACAACATTCGCTGGTTTGGGCTAGGCTAGAAAAAATGCCAGCAATTATTTTGTATGTCCCAAGGGAAAAGTCATTCTCTCTTGCCTCTACTTCTTTCCCTGCTGACTACCCTAGGTCTTTTGGGCATTGGTGCAGTGCTGGTGCTTCGCCTCATGAATGAGGGCGCCCCATTGGGCAATGGAGGTTCCAATCTGGGAAGTGGCGGTCAATCCACATTTACCCAAGTGAAAAATGTCCCCAGTGGACTGTTTAATTATGGCGGCAGCACCACTTGGGCACCGATTCGCCGCGATGTGGATCCGCTGCTGCAAGCGGCTTGGCCAAACTTTCAACTGCGCTATGTGGATCCGCCCACGGGAACCCCAGGATCGGGCAGTGGCATTCGCATGTTGTTGAATAATCAACTGTCTTTCTCGCAGTCTTCCCGTCCCCTGAAGGAGGAAGAGATAGCCAAGGCAGCCGCTCAGGGTATGAAATTAACTGCGATTCCCGTAGCTATTGATGGGCTGGCGATCGCCGTCAATCCGAGGCTGGGCATCCCTGGACTGACAGTGCAACAGGTTACGGACATCTACACAGGCAAAATAACCAACTGGCAGCAGGTGGGCGGACCGAATCTAACCATCACGCCCTTTTCCCGCCGACCTGAAGATGGGGGCACCGTTGAATACTTTATTCAAGAAGTCCTAGGCAAACAGCCCTTTGGTCGTAACGTCGTCATGGTTCGGGATACTACCGATGGCCTACGGCGTGTTGCTGCCACATTAGGGGGCATTTACTATGCCTCTGCCCCAGAGGTAGTCGGTCAGTGCAGCATCCACCCGCTTCCCCTCGGTCGTCAGCCCAATCAATACGTCCCTCCCTATCAGGAACCCTACGTTCCTCCGGCACGCTGTCCTCAACAGCGCAACCAACTCAATCACCGCGCGTTTCAAGAGGGCACTTACCCCATCACCCGCCGCCTATTTGTGATTGCTAAGGAAGACAATAGCCTTGATGCCCAAGCGGGTCGTGCCTACGCTGAACTTTTGCTCACCGATCAAGGACAAGCGGCCATTGAAAAGGCAGGGTTTGTGCGCCTGCGCTAGGGGGTGATCGGTTTTGGATAAAATCAGTATTCTGGCACCGCCACCTCAGATAATAGATTAGATCTTGCCATCTGCTTCTTACTCATCCATGACCTACAAGCGACTCAGCGACAGCGAACGCCAGCGTATCTTTCAACAGTACACCGCCGGACAAACAATTAAGGCTCTGGCAGCGGAGTTTGGTGTGAGTGAAAATACCATTCGCCGTGTCATCAAACAAATGGAGGAGAAAGCTGCTGTTCCTGAGACTGAAGAAGTGCCCTTACTCGCAATGGCAACAACGGATGAGATAGCAGAGGAGGATGACCTCGACGTAGAACCAGCAGAGACCGTTGCCCTCGATGAGGATGACTATAGCGATGAAGAGGATGAGGATCTCGAAGAGGAGGACGAAGAGGAACTGGATGAAGACATTCCTTTACCTGAGCTTGCCGAGGTGGAAGTGGTGCAGTCGGTGGAGATTATGCCCCTTTCGGAGGCTGTGCTGCCCCGTCCTTGTTATGTCGTCGTGGATCGGCGGGCTGAATTACTGACTCGTCCTTTGAAGGCCTTTCGCGGCTTAGGCGCCCTCTCTAGTGAGGAGGCTCAACAAAGCACCTTACCCATTTTCGATAGCCGTCCTGTGGCTCTCCGCTATTCTCAGCAAAATCAACGCCTTTATAAAGCCAGCGATGTGCAGTGGCGCAAGACAGTCGTCAAGGTACCCGACGGAGAAATGCTGCGGAAAGTGCGCAGCTATCTTCAGTCCAAAGGCATTACGCGCTTGCTTTACCATGGGCGGGTATATGCTCTTGATTAAGGTAAGCTAGGGGGGATACCGCTCTTTTCACAGGGATGGAACATACTCGAAAGGGTTCAACCACCTTAGAAAAGGGTTGTCATTATAAGCGGGGCTGTCTCCCTTGATGTGTTGGTAGATTGGGTACAACCGATATGAAAGCAATGATCTTGGCGGCTGGAAAAGGCACGCGGGTACGCCCGATTACATACACCATTCCTAAGCCAATGATCCCAATTTTGCAAAAGCCCGTGATGGAATTTCTCGTCGAACTCCTCCGCCAGCACGGGTTTACCGAAATTATGGTCAACGTTAGCCACCTAGCCCATGAGATTGAAAGGTACTTTCAGGACGGACAGCGCTTTGGGGTAGAGATTGCCTACTCCTTTGAAGGCTATATTAAAGACGGTGAACTGGTGGGGAAAGCCCTAGGTTCTGCAGGGGGGATTAAGCGAATTCAAGATTTTCACCCCTTTTTTGACGATACGTTTGTTGTTTTGTGCGGCGATGCCCTGATTGATTTGGATTTGACAGCAGCCGTGGCTTGGCACCGCCAAAAGGGGGCGATCGCCACCGTAATTATGAAAACAGTGCCCAAAGAAGATGTCTCGAGCTACGGCGTTGTTGTTACCGATGAGTCTGATCGCATCATTGCCTTCCAAGAAAAACCCAGTGTCGAAGAAGCCCTGAGCAACAATATCAACACGGGGATTTATATTTTTGAGCCAGAGGTCATTGATTATATTCCCTCCAACCAAGAGTATGACATTGGGAGCCAGCTATTTCCCAAGCTCGTAGAAATGGGTGCCCCCTTCTATGGGCTAGCCATGGACTTTGAGTGGATTGACATTGGTAAAGTACCCGACTACTGGCAAGCGGTGCGGGGCGTTCTCGACGGTACAATTAAGAATGTTTCGATTCCCGGCCATGAGCGGTTTCCGGGAATTTATACTGGGCTGAATGTGGCGGCTAATTGGGATAAGGTGACGATCCAAGGCCCGGTGTACATTGGCGGCATGACGAAGATTGAAGACGGCGCAACAATTATTGGACCGACAATGATTGGTCCCAACTGCCACATTTGCAGTGGTGCAGTCGTTGATAACTGCGTGATTTTTGAGTATTCTCGCCTCGGATCCGATGTTCGCTTGGTGGATAAACTGGTCTTTGGGCGCTACTGCGTCGATAAAACGGGCACCACCATTGATCTGAAAGCGGCTGCCCTAGATTGGCTGATTACCGACTCACGGCAAACGGATATCCAGCCGAGTCCCCTTGAATTGAAGGAGATTGTATCCCAAACTCCACGCTAACCCCATGACATTTGCGAATCAATTGCAGAGCGGCTTCACACTTTTTCTGAGCCTCTTGGTAGAGGCGCTGCCATTTCTGCTGCTGGGGATTTTGCTTTCCAGTGGGCTACTGCTGTTTGTAGATGAGCAGGCCCTGATTCGTCGCTTACCGCGATCGCCCCTGCTGGGCGCTTTGGTGGGCAGTTGTATCGGCTTTCTTTTTCCGGTATGCGAGTGTGGCAATGTACCGGTGGCGCGGCGATTGCTAATACAAGGGCTGCCGACCTCCGTGGTCATTGGTTTTTTGTTGGCGGCACCCACGATCAACCCAATTGTAATTTGGGCAACTTGGACGGCCTTTCGCGATCAGCCGGAGATTGTCGTGTTTCGTGTCCTCTTTTCACTGGCGATCGCCACCACTATTGGCTGGGTCTTTAGTTTTCAAAAGGATCTCACCCCCTTTTTGCAGCCCACCGTCACCGCTCTGATGCGTCGCCCCCAACCCCAAACAACGGCTGTTCCTGCCCTGCTGCAGTCGGGCACTTACTTGTTGGGTACCCCCGGTCAACCCCTTGCCATGGAAACGTTAACCCTTGCCCCCCCTCCCCCAAGGATTCCCTGGCAGCAGCGCCTACCCCAAGTTCTAGACAATGTAGTGCAAGAATTTCGTGAACTGGGGGGCATTCTCGTCCTCGGCAGTCTAGGGGCAACGCTCATTCAGGTAGCTGTTCCCCGTGAACTCATTCTCAGCCTTGGCCAAGGGCCGGTGATCTCAGTGGTGGCGATGATGCTCCTCGGCACAGTGATTTCCATTTGCTCCACCGTGGATGCCTTCTTTGCCCTGGCCTTTGCTGCCACGTTTACACCGGGGTCAATTCTTGCTTTTCTGGTTCTCGGCCCCATGGTGGATCTCAAGGGGCTGGGGTTATTGCTGACGATTTTCCGTCCCCGTGCTTTGATTTACATCTTTCTGTTGGTGGCACAATTGACGTTTTCCCTTTGTTTGTTTTTGAATTTGCAGTGGAGTTAGCCGTGGTGATTAAACCGGAGTGGTTACGGGTCAAAGCCCCCCAATGGCAGCGGGTCGGGTCAGTCAAGGAACTCCTGCGGGACTTAAATCTTAATACCGTTTGCGAAGAGGCCTCTTGCCCCAATATTGGGGAGTGTTTCCATGAAGGAACAGCGACGTTCTTAATGATGGGTTCAGCGTGCACCCGCGCTTGCCCCTACTGCGATATTGATTTTGCCAAAAAGCCTCTGCCCTTGGATGCCACTGAACCTCACCGCCTTGCGGAAGCGGTAGTGCGCCTGCGTCTTAATCATGTCGTGATTACCGCCGTGAATCGGGATGATCTGCCGGATGGTGGGGCATCTCACTTTGTGGCCACGATTGAGGCCGTGCGGGCGCGATCGCCCCAGACCACTATTGAAGTACTCATTCCCGATCTGTGTGGCAATTGGCAAGCCCTAGACCAAATTTTGGCTGCCAGTCCAGACGTGCTCAACCACAACACCGAAACGGTGCCCCGTCTCTATCGGCGGGTGCGTCCTCAAGGCAACTATCAGCGCAGTCTAGAGCTGCTGCAACGGGTGCGCGATCGCGCTCCGTGGATCTACTCCAAGTCCGGCATTATGGTGGGCTTGGGAGAAACCCCTGAGGAGGTAGCGGCGGTAATGGCAGATCTGCGGCAAGTGGGCTGTGATATTCTCACGATTGGCCAGTACCTCCAACCCAGTCCCAAACACTTACCTGTGCAGGCGTTTATTCCCCCAGTGCAATTTGAGGCATGGCGCCAACTGGGAGAATCCATGGGCTTTTTGCAGGTGGTCTCCTCTCCCCTTACCCGCAGTTCCTACCACGCCGAGCAGGTGCGCACCCTGATGCAGCAATATCCGCGCCAGCGTCCTGCAACGAACAATCTTGAGGAAAGTTATTGCAATTAAATTTCAATTAGGCTAGGCTAAGTGGTAGGAAAAATCTGCATTAAAAAACCCCCTTGAGTGGGGGTATGGTATGAATAAATATCATCTTGTGTTAGGACTCGTTAACCAAAATTGCGAAAGACTACCCCTTCAGGCTATCGTCGGCCAGAAAGTGGGCAATATGGTAGGCGCGCTCCTCCGTCTTCAAGAGGATTTGATCGTACAGATACGCCGTGGCGCGATCGCCCAAACTTTCTGCCTGGGTAGCCTGTTGCCGCAGAATTCCGATAATGGCCTGCTCCGCTTGCAAATCATTGCTGAGCATTTGCCGACAGCTAAAAGCCCCCTCGGGTTCAGGGGTAAAACCACAGAGAGCTGCCAACTGCTGGAAACCGGCCACGGGCACACCTCCCAAGCCATTGAGCCGTTCTCCCAAGTCGTGGATGTGACCTTGCACCTGTTCGTAGCAGTTTTGGAAAAACTGATGCAGCATGTAAAACTCTGCACCCTCAACAACAAAATGATGCTTTTGGTACTGCAAATAAAGGGCTTGAAAACTCGCCAGGAGGCGATTCATCCCTTCGCACACCGGTGTTGTCGTGGATTTGTCCAGCAACACTACCGTGTCAGCCATCTCGCCAAAGGCTTGGCGTGGCGAAGTCCTGGTCGTCATAGCACGATACTCCTTTGGGGCACTAGTGAGCTACTGCCATTTGCTCTAACAGACCCATCCTAAGCTACTTTGCTGTATTTTTTCAACAACGGAGTGCTTATTGAATGTCTATAAACCCCCAGCTTATTGCAGTTCCATGGCAACTGCGTTGGCCAATCTACCAACGGCTCACCGATTTGGGTGTGCCCTGTGAGTATGCCCCCTATCAACCCCTGACAGCGGAGGCCAACTCTCCCCTAGCGGCACTGCAGGTGTGGTCAGTGGTACGCCAAGTTTCTGCTCCTCGTCACACGTTGATAGGTTGGTTAGAGCAGTGCTGGAATTACAATTGGA
>NZ_CALJEM010000031.1 GCF_938074695.1 uncultured Thermosynechococcus sp.
AAGTCTATTTGCAGCAGTTGCCAGGCGGTTTCGGTTTCAAAGAGCCAGAAAAAGAGGGCAATTGCCGGCCACAGGAGGGGGACTTGGGGAGGATGAAAATCAATCAGGGCAAACCAGCCACCGGGCTTAAGAACCCGCCACACTTCCGCCAAGACAGCATGCAGCTGCTGCGGGGTCATTTCGTGGAGCGCCATGCTGGTGTGTACCAGATCAAAGGTGGCATCGGCAAAGGGCATCTTCTCGGCAAAAGCTTCCACGTAGGTGGCTTGGGGCACCCGCTGTTGGGCACGGGCGATCGCCCGCGGCGAGGCATCGAGACCTGTGACCCGATCAAAAGCCTCCCCTAAGGCTTGAGTGACAACGCCGTGGGCACAGCAGAGGTCTAGAACAACGGCACTGCGGGGTAAGTTCAAATCTTGCCAAGCCAAGCGATGCAGGCGATCGCTTCCCCCCACTGCAAGGGCGGCGAGGGCGCTAATTGTGTCGTAAAGCCAAGGGTACTGGTAGCTCCAAGTGCGTAAAATTGTTGCCACTGTGTCGATTACAGGTGTTTTGGAACTTGAGTCAAGTGTAGCGCCTTTTCGGGAGTAGTTCCTTAAGAGAAGGACTGTTATAGTTTTAGGGGTAAAGAATTCGGAATTCTCACGGCGTCGGGAGGGAACATGGGTCAACCATCCATCTGCCAACAAAGCGGTCTGCTGCTGGGAAGCCTTGCGGGCATCTGGATCGCCATGGGCGGGGGGGCGATCGCCCAATCCAATCCTACGGCAACCGATCTGTTGCCCCTCAACCCCAATCCCGATCCGCTCTATCTCCCCAGTCGTCCCGATCAAGTGAAAATTGACCTAGATCGACCCATCACCCTCAACGAAGCCCTTGAACTTGCCCGCCGCAATAATCGCCAACTGCAGATCCTTGAGGCACAACTGCAACAAAGTCGGGCTGTCCTCCGCCAGGCCAAAGCAGCGCTCTATCCCAGTATTTCTTTCCAGTTGGGCATTAATCGTACGGATTCAGCAGCAATTCGCCTGCAAAACGCCACACTGCCCCCACCTGCCCGTCTCAACACTACCAGCAATACTTGGAGCAGCACCGTGCAGTTGGGATACAACATTTTCACCGCTGGCCAGCGGGAGGCGAGTATCAAAGCAGCCCAGGAACAGGTGCGCAATGCCGAACTGGATCTTCAGCGGGAACTTGAACAACTCCGTCAGGAGGTCACCAATGCCTATTACAACATCCAACAGGCGGAAGCTCTTGTGCGCATTAGTGAAGCAGCAGTACAAAACTCGCAAATCAGCTTGCGGGATGCGATTGCCCGTGAACGCGCCGGCTTGGGAACCAAGTTTGATGTTTTGACGGCGGAAGTGCAACTGGCCAACAACCAGCAGCAACTAGTGCAAGCCCAAAGCCAACTGCAAACGGCTCAACGCCAACTGGCGCAGTTGCTGAGTCTCAATGACAAGGCTAATGTGCGGGCGGCCGACCCAATTCGAGTGGTTGGGGAATGGACACTGTCCCTTGAGGAAAGTATTGCCTTGGCCTGGCGCAACCGCGTGGAATTGGAACAGCAACTCACTCTGCGGAATGCAGCACTTCAACAGCGGCGGGTTGCCCTGGGGAATCTGGGTCCCCAATTGGTTGCCGGCGGCACTTTTAATACATTGGACAACTTAGACGATGCGGTTGCCCCCCGCTGGGGCTACACCGTTGGCGGCCAGCTAAACCTGACCCTTTTTGACGGCGGGGTCTCCCGAGCCAGTGCTGCGCAGCAGGAAAGTGCTGCGGCTATTGCCGAAGCCCAGTATGCCGCCTTTCGCAATTTGATTCGCTTCCAAGTGGAGCAGGCCTACTACACCCTCAAGTCCAGTCAAGAAAATATCCGCACCAATGAGGTGGCGGTGCGCCAAGCAACTGAGGGACTCCGCCTTGCCCGTCTGCGCTTCCAGGCGGGTGTGGGCACCCAGGCGGAGGTGAGCAATGCGGAAACCGCCTTAGTTCGTGCTCAGAGCAATCTGCTGAGTTCCACCGTGGAGTACAACCGCGCGATCGCTGCCTTGCAACGCTTTGTCAGTGGTTTACCCCTCAGTCCCGAGAAGACCACAACGCCTTGATGTTTGGTTTTTTGAATCTCAATAAACCCGCCGGCTGTACTTCCCACGACTGTATTAACGCGCTGCGAAAGCGGCTGCGGCTCAAACGCATTGGTCATGGCGGCACCTTGGATCCCATGGCCACCGGGGTGTTGCCGATCGCCCTTGGATCAGCAACGCGGCTTCTTCCCTATTTGTGTAATCGCAAAGTTTATATTGGTACGGTACGCTTTGGCATCACCACGACCACCGATGACATTACGGGTAACATTTGCCAAGAGCGGGCGGCCGATCACCTCACCCTTGCCGCCATTCAGGAACATCTACCGCGGTTTATTGGCCAAATTGAACAATTGCCCCCGGCCTACAGTGCGATTCAAGTGGGGGGGCAGCGACTCTATGCTTGTGCCCGTGCCGGCGAGGTAGTGAGCGCCCCGCCGCGGACTGTGGAAATTTATGCTATCGAGGTCTTGGATTGGCAAGCGGGTTCCCACCCCGAACTTACCCTGCGCATTAGCTGCGGGAGTGGTACCTATATTCGCGCCCTTGCCCGCGACTTGGGAGCCGCCTTGGGAGTAGGGGGAACTTTGGCAACTCTGCAGCGCATTGAAAGTGGCGGCTTGAGAATTGAGCAGAGCCATTCTCTAGAGATGATTTCCCCGGAGCATTTACCTCTGCACCCTCCCCAAGAGGTTCTGGCTCACCTCCCTTGGCAAGAGCTAGATGAGGCGCAACTCCGGGACTGGTATCAGGGTCGTGCCGTTGTTTGCACGGGGCTACCGCCGGCCCAGAAGGTTATTGGCGTAACGTTTGCCGGTACTGCTGTGGGGATTGGCGTGAGCGGGGGCGATCGCCTGTATCCCAAGGTTGTCCTCAAAAATTAACTGTGTTTTCCAAAACATTTTTCTAGTGCTAGCTTAGGAAAAAGAAGTCATCCACAGGTGGAGCAATGGGGGTTCGTTGGCTACAACGTCTCATTTGTTTTTTCGTTATTCTTGTGGCGCTTTGGGGGATTTTCCCCTCTGAAATCGCGATCGCCCTCACAGAGGAACAAAAACTCCTTAATGAGGCGTGGCGCATTGTCAACCAAGCCTACGTTGATCCGTCCTTTAACGGCCAAAACTGGTGGCTGGTGCGCGAAAAAGCCTTGAAGCGTCCCCTCCCCAATCGTGAGGCCACCTATGAGGCCATTGAAAAGATGCTGGCCACACTTGAGGATCCGTTTACTCGCCTCCTGCGACCTGCCCAATTTCGCAGCCTCCAGACAACCACTGCCGGCGAATTAACCGGCGTTGGCTTACAAATTAGCACCGACCCGGAAACCGGCGTCCTTGAAGTGATTGCCCCCATAGATGGTTCTCCCGCTGCCAAAGCCGGTATTCAACCAAGAGATCGCATTCTTGCCATTGATGGCATCTCCACCACCAAGCTCAGCCTCGATGAAGCTGCCGAACGAATGCGGGGAGCAGTAGGTTCCGCTGTCCATCTGTTGCTACAACGGGGCAGTAACGCCCCTCAAGACATCACCCTGCAACGGGGACATATTGAAATTAATCCGGTGATTGCCGAAGCTCGCCAAGTGCAGGGGCACACCCTTGGCTATATTCGCCTCAGTCAGTTTAGTGCTATGGCGGCCAACGAAATGCGCAAGGCCATTGAACGGCTAGAGCAGCAAGGGGCTGAGGAATATATTCTTGATCTGCGCAATAATCCAGGGGGGTTGCTGCAGGCAGGAGTAGAAATTGCCCAACTTTGGCTCGATTCAGGGGTAATTGTCTATACCGTTGATCGCCATGGAATTATTGATAGCCTCAATGCTAATGGGGAAGCCCTCACCCATGATCCGTTGGTCGTCCTCGTAAATGGTGGAACAGCCAGTGCCAGTGAGATTTTAGCCGCTGCCCTTCAAGACCATGGGCGTGCTCGCCTCGTGGGCGATCGCACCTTTGGTAAAGGCTCAATTCAGTCTCTTTTTAACCTCAGCGATGGCTCTGGGCTGGCGGTGACCATTGCCCACTACGAAACTCCTAACCACCACAACATTGACA
This sequence comes from uncultured Thermosynechococcus sp., assembly GCF_938074695.1. Classification (GTDB taxonomy): domain Bacteria; phylum Cyanobacteriota; class Cyanobacteriia; order Thermosynechococcales; family Thermosynechococcaceae; genus Thermosynechococcus. The sequence goes on from NZ_CALJEM010000031.1 coordinate 4,142, forward strand.
AAGTGGGGATTGGGCCAGACCGACAAGTGCTTGAGGCGCCAGAGAGCTTGATGGCCATGGGCACCCCGGCGGATCCCCAATATCTGGCGGCTCTAGAATTACTGCACACTCCCATTCAAGTTGCCACTAACGCAGCGTGACAAACTCCTCCGCTGTCGAGGGGTGAATCGCCATGGTGGCATCAAAGTCCTTCTTGGTGGCGCCCATTTTCAGGGCGATCGCGATCCCTTGGATAATTTCAGCGGCGTTGTCCCCCACCATGTGGGCACCTAACACCTCCTCCGTATTTTTCTCCACCACCAACTTGACGATCACCTTTTCATCGCGACCTGTGAGGCTGTGGTACATTGGGCGAAAGGCAGTGCGGTAGATCTTGACATTCTCTTCCCCCAACTTTGCCTTGGCCTGGGCCTCCGACAGCCCCACTGAAGCTGCCTCCGGTTGGGAAAATACTGCCGAGGGAATATTCTCATAGCTGAGGGTGCGGGGCAGGTTGCCGAATTGGGTATCGGCAAAGGCACGTCCTTCAGCAATGGCAACGGGGGTGAGGTTGACGCGGTTGGTGCAGTCCCCCACGGCAAAAATGTGTTCTTGGTTGGTGCGATAGTATTCATCCACCGCTACAGCCACAATCCCCTGACGATTGGCACTGAGGTGCACCCCCGCTTGATCGAGACCCAGTCCCTGTAAGTTGGGGGCACGTCCCACCGCACAGAGTACCGTATCCACTTTGGTTTCACACGCTTGCCCCTGGTGTTCGTAGTGAATGCGGATATTGCCCTTCTTGGTGAGCTTCAAGCCGGTAATGTGGCAGCGGGGACGAACGTCAATGCCGTGGCGCAGCATTCCCTCATAGACCCCATCTTGAATGTCTTGGTCAAAACCCCGCAGTGGGCGATCGCCCCGCAGAAAATGAATCACTTCCGTGCCTAACCCCTGCATGATGCCCGCAAACTCAACACTGATGTAGCCACCGCCAAGAATGGCCAGGCGCTTGGGCTGCTTGGGCAACAAAAACATCTCCCGCGAGGTAATGCTGTATTCAATGCCCGGCACATTGGGCTTAATGGCTTCGCCCCCCACGGCAATCAAGATTTTTGCCGCTGTCACCCGCTGTTGTACCTGTCCTTGGCGATCCACGAGTTCTAGGGTATGGGGGTCAGCAAAGCGGGCAAAAAAGGGCAGCAGTTCCACCCCGGCTTTGGCAAGGTGGCTAATATGCATTTGGCTGAGACGATTCACCTCTTGGTTGACCGCTTGAATCAGGCGCTCCCAGTTCAATTTAGCTTCAACGGGACGCCAGCCATAGCCGACGGCATCTTCAAAAAGATGGCTAAACTTAGAGCCATAGACCATGAGCTTTTTCGGAACACAACCCCGAATGACGCAGGTACCGCCGACTCTATCCCCTTCGGCAATGGCCACCTTAGCGCCGTAGGAGGCGGCTCGTTTAGAGGCCGCTAGGCCACCGGAACCTGCACCAATCACAAACAGGTCGTAGTCGTAGCTCATCCTCACTCCCCAAAATCTAGCCTCAGTCTAGCGAATCTGCGTCAGCCCCAAAAGTAGCCATAGCCAATCCCCGACAGCGTTGCCATTAGCACGACCAATGCCACGTAGGCAATTGTTTTGCGCCAACCAATGATTTGGCGGATAACCAGCATATTGGGTAAGGATAATGCCGGTCCGGCTAGGAGGAGCGCCAGGGCGGGGCCTTGTCCCATGCCATTGGCCAATAGGCCTTGGAGGATCGGGACTTCCGTTAGCGTGGCAAAGTACATAAATGCACCGGCGATCGCCGCTACGAAATTTGCCCCTACGGAGTTACCGCCCACTGCTTGGGTAATCCATTGGCTGGGAATCAAAGCTTCACTCCCCGGCCGACCGAGGAGAGCCCCGGCAATGAGTACCCCCAGCAACAGGAGGGGGAGAATTTGCTGAGCATACTCCCAAGTGGATTCAAACCAAGCCTTGGCTTCCCCCCGCGCGGTACTGGTCAGCCACCCCAAACCCACAATGCCGGCACTAAAGGGAACCAGTGGCTGGGAACCAAATCGCCACGCCAAGACGGCGGTCACGCCGACAATGAGCAGCACTTTGGACGGGTTTAGGTGGTACCAATACACCAAGAGGCCACCGAGAATTAGCCCTAGAAATCCCGTGAGCCACCACTTACCCAGGGCGATCGCCTGCCAGAGAAAGACATCGCTGGTGGGCTGTGCCCAGTTGGCAAAGACAAGAATTCCCACTAACACCGCAAAGAAGATCACCTGCTGCCAGAGGGGACGTGCGGGTTCATCGCCGGCCAAGGGCGTACTCGTGGGGGAAGAGGCTGCAACTGGGCTGGGAAAGAGGGCTTGCATGATTAACCCAATGACCACACTAAAAAGAATGGCGCCGATTGCCCGCGCCACCCCCAAAGACAGCCCCAAGACCCGTGCCGTGAGAATGATTGCCAACACATTAATGGCGGGCCCCGAATAGAGGAAGGCGATCGCCGGCCCTAACCCTGCTCCGCGGCGATAGATACCCGCAAAGAGGGGCAAAACTGTACAGGAGCACACCGCCAAAATCGTCCCCGACACGGCCGCCACGCCATAGGCCAAAGTCTTAGGAGCTTCTGCCCCCAGATACTTCATGACGGCCTCTTGGCTGAGAAAGACAGCGATCGCCCCGGCAATAAAAAAGGCCGGCACTAGACAGAGAATGACATGCTCTTGGGCATACCAGCGCACCAAGTACAGTGCATTCCAGAAGGCAGCATGGAGGCGCGGCCACTGCTGCAACTGCTCAACGGGCAAATAAAAGCACAAGAGAAAGACGCCAACAATTGCTACTAGGGATTTCCACTGTCCCTGCCAAAAGGTACTGCCTTGCATTGCTCTCTCCTTTGGAGATCCCTAGTGGGGAAGCAACGGGACAATTTCATCGGCACTCAGGACTTTGCCCTGGGAGACCACTTGACCATTGATCCGCAATGCAGGGGTGCGCATCACGCCACAGTCGGCAATCACCAAGGGATCGGTAATGTGGTTAACGTTGGCCGTTAAGTTCAACTGAGCCAGGGCAGCACGGGCATTGGCCTCCAATTCGTGGCACTTTTTACAGCCTGTACCCAAGACATCAACCGTGAGTTCACTCATAGGAACTTTCCTAAACCAGTTTTTCTAACCCCAGCGTAAACCTTATACCTAACTATAGGGTCAAGGGACTTGAACAGTGGGTTGAAATATCACCAAGACTATGCAATAGCCTCCAATATCGAGAGATGGGTAACCATAGATGAAACCGCTTTGGCGTTAGGGGGGTCGATCACGATGCTGCACCGTTAGGAGTCATTAGGGAAATTGGGTGGCGAACGCACGGCGGGCGACCATCGTCCCTATGACCTTGCAAGCTCAAGCCGCGGATGAGATGCCCAAGCCGCACCGTTGCCTACGCCCGTATTTCCAACTACGCTCAGAAAGACGATTTGGAGCGGCAAGCCCATGAGCCTCGCCCCGAAAACGTGTAGGCGAGCTATTTCGCCAAGGCTGCAGGCACCGCCCCTTTTAAGTAGCTACAAAAATAAGGCCTAAACGCTGAAGTACTTGGCCGTCGGATGGTAGCAGATAATGGCGGTGGTGGATTGCTCAGGGTAGAGTTGTTCACTTTCGTCCATATACATGCCCATGCGATCGCTCTCCAGAAGTCGAAGCAGCGTATATTGATCCTGCATATTGGGACAAGCAGGGTAGCCAAAGCTATAGCGGGAACCTTGGTAACGCTGCGCCAAAATATCGCGAATGGACGTGGGATCTGGTGTACACCTCAACTCGCGGCGAATGCGGGCATGGCACCACTCGGCTAGGGCTTCCGCCGTTTGCACCGCCATGCCGTGGAAGTAGAGGTAGTCGGTGTATTGATTGGCGGCAAATAATTCCTGCGCCACTTGGGTGGCAATTTCCCCCACGGTGACGGCCTGCATGGGAAAGACATCAATGATGCCCGATGCCACAGGGGCAAAAAAGTCGGCAATGCATAGACGGCGGCCGCTCTTTTGGCGGGGGAAGGTAAACTGGGCGATCGCCCGCTCAGGGACACAGGCACTTCTCTCCCCTACCCGCTGTGGATCGTAGATATAGACGGTGTTGCCCTCACTTTGGCAGGGAAAGTAACCATAGATCAGTTCAGGATGGAGAAGGTTTTCAGCGAGGATACGCCGTTTCCATTCCTCAAGGATGGGGTAAACCTTCTCGGCAAGGAAGGCCTCGTAGGTGGCGCGGTCTTGATCCTTGGGCTTGCGAAACTGCCACTGACCGGCAATTAGGGCTTGGAGGTCGAGGTAGGCAAAAACTTCTGGAAGGGGAATCTGATCCGCCTTGAGGTGACGAATGCCCCAGAAGGGGGGCGTGGGGCGGGGAATATCCACAGCCACAGCTTCAGAGCGGCGGGTATCCACTATTGGGGGTATCTCAGGTTCGGCAACGGCGGTGGGTTCGTCAGCGATCGCTGGCGTGTCCCTTTCCTCGAGCACAGAGACACGAGTGTCATCTAAAAATCCTTGGCGATCGTCCCACAGACCCGCGGCCTTGGCACTCATGAGCCGATCCATAAAATGCAAATCGGCAAAGGCATCCTTCCCGTAGATCACCTGACCGTGGTAAGTGGACTGGCAATCCTCATAGACAAACCTGGGTGTGAGAGCAGCTCCTCCCAAAATGACCGGAACCGTAATGCCGCGCTCATTAAAGACCTCCAGGTTTTCCTTCATGAAGGCAGTGGATTTGACCAAAAGGCCACTCATGGCGATGCAGTCTGCCCGGTGCTCTTCGTAAGCTTGGATGATATTTTCAACGGGCTGTTTAATCCCCAAGTTAATTACGCGGTAGCCGTTGTTGGTGAGGATAATATCCACCAAGTTTTTGCCAATATCGTGGACATCCCCCTTGACCGTGGCAATGACAACCGTGCCCTTGGCCGTGTCCCCTGTGGCGGCTTTCTCCATAAAGGGTTCAAGGTAGGCAACGGCCGCTTTCATGGTTTCTGCGGACTGGAGGACAAAGGGAAGCTGCATCTGCCCAGCGCCAAAGAGTTCGCCCACCACCTTCATGCCATCGAGGAGGAACGTGTTGATAATTTCAAGGGGGGAATACTTTTCAAGGGCTTTGGCAAGGGTGTCTTCAAGACCAAGGCGATCGCCATCAATGATGTGGCGCTTGAGCCGCTCTTCAAGGGGCAGGTTCTCCACCTGCGAGCGATCCTGTTGAGTGGTTTTGCCCTCAAACAGCCGCGTGAGTTCAGCAAGGGGGTCATAGACACACACGTCCCCCTCAAAGCGCCGCCGATCATAGATGAGATCACGGCACACCTGCTGATGCTCTGGGTCAATTTTGGCCAGGGGCAAAATTTTGGCGGCACTGACAATAGCAGCATCCATGCCCGCTTGCATCGCCTCATGGAGAAACATCGAGTTGAGGACTTGGCGCGCTGCAGGGTTCAAACCGAAAGAGATGTTGGAGATGCCGAGGAGAATGTGGCAGTCGGGGAGTTCAGCACGAATGCGGCGAATAGCAGCAATGGTTTCGCGCCCGTTGACCCGATCCTCCTCAATTCCTGTGGAAATGGGCAACGCCAAGGGATCAAAGAAAATCTCGTAGGGGGGAATGCCGTAGTCAAGGGCAGCTTTGTAGCCACGTTCGGCAATGGCAAACTTTTTCTCGGCGGTTCGCGCCATCCCCTCTTCATCAATGGTGCCGATGACCACCCCTGCCCCATAGGTTTTGGCCAATTCCAGAACTTTATAAAAGCGGGCTTCGCCGTCCTCAAAGTTGGTGGAGTTCAGCAAGCACTTACCCCCGGCCACCTTTAAGCCTGCTTCCATCTTTTGCCATTCGGTGGAGTCAAGCATCAAGGGCAGGGTAACGTTGGTAACCAGCCGTGAGACCAACTCCCGCATATCGCGCACCCCATCGCGACCCACATAGTCCACGTTGACATCCAGAATGTGGGCACCTTCACGCACTTGGGCGCGAGCAAGGGCAACGAGGCCATCCCAATCTTCGGCGTTGAGGAGATCGCGGCACTTTTTCGAGCCACTGGCATTGAGCCGCTCGCCAATAATCAGGAAGGAATTCTCCTGATCGTAGGGTTGGGGACTGTAGATCGAGGCGGCAGCAGGCATCCGTTGGGGAGTGCGGGTCTTTGGTGTCAGGGTGGCCGCAATTTCTGCGAGGGCAGCAATGTGATCGGGGCGTGTGCCACAGCAGCCGCCAATCACCTGCACACCGAAATCTTCAACAAAGCGGGTAAGGGCAAGCCGCAATTCCATTGGGGTTAGTTTGTAGTGGGCGTGACCGCCGATGTTTTCTGGCAAGCCGGCATTGGGAATACAGGAGATAACAAAGGGAGAGTGCTGCGAGAGATAGCGGATATGTTCCGTCATCAGGTCTGGGCCGGTGGCACAGTTGAGTCCCAAAATATCAATGGGATAGGGTTCCAGAATCGTGAGGGCAGCACCAATTTCGGAACCCACCAGCATGGTGCCCTGCTGTTCCATGGTCACGGAGACCATGAGGGGGCGGCGTTCGCCTCGCTCCCGAAAGACGGCCATCACGCCATTGAGCGCCGCCTTAATTTGCAGTACGTCTTGGCAGGTCTCAATAATAAAGAGGTCAACCCCGCCATCAAAGAGACCAGCCGCCTGTTCGCGAAACGCATTGTAGAGGGTGTCGTAGTCAATGTGGCCAAGGGTGGGGAGCTTTGTGCCTGGTCCCATCGAGCCAGCAACGAAACGGGGTTTGTCGGGGGTACTAAATTCGGCGGCAACAGATTTGGCCAGTTCCGCGGCTTTCTTGCTGATTTCGTAGGCGCGATCGCCCAAATTGTACTCGCTGAGAACAATTGAGGATGAGCCAAAGGTATTCGTTTCAATGACATCTGCTCCTGCTGCCAAAAAATCACGATGCACCTTGGCCACTGCCTCTGGCTTGCTAATCACCAGATATTCATTGCAGCCTTCGTACTCCTTACCACCAAAGTCCGCTGCCGTCAGGTTTTGCGCCTGCAGATTCGTACCCATTGCCCCATCAAAAACAATGACACGACGGGGTTCCGCGTGGAGATACTCAAGAAATGCCATAGACATCCACCAAGGCCAGCCAACTGAAACGAGAGAGTCTCCTAAATTTTAGTCCTTTGGGGAAAGGCGCGATTCTTTCTTAGGATGCAACACTACCACTGCGCTCAGGCTTCTGTAAGCACTTTGCTCTAAACCCTATCCCCATGGCCACCCCCCAGAGTAGCCAAACCAAGGAACTTGACTTGAAGTCAACCCAAGTCTGACCCTCAAACAGTTGATGAATAAGTATACCCCACTGGGTAGCAAGTAGAGCAGCGCCTAAAGCTGAAAGCAAGGGGTGATGGCTTCTGTAAGCAAACCAGGCACCAACGCTGGTAGTAGCCCATAGGGATAGCCAGCTAATTAGACCGAATATTCCCACATCAGCAACTATTTCTAAAAACACATTATGGAGATAGACAAGAGCAAATTCCACAACATTTAACTTGGGATAGAAGAGATGGACAATACTAGATTTTTCAACTATGCCTGAGCCTGTAAACATAAAGTCATTAAGCATTAACCAGCCGTAAAGCCACATCCTATTTCGCTCAATAAATGAATATCCAAATGGATCTCCAAAGGCTCTTAGAATAGATTGTACACTCTCAGGATAAATGAATAGAAATATCAATATTAGAAGAAGTACAGGAATTAATTTGAGTAGGGGTTTAATGGAAAGAGGAACTCGCAGGATGAGAAGAATTAAAATGCTAATAACTACAGCTATAAGAGAGGCGCGTGATTGCAATAAGATAAGCGTGCATGAGCTGGTCACCACACCCACTAAAGTTAACCATTTCAGCCACTTAGGCAGTTCTCTTGTTTTGGGGAAAAGCCACCAAACTAAACTTGTTGGTAGTAAGATAACTATTAGTGTAGGAAAATAGTTTGGGTTATAGCCCCCATCTTCAATTGACCTTGGTGGAGGTAAAATCTTATATATCCCCTCAGGTATAAATGAAAACTTACGAGGATAGAATTCAGTAAAAAGTGGAGCAGAAGAGGCAAATAATATCAGTAATAAAGTTAAAAATAGAATTATTCCCAAACAAAATTGGTTTAATCTTCTATCAGGAACATGGCTGATTAAGTGAAAAATGAATAAGTAAAGATTTACACTAATGAGGAGCACACGGTAGCTTGATCTTGGAAGGTTTAATTCACTGGTTAATAGAATAGAAAATAGGACAGAGAATAGAAATAATCCCAAAAGCAGTCTAGAAATACTGGTCAAAGGAAGATTTAGTCTATATCTTGCTCTAGTCAATATTTCCAAGCAATAACTCAGAATGCATAGAGCAATTAAGCCAGCAACAACAAAGTAATCATAGGGCAAAATAAGTCGGACTCCACCAAGCAGTAAGGCTGTGATCAAGAAAAAATGAATTTGATATGAAAAAATCAGGCTAGTGATATTTTTTAGAATAGCAGAAGAAAAAATCATAATCAGAACCTCTTTCTAGAGCTGGCATTTTTGATCAGTGAAATTAAAAAGAATTTTCTCACTTCCCTTGCGGAAATTTTTACTTTCACTTAAGGATATTTCTCTAATTGATAATTTATCCACCCAAAGTGTGCCTCTACCAGCAAGAGTTAGAGAGGGGTTGAGCCTTGGTTTTCTTAGGTTCCAGTCAATAACGTAAGCATTAACCCATTTCCCGTCTGTTGGCTTAAGTACATAAGGCTTACCGATGGCTAAGATAACTTTAGGTTCCTGTGAATAATCTAGAGGCTTCAGTGTACAGTATCTAACTGAGGCAACATAGGGCTTTGTACCTGATGCAAGCCATCTATAAAAAGAAATACTGTAATCGCTATCTCCTAGAATAACAGCATCAATCCTTAGCTTACCTTGGTTAGTGTTAAAAAAGCCCCTTCGGTTGGGATTTGCCGACCATTGGAGCGGACTAGTGGCAGAGTAGTCAGCGGCCTCAAATTCGGTATTAGTAAGTCGTTCTTTACCAATTTTAATCTCACTTTTAGAGAGGCCTAGAGATTTAGAAATAAATTCAATATCAACTTCAGACTTCTCTTGCAGTGAGCTTGCATGATGCCAGTGGTGACAGCATATCTGGGCTTTATACTCCAGTAGGGAGCGGAGATGTTTCCCCTCTGAAGTCTGCCAAAAGTTGGGCTGCTTTATTTTCGTGAGTATTGGGTCGAGTTCATGGATCATAAGAAAATGCCCGAGGGTTGCCTTCAGCAATCGATCAAGGGCTACTTCAGTTACATCTGTTTTAGGAATTCTTCCGTCTAGTGCGGCAAGCCAGAGGTGAGCTGCTGCTCTTGAATCCAGAGGAATTGGCTTGCGAACACGGGAGAACTGACTCCATGCTTCGCGCACCCTGCCCAACTTAACTAGGTTCTCAATTAAACTGGCCTGTATCAGGCTAGAGTAGGGTTCTACATTCCCTGCTTGCGTTACCTGTAATATATCAACGGCCTTTTGGTATTGCTCAGCACGGGCAAAAGCCTCTGCTGTCTGCCAGCGAACGTGAAGATCATTAGGTGCAAACTGGTACGCCTTCAGGTAAAGGTCAGTTATGTCTCGACCCTGAATCCGAGCAAGTTGAGCAATATTCAAACAAACCCTTGCTGCAATTGCTTGCCAGTAAAGAGTCAGGAGTAGGATTGCACAAAAGGTGAATAACCAGATAACTAGCCTTTTGCCCTTACTTACCACTTGCCTAAACAATCTCTTCTTCTTTGCTTTTTGGGAATTCTCTGAAACTGTAACTATTCCGCTAAGCTAATTTAGACTTATCGAAAACTTTCAAGTTTCCATTTAATCAGCTTCCCCGAAGGGAAGCAAGGGCGCCTTTAATTTAGCCTCTCCCTGAGCGGATTGCAACTCCCTGTTCCGAGGGATCCCTTGCAAGGGGGGGTAAATTATTTTCTACGAGATGACTAAAAATGCTCAAACCCTCTCCCAGAGCGACTCCGACGGATTCGACGCAAGAATCAGGTGTTTGCCCATCTGAATAGATCCGTCGGCAGAGAAAATTAATCAGCGGGACACGTCTCTCCTAGCTGTCTGTGACGCAGCTAATTCCTGAGCCAAGAGTTGCTGGTAGATCTCTTCGAGGTGGGGAGTCATTAAATTGCTTTCAATGCCGTAGCCCAGACTGGTCCACGTCTCCGATAGGAGAGCAAACACTTCCTGTACTCGACCTTCTCGCAGCAGTTGCGGAATATCGGCATTCCAAGCGGTAGGATCGGTAAGCCAGCGATAGACGACTTGATCTTGATACTCTGGGGCAAAGCTATAGTTTTGCCAAAACCAGCTTGGCGGTTGGGGATGATAGCGAGCGGCTTTCTCCTGCCAAGTGGTGGTGAGAAATTGATAGCGCCCGGCTGCGGTGGTGCATAGATGCTGATTGGGGCCACGGCGAATGGGAATGCAGCGATTCGGATGCTGGCTAAGGTCTTGAACGTGCTCGCCACCATAGAGCAGCGTGTAGGGATTGGCGTCATTGGCCTCACCGACAGAAATGGTGCGCATCAGTGCTCGCACATAGGGGTCACCCCCCTGCATCACCAAGGGGGCAATTTGACTGGATTGCCAGCGGTACCAATACCACCAGAGGGCACTCGAACGCGATGCCAAAAAAGAATAGCCTAGGCCTCCAACAAGGGCGATCGCCAGCAACCAACGGGAAAAGCGCACCAAAGGTCTCCTCACACTGCCGCAACTGAACGGAATAACTCTGGATAGGCCACGGGCGTCTGATCGGGGCGGCTCACCACTTCAAAGATTTTATTGTAGGCACTCGGCTCACCCAAGGCGGCGACGCAAATTTCCGCCACCCGCGATCGCGGAATACTCCCCTCAAAGAGGGTATCTGCTGGGGCAATGATGGGAAAGCCACCCTCATCGGTGTCCTTCAGACCTCCCGGCCGCACAATCGTGTAGGTTAAACCGCTTTCTTGCAGATAACGTTCCGCCTGCTGCTTCCAATACAAAATGAGCCAAAAAAGATTTAGGGGATGGAAAAATTGCGAGACACACAGTGAGGAAACAAGAATAAACTGCTGCACAGGGACAGCTTTGGCAGCGTCCACCAGATTCTTGGTGCCCAGATAATCCACACTCAAGGGTTCCAAGGGGTTGAGGCTAGGACTAGCTCCCGTGGCACAAATCACGGCATTACAATCTTTCAGCACTGGGGGCAAGGTCTGCGGTTGGGTGACATCAGCGGTGCGAATTTCTACCGTGGACCAAAGTCCTTGAGCTTTGGCAGGGTTTCGTACAACGGCGATCGCCTGATGTTCAGACCTTTGTAGGGCACTCACAATTCGTTGACCTGTGCGACCTGTGGCACCCACCACTGCAACCTTCACAGTCTCTCTCCAATGACAACCCCTTTGATCATAGGGGAATGTCCCAGTCTTCTTCATCCGCAGGGGGAGTGTCTTTGGGGGGCGGCGGCGTTAAAACGCGGTATTCGGCATCCACCACTTGATCGGGGGGCGGTGGGGCTTTGGCGGTGGCTTTGCGGGAAGGGCGATATTGGTATGCGTAGGTGGTGCGGGGGCGATCTTGAATCTCTGGCTCGCGGCGGGTTGGCGCTGGTTCGCTAAACCAATCCTCGACATCCCTGGTATCAATCTCTGGTTCATCCGCCGGCGGACGCATCGAGGGGTCTGCTGCAGGGGGTTCTTGCGATTGCCCGCTTGTCGGAACCACTGGAGCTTCTGCGGTGAGCCAGAGTAAACACTGGCCGACACCGATCCCAGAGAGGGCTGCCACCACAATCCAAGTGGCAAGGGGGAGCGGCGGTGTTTGCTGTCCTAAAAAGCGGAGGGAAATCACCGGCTCCCAATTTTGAACAACGAGTATCGTGAGGAGGGCGATCGCCCCCAAATAAATCCAAGTGCGCATTAGGAAAGGGGTCCTTGCCAGCGTTGCAAAGGCACACAATCCAACCCTAACTGATCGAAGGCACGGGCGATCACAAAATCCACCAAGTCCTCAATGGTCTGGGGACGGTGATACCACGCGGGGATGGCCGGCACAATGCGCGCCCCCGCCATCGCCAATTGGGTGAGGTTTTGCAGGTGAATGAGACTAAAAGGAGTTTCGCGAGGCACCAGCACTAAGGGACGGTGTTCCTTGAGGTGGACGTCGGCCACTCGCTCTAGGAGATCTGAACTTAACCCGGCAGCCAACTTGGCAACGGTGCTCATACTACAGGGAAGAATCACCATGCCCAAGGTGCGAAAGGAACCGCTGGCGATCGCAGCCGACACATCTGTGGGCCGGTGACAGGTGAGGGAACCCTCCCAGACTTGCGCCTGTTCGCGCCAAAACAGGGCCTGCTTGTCGGGCTGGATGGGCAGGGTAAGGCCATATTCCGCCTGCCACACCTGATGCGCCGCCTTTGAGGCTACCAATTGAATGGGATAGCCTGCTTGTAATAGAAATTTAATGGCACGTACGGCGTAAATCAGGCCAGAGGCACCCGTTACACCTAAAACAATCGGCAGAGAAGAGGAGGTCACAATCACAATTACCAAACAAAACCGTTATAAGGTTAACAAAGTTAGGAGGACAGACCCTTTTTCATGTTCTGCAATCCCACCCAATGCGACTTGGTAAATGCCCATGACCCCCCCTGATCCTGCATTTTCTTCCCCCAGTGAGTGGGCAGCCGTGTCTCCCGAAGTGCTCGGGGAACTCTTTGACGCGGCCTTGTTGGAGGGACTCGTGAGTAATGAAACACTAGATATAGAAACACTTTTTCGGGATTTGACCCCCCTTGATCTCCAACCGGTGGCGATCGCCCCTGAACAGTGGCAACAACTACAGACGCAGCACCAGCAAATTGTCCACCACCTAGAGGAAACCCTAATCTGTCTTGCCAAGGTCAAGGCAGTAGCCTACCAGCTTCAGGCTGTGGCCAGCGAGTTTGTGCCGACTCCCAAATATCGCCGCCGCCAGCCGCCCCCTCCCCATCCCTTGGAGTATCTCACGGCTGAGCTGCTGCGGGCGATCGCCCACACCCAAGCCAGTTTAGAACCCGTCTATGAACCCCTCCATCAATTGGGGGAAACCCTCAACGGTACTTCGACACCCCAGATTAGCGAATTTCCCCTAGAGCCTTAGTGGGAAGGCATACGGGGTGAGCCTAGTTGTGGTTCCCTAGGGAGACTGGAGGGAGGGGTAGGCACCGGCGCAGGAGGGGGCAGGCTTTCTGGAGGGGGTAGGGGAGCTGGGCTTAAAATGGGTTCCGGGGCGGGTGCGGGGCTTGGTTCAGGCTTTCGGGTGGGTGCTTTAACCGCTAGGTGCAGCAGTTCTGGCACAGTGACAAAGCGATAACCCTTTTGCCGCAGGCGACGAATCAGCGTGGGGAGGGCTTTGCGAGTAGTAGTGCGATCGCCCCCGCCATCGTGGAGCAAAATAATACTGCCCGCTTTGACTTCCCTGAGGGCGCGCTCAACAATATCCGCTGCGGTGGTGTTGGGTCGAGTATCATGGGTATCCACTGACCACATGATAATGGCATAGTGTTTTGACTTGGCATAATCCACCAGCCCCGTGGTCAAATTGCCCCCTGGTGGGCGGAAGAGGCGCGTTTGCGCTTGGCTTTGTTTGGCAATCAGCGCAGAGGTGTTTTCGATTTCCTGTTTGGCTACCTCTGAAGCAACGCGTTTGTAGGGATGACTCCAACTGTGGTTGCCAACGGCATGACCTGCCTTGACAATCTCAGCAAGCACATGCGGGTACATCAGGGCGTGCTTGCCAAGGACAAAAAAGGTGGCCTTGACATCCTCCTCCTTGAGGATTTGCAGCACTTGGCGGGTGGAGCTACCCCACGGGCCATCATCAAAGGTTAGGGCCACTACGTTTTCGGGCTTCAGTGGTTTGACCTGATAGACTAACTGTCCCCAAAACTTTCTGGGACTGACAAAGCGCGGCACCTCTGCTGCCATTGCTGCTGTCGCTACCAACAAAACAGTAACTCCCCACAGGTGCCACTGCGATCCCATTTATTTTCCTCTGTTGATCTCGATTAAATTAATCGTGACTTAAGGGGGCGTTCGGCGTTGGCTCCTTGAGCAGGGGAAATCCCAGAGCTTCCCGTTGCTGGACATAGGTTTGGGCAACCCGCCGTGCCAATGCGCGAATGCGACCAATGTAGCGGGTGCGCTCCGCCACCGAAATCACGCCACGGGCCTCCAGCAGGTTAAAGGTGTGGGAACACTTGAGCACGTAGTCCAAGCTGGGGAAAACCAACTGCTTTTCCAGAAGCTGCTCCGCCTCCTGCTGGTAGAGACTAAAAAGGGTAAACAATCGTTCCGGATCGGAGGCCTCAAAATTGTACGTGGATTGCTCAATTTCCCCTTGGAGATGGACATCGCCATAGGTAAGGCTAGAGTTCCAACGGATATTGGCGATCGCGTCCACTTCTTGAAGGTACATTGTCAGCCGCTCCAAGCCGTAGGTAATTTCAATGGACACTGGCCGGCAATCCAGACCCCCGCACTGCTGAAAATAGGTAAACTGAGTTATTTCCATACCGTCGAGCCAGACCTCCCAGCCCACCCCCCACGCGCCAACGGCGGCATCCTCCCAGTTGTCTTCAACAAAGCGAATATCGTGCTCTTGGGGACGAATGCCAAGGGCGCGCAGCGACTCCAAATAGAGTTCTTGGATATTGTCGGGAGAAGGCTTGATCAGCACTTGGTACTGGTAGTAGTACTGGTAGCGGTTGGGATTCTCGCCGTAGCGACCATCCCCCGGTCGCCGACAAGGCTCCACATAGGCCACTGCCCAAGGCTCAGGGCCGAGGGCACGTAAAAAGGTATGGGGGCTTTTGGTGGCGGCGCCCTTTTCCACGTCGTAGGGCTGGGCAATCAAGCATCCCTGGGCCGACCAAAATTGGTGCAGCGTCGCAATAACATCCTGAAAGTACATGAGCTTAGATGTGAATGCCGCACTCGGTTTTGCCCATGCCGCGCCAGCGACCCGCCCGTTCATCTTCCCCTTCGGCCACAGGGGTAGTGAGGGGTTCATCCCCAATGCTGGCATAGCCGCGATCGTGGAGGGGATTGTAAATTACCCCGTGCTCCATCACGTAGGCCCAAGTTTGCTTGCGTGTCCAAGCAGCAAGAGGATTAATTTTCAGACGCCCCTCTTTGTCCAGTTCCACATAGGGCATATTGGCACGGGTGACCGCCTGGTCGCGACGCCGTCCCGTAAGCCAAGCCACGGTATGGAGTTCTGCTAAGCCTCGTTGCAGTGGTTCAATTTTGGTGACATAGTGAAACTGCTCAACATTCCTTTCCCAAAGCTTGTCACCATAGCGCTCAGCAAAAGCCTCACGGCTGTCCACTTCGGGAGTTTTGTAGATGCGCAAATCAAGACCATATTTTTCCTTGGCCTGCTGCACGAATTCCAGGGTCTCCGGAAAGTGGTGCAGTGTATCCAAAAAGAGAACGGGTACAGGAGGATGCGGGCGCAGATCGCGGTAGAGCAGATCCGTAATCACCATGTCATCAATGTTAAAGGCACTGGTCTGCACTAGCCCCTGGGGAATTTCAGCCACTGCCCACGCCAAGATTTCGCGGGGATGCGCCCCTTCAAAGCGCTGGTTGAGGGCATCGAGGTCAAAACTTACGGATGGAGCCATAGACGGTGTTTGCGCGGTTCTAGAGAGTACTCTTTAGCTTACCAAATCGCGACGCTCCCTCACGTTATGCCACTAAATTGCAATGGGAAGTCCCGGCGGACGGAATAGCGGAGTTGCACCAAGGAGGATCAACCTCGTTGCTCCACAGGTCATCGTCAGGGCGAGAACCAAAAAGACGAACAGGGGTTTCTTCCCCCGCCAATTGCCTGAGAAGGGAGCGAAGGCCGGTCATTTATTCACCTGTTAAGCGCCTGCGATCGCCTGCTTAGTGCTCAGTATCGTTGGATTTATTAGGAAGTCGAGACTTCCCTTCAGACTTTTAGCACCCAATCTAGCGTACTCCCTTACCCGAATCATCAGTAAGAGTTGGCAGGACTGGAATTACCATTACAGGAATAAAAATTAACAAAGATAGTGCGAGGGAGCTTTTAAGTTGTTGACATCTTTCTCGGCCTGTGAGCTTGCGCCGGCGTAGCGATAGGCCGGAGTTTCCTGCTGCGCTCAAGCCGAGCTTAAATGGCTTCCGTTCCCCCAAGGCGTTTAGGGGTTCCGACCACATCGGCAACCAAATGAAAAGGGGGGAAGACCCCCCGCGGGCACAGCGTTAACGTTGTTTACTCAACTCCTTCAATTTTGTCCTCAACCTCTTGATAGAGTTGTCGCAGTAGTTGCAGATTGGCTTCACTGGTCTGCCAGTAGCCCCGGCCGTGGAGTTCGAGGAAGGTGCTCACCATTTTGCGGAAAGAGTGGGGATTGGTATTCAGCAGCCGCTGCCGCATCTGCTCATCGAGAATAAAGGTGGCATTCGCCTCCTCATAAACCCAGTTATCCACAGCCCCTGCGGTCGCAGACCAGCCCATTGTGTTTACCAGTCGTTTCGAGATCTCGCGCACCCCTTCGTAGCCGTGGGAGAGCATCCCCTCATACCACTTGGGATTCAGAAGCTTGGTACGGCTGTCGAGGCGAACGGTTTCCGAGAGGGTACGCACTTGGGCATTGGCCGTGGTGGTGTCGGCAATGTAGGCCTTGGGTTGCTTGCCGTCAGCTCGCAGTGCCCCCACTAGCTTAGTTGGGTCTGAGTCAAAGTAGTGGCTGACATCCGTGAGGCTAATTTCTGAGGAGTCGAGATTTTGGAATGTCACATCCACGGTTTTAAGAGCCGCTTCAAAGAGGGGCCGCGCCTGCTGCATTGTCCCCGGCGAATCTGCCGAGAAGGCAAAGGACTTGCGGGAGAGGTACATCTCTTGAAGCTCCGACTCCTGCTCCCAAGAACTATTTTCTACGGCGAGGTTGACATTGGCCGCGTAGGAACCAGAGGCATTGGTAAAGACCCGCGTCGCGGCTTGCCGCAGCTCAATCCCTAATTCTGAGGCCTGTTGCAGGGCGTGCTTGCGGATAAAGTTCAGCTCCAGGGGTTCATCGGCTTCAGCCGCCATTTTGATAGCTCGGTCAATGAGCGCCATCTGGTTGATAAATAGATCGCGGAATACTCCAGAGCAGTTGACCACAACATCAATGCGTGGCCGCCCCAGTTCCTCTAGGGGGATGAGTTCCACTTTGTTGACCCGTCCCAAGGAGTCGGGAAGTGGCCGTGCCCCCACCAGCCACAGCACTTGGGCAAGGGACTCGCCATAGGTTTTGATATTGTCTGTGCCCCAGAGCACCATGGCAATGGTTTCCGGCCATTGGTTGTTGTTTTCCGCCTTTTGCCGCGCGAGGAGGCGATCCACCACGACTTTGGCAGACTGCACAGCGGCGGCGGTGGGAATGGCCTGGGGATCTAAGGCGTGGATGTTTTTACCCGTCGGCAAGACCTCAGGGTTACGAATGGGATCGCCACCCGGTCCAGGGAGAATGTACTCACCTTCAAGGGCTTGTAGCAGTGCCCCCAGTTCATTGTCGGCCACAATCTGCTGCAAACAGAATTCCAGATACTCCATGAGGGGCTTGAGGGCAGCGGCATCCACGTGGGGATAGCCCGCCCCATGGAGAGCTTCCATCCATGGCTCTTTGCGTCCCATGTTGAAGAAGTTCAGCTTCGAGACCCGTGAGACACGACCATCGGCATCGGCTTGGGCTTGCACCAGCGCACGGACGGCGGCACGGGTTGCCTCGTTAATTTGGCGCAGTAGTTCAACGTCCGCCAGTACCCCGCGATCGCTATTCTGATAAATTTCGTCAATGTCTCGACCTAGGCTCTCGGCAATGAGCCGCGGCAGACTCTTGATACCCTCCTCAGGGCGATCCAAGCTGGCAATATTCACCAAGGTGGCCACTGCCTCTTCCGTTGTCGGTGGCTTACCAATGACGTGCAGGCCACAGGGCAAGAGGCGGCTTTCAATCTCCATCAGCTTGATATAGACCTTGCCCACGAGGGTATCCCGCTCCTCGGCACTGAGATCGGCAGCGTCCTTGTCGGGGAGGGCCACATCCTGATCGAGATTCACCATGCGGCATTTGTCCATGATTGTGTTCACAATCTGAACCCCCCGACCGCTGTCTTTGAGGGTTTGGTAGGAGCCAATCAGATCGCTGAGTTCCCGCAGTCCTTTGTAAAGACCTGCATTTTCCGCCGGCGGAGTGAGGTAGCTAATTGTGTTGGCATAGCTGCGGCGCTTGGCAATGGTAGCTTCCGAGGGGTTGTTGGCGGCGTAGTAGTAGAGGTTGGGAATACAGCCAATCAGATTGTCAGGATAGCAGTCCCCGGACATGCCCATCTGTTTACCCGGCATGAATTCCAAGGAGCCATGGGTGCCAAAGTGGAGCACCGCATCCGCTTGCCAAATGTGGTTGAGGAATGTGTAATAGGCAGCAAAACCATGATGGGGACTGGCGGAACGGGAGAAGAGCAACCGCATTGGATCGCCCTCGTAACCAAAGGTGGGCTGAACCCCAATAAAGACGTTGCCGTAGGCTTTGCCGTAAATCAGCAGGTTCTGGCCATCACTGTTCAGGTGCCCCGGCGGTTTACCCCAGTTTTCCTCCAGCCGTTTGGCGTAAGGGGTGAGGCGTTCGTATTCCGCTACACTCATGCGGTAGGCAATGTTGAGTTCAGGACTTCCCACTTGAGCATGGGGATCGTGGAGAATGTCTTGCATCAGAGCTTCGGCACTCTGCGGCATGTCCTGTACGTCATAGCCGTTGTTTTTCAGGGCTTCCATAACTTTGTAGATGGAGCCAAAAACATCCAAGTAGGCGGCTGTACCAACATTGCCTTTATCGGGCGGAAAGCTAAAGATGGTGATGGCAACTTTCTTTTCTACCTTGGGTTTGCGGCGCAGATTAGCCCACTTCAGTGCCCGCTGCACAATCATTTCCACACGATCTTGGAGGGCGATCGCCTTGCCGGTCATGCCATCCCGACCGGAGAGAATGATAGGCTCAATGGCCCCATCCAGTTCCGGGAGGGCAATTTGCAGTGCTACTTGAATGGGGTGCAGGCCCAGATCGCTGTCCTCCCATTCCTCGGTGGTTTGAAATACAAGGGGCAGTGTCACCATGTAGGGGCGGTTGAGTTTTTTTAGGGCTGCCACAGCTTTGGGATGATCCTGCTTGGCAGGGCCGCCCACAAGGGCAAAGCCGGTAAGGGACACCACCGTGTCAACAATGGGTTTTTCAGGGTTGACGGGATCGTAGAAGAATTTTTCCAGCGGCATCGAAAAGTCTAGCCCGCCGGAGAAGACGGGAATCACCCTTGCCCCTTGGGATTCAAATTCTTGGACAATCGCCACATAGTGGGCGTCATCGCCCGTAACAAGGTGGGTACGCTGCAAGAGCAGACCGATGGTGGGGGCGAGGGGATCTTTGAGATCGGCACCAATATCGCGGCGACTGTTGAACCAGTTGAGGTATTCTTTGAGATCCTCAAACATCTGGGGTGCCAAGGGGTGCCAAATGCCCGTGTCGGGATAGGTGATGGGTTCTTGGTAACTGAGGTGGCTATTGGGCTGACCCTTGAAGACGTAGCGATCGGCCAGCATTAAGAGAAAGTTTTGCAGGTTCTCCGGTGACCCCCCCAGCCAATACTGGAAGCTGAGCATGAAGTTGCGGGCATCTTGAGCTTTATCAATGGGGAGGTACTTCAGCACTTGGGGCAGGGTTCGCAGGAGTTTGAGCATGGCATCTTGGAAGCCAGCGCCTGATTTCTCCTTGCGCTTCTTCATAAAGTTGGCAATGACGCTCTTGGATTGGCCAATCTGAGCTAAGGAAAAACTGCCCATTTTGTTGAGGCGCATCACCTGCGGCAGGGAGGGGAAGACCACTGCTACATCAAGGCGATCGCGATAGGGCTGCACTGCCTCAACCACCTTATCGGCTAAGTCCTCGATGAAAATGAGGGAGGCAATAAACACATTCGCCCGCGCCACGTCTTCACAGAAGGCGGCATAGTTTTCAGGATTGCGCAGTTCCTCAAGGAGATAGCCACTGATTTCAATGGCCACCTGTGGATGGGTGTCGTTAATGCTGTGAACCGCTGCCGATAGCGCGCTCTGGTATTGGGCTTCAAGTACCACATACACCACTCGCAACAGCGATCGCCCATTCAACGCCGCTGGCGCGATATGCCGAATCGTGGACTTGACGTGGGTGAACATGCGTTCAAACTCCTTAGTAACGATCGAAACCAAACCCCAAGTGGGATGTACAGCTCCTTGTAACTGCGGGGAACCGATGCTGAGAGGCTCGTCTCCCCTGGCTGGATAGGTGTTAAGCGTCTTTTCTCTTTCCCCAACGGGCTGTACCTCTTGTGGTTGTAGCAGAAAATCAAGCTGTGGAGCGACTTTGCGCCTCTGTGGTAACAAATTGCAACGCTTTGCTACCTAAGTATTAAAACTTATTACAGAACTTGACTGTTGAGAAGTCAGTGGTATCAAACAACCGTTTGCCAATTGCCACGTGCGATCGCTAATCTCCCGCAGTTCGGTGGCCTCATGGGTCACCACAAGGAGGCTCCAGTGTTCCTTCAGGCGGCGCAGCACCTGTACCAATTGGCGGCGCATTGACCAATCCAGACCCGCTGTGGGTTCATCGAGCAAGAGCAGGTAGGGTTGGCGCACCAGTTGTACCGCAAGGGCAAGGCGACGCTGCTGACCGCCACTGAGGGATTCGGGGCGAGTGTGCAAAGGCAGGTGCTCCAAGCCAACATCCGCAAGGGCGCGGTAAAAATTCTCGTAGGGAATTTCCGGGTGACCAAAGCGCAGCTCTTCCAGAATGGTACTGCCGCAGAAGTAGCGATCCGGGAACTGAAAGACCAATCCGGCCAACTGTTGTAAATGCTCAGGTGTGAGAACCTGATCCTGCCATTGAATGATTCCGCGACTGGGGGTGGCCAGGCCCGCTAAAATCTCTAGTAGCGTAGTCTTGCCGGATCCACTGGGTCCGATAATCAATCCCAGTTCAGCCGTCCCCAGCTCTAAATTGATGTCCCGTAAAATGGGCTGAGGGGTAGCAGGGGGGTGGTAGCTGAGATGGCGAACTAAAAACAAGAGATAGACTCCGGAGGTGATAACCGTGCAAACCCGTCAACTGCGCCTATGGCAACGCTTTGCTCTCTATCTTAGTGGAGCGATCGCCCCTTGGGTACTCAGCACCGCTGCCCTTGCCAAAGATCCTTTCCGCACCGGCTCACAGGCACGTCCCATTTCAGATCAAACGGAAGCCGTTTTTGTGGCTCTCTTTCGCGATGGCAATTATGTCAAAGGGAAAGAGTTACTGCCTGCTGCCCTAGAGCGCGATCGCCAAGAACCGCTCACCCTGACCTTGGCTGCCGCCATTGCCTACCTGAATGAAGATTGGGCAGGATACAAACGCTATGCTGAGGAAACCCTCCGCGCTGCCCAAGCCCTTACCAAGCGGGATCCCCTGCGGGGAAATCTCTACCAAGCCGTGGGACATTTCCTGATGGCGGGCTATGAGATTTCCGCTGCTGGCGCAGGGCCTGTGGCCGGTGC
Source organism: uncultured Thermosynechococcus sp. (assembly GCF_938074695.1). Taxonomy (GTDB): domain Bacteria; phylum Cyanobacteriota; class Cyanobacteriia; order Thermosynechococcales; family Thermosynechococcaceae; genus Thermosynechococcus. Next base: position 25,828 of record NZ_CALJEM010000031.1, read on the forward strand.
CCCCGCCGCCCTATTGCGTGTACAGCAAATCTTAGATCATGTCGGGCGAGCTGAAGCGGTCAACCCTCGCGATCCGGAATTAAATCTGGTGCGGGGCTTTATGGAGTGGGGCATTGCCAGTAATGTCGGCTTTGTCAGCATGGATCGGGCAATTCAAACCCTGCAAACCTACGCTGCTCCCGATTACCTGAGTTATCGAGGTCTGGCCTTGGCCTATCGCGATCGCCAGCAGTGGCCGCAAGCTTTGAATGCGGTTGATCAAGCCTTGGCGGTGGCTCCCCATAATCCAGAACTGCTATACCTCAAAGCGCAGATTTTAGCCGCCAGTGGCAATCGATCCGAGGCACAGCAGTACTTCCAGCAAGCCCTTGCCAAACAAAACCAATTGCCACGGGGCATTCGCGAGGAAATTCAGCAGTTTAGCCGCCGCATTTTGCCTCAGAGCTAGGGTACTGGCTGAGACAGCGCTTGCACAATGGGTAGGTCAGTGATATCAGTACTGATCACAGGTTTCGCTTGCTCTAAAATGGCAAAAATTTCAGAACGGCAGTTCCACTGGGGAGTTTCGCCGTATCGAAGGGTGAGTTGGGTCAAGATTTCTAAGGCATAATCAGGGAAGTCCAGGGCATCGGCAATTGCTGCTAGCTTTAATAGGTGCTCTGGGGTTTGTAGATGGGCATTGTGTTGCCGTTGGTCGTCACCGAGCAAATCCCGCAAGTAGATTGCGTCAGCCCATAGAAGTTGGCCTGCGCGGCGCTGCGACTGAAAAGGTGAGAGGTAGCGAGGCAATCGGCACCAACCATCATGGGTCAGTAAGTCAAAAAGTACAAATCCTTGGGACCGTAAATAGGCATCAACATCCCCAAAAAGCGGCTGCCCCCTATAAACTTCCGAAAACTCAACTTCAACAATGACGGCTAAAGTACTTCCTGCTAAAAGAGATGGCTAAAGTACTTGCTGCTAAAAGATGTTGACCGCCTTGCAAAACATCCAGGTCTGCGCCTTGGACATCCACCTTGAGCACCTCTACACTCTCCAGCCCCTCAGTTTGGGCAAATGCATCTAGTGTTGTTGTTTCCACTTGAACGGTTGCTGCAACACCTAAGCCGGGGTTGAATCCTTGAAACCGTGATGTATAGCTCAAATTCGGTTCATACAAGGAACTACAGTGAACTGCATTGGTAATGTACAGGGTTGATTCACCCACCTGTTTCCCAAGAGCAAGGGGATAGTGGCGCTCAAACCAAGTAATTCCTTGGGCTTCTAGGGCAGCATTTGCTGCATCACAGGCCTCTGGATCGGCATCAAAACCATAAATTCTCAAATTGGGTGCAAAAATATGCCATGGGGATTGGCCATAATCATCGTCACGATAAATTTTGCGAGAACCGGCAATGCACAAGGTTAAGGAAATCAGATCGAGCTTTCCTGCAGATTTTAAGATGTTGTTAATGAGTCCCATGGCAGAACAATATTTCTAAAGGTCAATCACAATTCTGAGTTAATTCTAGTCCAGTGATTAAGTGTGCTGTCCTTGGGACAATGCTGTACCGCTGCTGTGCGACGATAAGGATAAGCAGCCAAAACTTTGGAGAACTTCCCTCGCCCCATGATTGATGAACTCTTGGAACTCTCACCCAACTGGGGACTGGATACCCTGTTGTTGCTGGTGGTGTTGTTGGCCCTAGAAGCGGTTCTTTCGGCAGACAATGCGATCGCCCT
>NZ_CALJEM010000032.1 GCF_938074695.1 uncultured Thermosynechococcus sp.
GCCAAATTATTACCAATTTGGGGGGGCAAATTTGGGCTGAATCGGCGGGGCGCGATCGCGGCAGTGAGTTCCACTTTACGATTCCCATTGCTGAGCCTTTTCTGGATAGGGGCCATCAAGCTCCCTAAGATAGACAACAACAGGGGGCAGCTAGCCATGAGCCAATCCTTTGCCGATGCCGCCATTGACATTTTGATTGACTTGGCCGAGCGGGGGGAAATTGATCCTTGGGATATTCAAGTAATTGAGGTCTTTGATCGCTGCTTGGCAGAGTTGGCGCGGCGGGGGGAGCCTAATCTCAGTGAATCAGGGCAAGCCTTTTTGTATGCTGCAATGCTGGTACTCCTAAAGAGCGATCGCCTAGTGGCGGTTGTTGAACCTAGGCCAGCCGAAGAAGAATTCAGGGAGCCGTCAGAGATCGGCGAAAACCAGTCCGTTAGAGTCTTACCCCCTGCCCTAGAGCAGCATTTGCATCGCCGCCCCGTAGCTCCCCCCCAACAACGGCGCCGCGTCACCCTTGAGGAGTTGATTGCCCACCTGAAAACGATGGCGGTTCAAAGCGATCGCGCCAAGGTACTGCAAGCTCATCAACCTCGCCGTCGTCGCCGTCCCACGCCCCTTAAGACAATTACCCAACTGGCTCACCAAGAAAACCTCACGGAGATAGCCGGCGAAGTGGAAAGTCTCCTTGGAGAAATGGCTCCCGCAGGCACTTGGTTAGACTTCCAAGCCCTGCTGCAACTCAAACCCGATCCCGTCGGTGTCTTTTGGGCACTGCTGTTCCTTGCCGCCCAGTCCAAGGTGGAGCTTCAGCAAGCAGACTTCTATCAAACCCTCCAGGTGCGGACTTGTGTCGCTGAGCCGATACCCCTAGAGGCCTAGGTTAGCTCTGGTAGAAACGAAAACCCCAGGGGTTTCACCCGTAGGAGTGCCTCACTTAGGGCAGCATGGAGATACCCATTCGTCGCTAAAATCCGCCCGGAGGTCAGTTGAAAAGGAGATTGATCGTAGGCAGTCACCACACCTCCAGCTTCGCGAACCAGAACCACACCCGCCGCCAAGTCCCAAGGGGAAAGACCCCGTTCCCAATAGCCATCTAGACGGCCACAGGCAATGTAGGCCAAGTCAATGGCCGCTGCACCTCCCCGCCGTACCCCTTGGCTGAGATGGGTCAGGTAGCAAAATTCGGCGTAATTATTGTCCTCGGTTTCGCGGCGATCGTAGGCAAAACCAGTAACCAAAAGGCTGTGACTTAGTTCTACAGTCCTAGAAACGCGAATCGGCTGGCGATCGCGAGTTGCCCCGAGGCCGGTGGCCGCCCGAAAGAGTTCGCGGTGAAAGGGATCATAGACTACCCCAACATGGGGTTCCCCCTCCACCAGCAAAGCCACCGACACGGCACTAAAGGGGTATTGATGGGCGTAGTTCGTTGTCCCATCCAGAGGATCGATCGCCCACAGAAATGGATTGTCCTTGAGGCCCGAAAGGCCGGATTCCTCCGCCAGTACCGCATGGTCAGGACAATGGCGACGAATCACATCCAACACCGCCACTTCCGACTGGCGATCGGCCACTGTGACAAGGTCACCGGAGCGCCCCTTCTCTTCAATCTCACTTAATTTGCCCCAGTAGTATTGAAGGACAGCGCCCCCCGCCAAGGCTGCCTCGGTGGCAATTTCCAAATAGCGCTGCCGCTCACTTTCCGGCAGTGGACAATTCACGGCTGACATAAAGACTTAATCCTCATCGAGGGGTAGACCCAGTTGTACCCGCCCCTTGCCAAAGTAGCGACCAAATTGCAGCTCATAGACCTCGTCCTCATCTTGGGTTTCCACCTCAAGATCAGAGCGGGCGTAGCTGACACACAGGAGGGCATAACCTTTGGCTTGCAGGGCAGGGGAAAGACCCATGGCTTCGGGTTGATACACTTGGCCAGAGAGGATGCGCACTGCACAGGTGGTACAGGCGCCATTGCGACAGGAAAAGGGCAGCTCAAGGCCTTGGCTTTCAGCGAATTGCAGAATGTAGCGATCGCTGGGAACAGTAATTGTGTACGTCCGTGTGGGGGGGTCTCCCGGCTTTAGGGGACGCACGTGAATGGTCACCGTGTAGGTTTGTGGCGTACTCATGGTCTTGTTATCCTACAGCGAAAAAGGTCGTAACTACCGTCTGAAAGCATTGGTGCAAGGTCTAGCATTGCCCCTTAGTTACCATACCGCAGTCGCAACCCGCTAATGATAATGCTAGGGTAGGGACGGTTCTATCACCCACATTTGAGGGAGACCTAAAGTTATGAGTACCTTGATCTGGAGGATGCTGCCCTTGTTGTACGTACCAAAGAGGGCAAGGTTAAAATCAACCAAACCCAAGATCTAACCCTCCAGGGAGCTTTTGGGGGTTGTTAATCGGTCTATTGTTCTTCAATCCTCTCTTGGGCTGGGCTGCGGGTCTAGTGGCGGGGGCAATTTCCGGCAAATTTACCGACGTTGGCATTGATGACAACTTCATCAAAGAATTGGGACAAACTATCTCCCGCTAGCTCGGCTATTTTTACATTGGTGCGTCAAGCCACACCCGACAAAGTAATCGAGGAAATTGCTGCCTTTGGCGGCAAAGTCCTGCGCACGTCTTTGTCAAAAGAGGATGAGGCAAAGTTGCAGGAAGCTCTCAATCGAGGCAATGCCTATCCCCAGCGAAGTGACAACCTCTGGTGAACCAACGAACAGTTAGTTTGTTTTTGCTCTAGCTCTCACTCGAAATTGACTAGGATAATCTTGAGAGGCTCGGCCATTCCCTAGATACAGCCCTTTTCCCAAGGAACTTGCGCAACACTGCGAAAGCAAGTGTCGGACAACAGTCCAGTTCCTTAACCCCTATTTCAGAAAAGGGCTATCGCTGGGCATGGTGCTCACAGTTAGGGATGCCAATAGGGAGTGTTGGGGAGTGAGAACATGGTGCAGGATCAAACCAAACTAGCCACAGTGATCGGGATATTGAAACGCTTTGGCGGGCGATCGCGCCAACTCAATCGTCTAGTCCCCCTTGGGCAAAAGCAGTGGCATGCTTGTTTACCTTGGTTGCAACACTGGCAAGGGGTGGCCGGCCTCTCCCTCTTAACCTCTGTGAGTATTGCGGGGCTATCCCTATGGCTGTTGCTACGGCAACCGACAACTCCCGGCAATTGCGATTTTGTCCTTTGGCCTTTGGCATCGGCCTCCTTTCGCCTCTACTGCGCCCAACAGGCGGCGGAGCGACACACCCTTGAGGATTTGCTCCATGCCATTGATCTCATTGACGACTTGCCCCGCGATCATCCCCTTGCCCCTGAAATCAATCGTCGCTTAGAAGCGTGGTCAGATCAGGTTTTGGCCTTGGCAGAGGTAGCCTTTCATGAAGGGCAATTGAATCGGGCGATCGCCTTTGCACGACGCATTCCCCGTCAGGTTCAAGCCTATGCCAAGGTGGAAGAGCGCATTCAGCGCTGGCAAGAAATTTGGCAAGAAGGGGAGGCCATTTATCGGCGCGCCGAAGCCGCCTTAAAAAACCTTGCATGGCGAGAAGCCTTTCAAATTTCCCTCCAATTGCAATTTGTGGACTGTCGTTATTGGGCACAGGAGCAGTTTGGTGCCTTTAATGAGCGGATTATCCGTGCCCAACGGGAAGACCGGCAGTTGGATGAAGCCCGCGCCCTTATGGCACAGGGGGGAGCCGATCGCTTGGCCGCTGCTATTGAAATTGTGCGGCGAATTCCCCCTACCAGTGATATTTATCCCGGCGCGCGGCGATTGCTCAATGAGTTGGGTGAACGGCTGCTTGCATTAGCAGTGGCGGCTTTCAATCGCTATGACCCCCAAGAAGCGCGGCGGATTGCCCGTTTGATTCCCGCTGATGTCAGGAGTGCCCGCAGCGCTGAGGATTTGCTGAAGTTGGCAACAGCAGAAGAATTTGCCCAAGCGGGGATGGGAGAGGATATTGATCGGGCGATCGCCCAAGCACGAACAATTACCGCAGAACGCCCCCTCTACTTTGAAGCTCAACAGGCGATTCGCCGCTGGCAAGCGGATCTAAAAGTCCTGCATACCCTTGCAGAAGCGCAGGCCATTGCCCGTGGCGGCACCCTTAATCACCTTCACCTTGCCCTCAACAGGCTCAACATTCCTTTCGTGGACGCCAGTCCCTACCGCCAAGAACAAATCCGCGATCAGCGACGGCTGTGGCAACGCCAAATTGAGATTGCCGAGGATCAACCGCTCATTGATCAAGCCAATGCCCTTGCCCGTCAAGGCACTCCCGAAGCCCTGCTGGAAGCTCGCCAACTCCTTGAGCAAATTCGCCCCCGGCGTGCCCTCTATCAAACGGCTCAAAATCGCCTCAAAGAACTCTTTCCCCCCCTTGTAACTCAAGCGGTCGGCTGGCAGCCTGATGCGGATACAGTCCGTCTCAATGAAGCCCAGCGCCGTGCTCGGGGAGGGCGCGATCGCGACTTTGCCGCTGCCATTGCCATTGCCCAAGAAATTTCCCCAAACTCCAGTGTCTATGCCGCCGCCCACCAGTTAATTGTGCAGTGGGGCAACAACATCCTAGAACAAGCGCGCTATTGGGTGGGGCGGAACAACCGGCAGGCGATCGCCACCGCTGAACTCATCCCCCCCACGCATCCCCTCTACCCAGAGGCAAGGGAATTGATCCGCGTTTGGCAAGAGGCGGAACCAGAGAAGCCTTTTTAGCAGCTTTTATTGGTTCGCGGGAGCTTCCACAAGCCGCACCCTTTTGGCAAGACCGATCGCTTGCAGTGCCCGAATCGTGATCCACGTAATATCAAATTCCCACCATTGCAGACCGTGACGTGCCGAATGGGGATAGGTGTGGTGATTATTGTGCCAGCCTTCACCAAACGTAAGCAGGGCAACCCACCAGCAATTTGTGGAGCGATCGCCCGACTCAAACGTGCGATAGCCAAACCTATGGGTGGCACTATTGACAAACCAAGTGAGGTGATACACCAGGACAAGGCGGACAAAGATGCCCCAGACCACAAAAGGCAGCCCACCCCACAGATACAGCAAAACCCCTAAAACCACTTGAAGGGGCAGGAAATACCGATTCAAAAACCGATAGACAGGATCAGTGTTAATGTCCTTGGTGAGGCGCTCTACCTCTGCCTTAGCGGGCACTTCTTGGAGCATCCAGCCCATATGTGACCACCAAAACCCCTTTTGGGAATTGTGCTGATCCAGTTCTTGGTCAGAGTGGAGGTGATGATTGCGGTGGAGGCCAACCCATTCAATGACACCCCCTTCACAGGCCAAGGTACCGCAAAAGGCAAAGAAATATTCCAGCCATTTTGGACACTGAAAACTGCGATGGGTGATAAGGCGATGCCATCCTAAGGTAATCCCCAGACCCCCGGACACCCAATAAAGGACAAAACAAAGAAGCACTGCCGACCATGAAAACAGTTCGGGCACAAATGCCAGCAATGCTCCCAAATGGACAATGCCCATAAAAAAAATCACCCCCCACTCGGGACGCTGGGGGCGTGAAGGCAACGAAGAAACAGATGTCATAGAACTCTCAAACGCATTGACAAGCCCCGCCGGACTTACAGCCAGCCCGATTGAGGCATCAGGTTGTGAATGCCTTTGCAGCTCGGCCTCAAGAGAAACCTGTAGCTTAATTGGCAAATCAGCCAACCCTTAATTTTATTTTTGCCGAGATTAGAGAGCACGTCAAGTGAAATTTGGATCGGTTATCCACCAACATCTAAGCCCCCTGACACCTGATCAAAATCCCAAGCTGGAACGACTCAAACAAGTACAGAGCCAGACCAACCCTTAGAAATTTTAGGATCCCTACTTGTGCGAACGGCAGTGGGGCACTGTGCGGGAAGATTATTCCGCCGACGGCAACGCTTGAGAATATGTTTCCCATGTTCAGGCGCGATCTCAAGCCTACTGGGGGGATGAAGATGGCCTCGGCGGCATTTGTGATGCCCGACAGCAGCTCTGTTTTGCCCTTGCCCTCCGATACCGCAATACTTGGAAGTGGACACCGGCGAAGGTTCTCGCCAAACCCAAACTCAAGCAAATGAACGCAACACTGTTCTACGAATACTTTCACGGGGATAGTGGTGTAGGACTAGGTGCGAGTCACCAAACGGCCTGGATGGGGCTGATCGCACAAATTATCATGGCGCTGAATGTTTTCGATGCCGAGGAGGTCCTGGAAATAAGGATACTTAGCCGTGGTCTGGAAACAACTCGCGGCGTTGATCAGCGCCAGCTCGCACCTGCTTAACAATCGCCCCTTTTTTTGATTTCTTGATACCGAAATTGAACAACGGCTGCAAAAACCCTAAACCTCGGTAACCCTAGCTGATTTTGGATATATTAAAGTATGCCAATATACTAGTAAATTTCCGTAAAATTACTGAGCAGTTGACACGCACTGTCCTCTACATTGGTAAAACAAAGGGAGGGATGTGGCTAGATTCAAATTGCTACTGCTTTCAACATTCATTGATTGAATAAACAGAGCATTTATATTTTGCAACGAAAGCAGGAGACATGTTAAACTGGTTTACAAAAGTTCATATTCCCCTCCTGTTCCACTTTGGCTGCGTTTGAGGTTTAGATTATGTCGCTCACACCCATGACTCGTTACTACATTCGCCGTCTGCTTGCAGAGCGAGCTGAATCCCTTGGGTTAACCGTGAGTAGCACCGAAGATCACAGTCAAGCCTTTGCCGATCAACTGGCGCGTCTAGAGTCCTTAGCAGCAACCAAGTTGGCAGAGATTGATTTAATTGTTCGGATGCACCAAACCCTCAGCCGCAATGGCCAAACCTACAACCGCTACCTTGCCAATTTAGAACAAAAGCTCTTTGCCATCATGGGTCTAGGGGGGCAAGTCTGCGAAGAATTGACAGAGATCACCCTGCCTCAGCTCGAAGAGACCAAGGGTACCGCAGCAAAAGTCCTCACCTTGGCTGAAGTGCTAGAACACTTTAATAAAGTTGGTGATATTGCCCAGAAATACCTTGGCAAAATGATTGTGGCCAACTATTGGCGGGGTACTCGTCCCCACAGCAGTTGGTTTGCTGACTTTACAGTAACCAATGAAGCTCGTGTGGTTTGTCAATCGTACCAGTCCACCCGCGATGTATTCCTCAGTGAGGAGCAACTCAAGCATTTGCAAGGTTGGCTAGAAGCATTTATTCGCCAGTGCCAGCGAGTGCTGCCCCAATTCACGAAACAACTGCAAAAAGCAGGGGTACGGGAAACGGTTCTAGCTTAGAAAAGGGCGGTATGCGAATTGTCTTTGCGGTTCTCTGGCTGGGATTGATTGTCTATAGCTTTGGTTTTGCACCCCCAGATCACCCGCAGACACTGGTGCTGATTCAACGACTAGCTACAGGAGACTGGCAGGGCATTAACCCCCTAATTGTCAGTCTTTTTAATCTTATGGGCGTGTGGCCACTGATTTATACTGCATTACTGGTCGTGGATGGCCAAGAACAGCGATTTCCAGCGTGGCCATTTGCTGTCTTGAGTTTTGCCGTGGGTGTGTTTGCCCTATTACCCTATTTCATCCTGCGCCGGCCGGCACCGATCTTTACAGGAGAAATCAATAGAGGTGTACGCCTTGGGGAATCACGAATTACGGCCACTGGCATTGGTCTATTGGCTGTGGGCTGCCTTGGTTATGGTTTGATCGCAGGCAATTGGGCAGACTTTTGGCAGCAGTGGCAAACCAGCCGCTTTGTCCATGTGATGACCCTTGATTTTTGTCTGCTATCGCTATTGTTTCCATTCCTTCTCGTTGATGATTGGCAGCGGCGGGGTATAGAGAATTCGCCGTGGCGGTGGTGGAGTGTTGTGCCCTTACTGGGAGCATTGGGGTACTTACTTTTGCGTCCACCTTTAATTCTCTCGAAAAAAAGTGTGGCATGATACAAAAAAATGCCCCTGAATTGGTTTTACTCATCTGTCAATGCTGAACTCTACACCCAGAGCGAGATTCACCGGCGTTGAGAGAGTTGTGTTGTTGGGGGGATAGGAATGCCAACAGCACCTCTGCGATCGCTACGCCATCCATTGAACCACCATGGATTAACACACGACTCATGAACAAAGATCAACCCTTGGCACCCGTCTTTCGCCACATGGCCAGTGGCTTGTTTCCATCCACAACTGAAACCTACGAACGTGGGAAAACCATTTTCTTTCCAGGGGACCCAGCAGAAAAGGTTTATTTTCTCTTCAAGGGCGCAGTGAAGCTCTCCCGAGTGTATGAAGCAGGTGAAGAAATTACGGTGGCACTGCTGCGGGAAAATACGGTGTTTGGCGTGTTGTCCTTGATTACGGGCACCCGCTCCGATCGGTTTTACCATGCGGTGGCATTTACAAATGTGGAACTATTGGCGGTTCCCATCGAACAGGTGGAAAAGGCAATGCACGAGGATGCAGAGTTGCTGATGTTTATGATTCAGGGGTTGTCATCGCGCATCTTACAAACGGAGATGATGATTGAAACCCTTGCCCACCGCGATATGGGATCTCGCTTGGTCAGCTTTTTGCTGATTCTTTGCCGTGATTTTGGCATTCCCACCAGTGCTGGCATAACCGTGGATTTAAGGCTTTCCCATCAGGAAATTGCCGAGGCCATTGGTTCGACGCGGGTAACTGTGACGCGTCTATTGGGAGAACTGCGAGATCAAAAATTGATCTCAATCCACAAAAAGAAAATCACAGTCCACAATCCCCTCATGCTGAGCCAGCAGTTTACCTAAGGGTTGGTGGTTGTCACCAGTTGACCATAGTCCAGTTTAATCAGGCGATCGGCGACATCAAAGTAGCGATCGTCATGGCTAATCACAAACACCGTTTTGCCCTGGGCTTTTAGCTCTGGCAGAAGTTGGCGGTAAAAAATCTCCCGAAAGAGGGGGTCTTGATCCGCTGCCCATTCATCAAAGAGATAGGCGGGGCGATCGTCCAGATAGGCCATCAACAAGCCCAAACGCTTGCGCTCCCCTTGGGAAAGAGAGGTTGTGGAAAAGCGGTTACCTTCCAGGCGGACTTTGTGGCTCAAGCGCAATTTCTCAAGATAAGCGGGAACTGCTGCCAAGCGTTCGGGGGATTCAATGCCCAAGAGTGAGTCAAAAAGATAAAAGTCACTAAAAACTGTGGCAAAGTGTTGGCGATACCATTCATAGTCTTCAGGCTGCAAACAGTGATCATCCACCCAAATTTCCCCCTGATCGGGAATGTAGAGTCCCGTAATAATTTTGGCGAGGGTAGATTTGCCACTGCCATTGCCACCCACAATAAACAGGAGTTCGCCAGCTTGGACGGTCAAACTTAAAGGCCCTAGGGTAAACGTTGCCGGTTCGTCCTCACGGTTGCCGTGGTATTGATGGCGAATCTGTCGCAGTGAGAGGGTTTTCCAGCCCAAGGGGGGGAGTTCCCCACGACCCTCAATGTCTTGGCGGGGATCTCCAAGGTTCAGGTGCAGGGATTCCACTTTTTTTAAGGCAACGCTGGCACGATTAAAGATAGGAATAGCATCAATTACCTGTTGCATCGGCAGCATTAGATAAATAATCGTCAGAACATAGCCTGAGAGAACCGTTGGTGTGGCTTGGAGCAAATGGGGCAGCGTAAAGAGAAAGAAGCCAATCGTCACAAACAACAGCAACTGTCCCCAACTGGCAGCAATGGCAAAGACCATGTACCCTAGTTCGTTTTGCTGCCGTGTTTTCTGAGCAGTGGGTTCTAGCTCCCCATAAAAGAAAGCCAAGCGCCGTTGTCGGTTGAGCTTGAGTTCTTTGTTGCCTTCAGTCAGTGTCCGAAAGTGTTGAAAGAGGTGATCCTGTTGCTGCCGCGCCTGCTCTAGGAATTTTCGTGCTCTGCCCGCTAGAAACAAGTAGCTGCCAGTACCGATGGCAATCAAGGCAACAAGAGCAAAAAAGAGGGGCGGCGACAACCAGCCCATGTAAATCAGACAGCCAATGACAATGGCAATGGCATTAAAAAGATTGGGCAGGACGGAAAAGGAACGGGAGACGGCGTCCACGTCTTCTGTCAGCGTCGCAAGGAGTTGAGGATGACCAATGGCTTCTAAGTGGCGTAGGGGTGAGGCGAGAATCTGACGACTGAGGAGGAGACGCATTTCATAGACCGCCTGTTGGGCAGCCCGCACCAGCAGAACTTGGGAGCTAAAGTGAGTGACTAGTAGAAGTGTGCCGAGGAGAATAAATCCCCAAGGCAAGAGCTGTTGTAGGACAGGGGTTTTCTGGAGAGCCGCATTAATCAGGGCAATGAGGGCAGCCGTGCTGCCACCGTTGAGAAGCCCAGCGATCGCTGCTGCAACAATCGTCGGCCAAGCCGCCTGTAATAGAATCCGAAAGAGCTTCACGACTCTGTGGTCTCATCAGGGGCGGGGGTGGACTCGGACTCTTCGAGATTTAACTTGGGAATAAAACTGGGGCGATCGGCATTTTCCCACCCGAGGGGACGTTTCGAGTTGTACCAGGCAACAAGGCCAATACTCACCGCAGCCACAAGACCCAGCAGCAACACCCCATAAAAGGGGACAAAGTTACCAGTCCCCACGGTAAAGCTAATCCCCAACAACCCCATGATTTCCCTCGTTAACATATAGAACACCACTATATCAATGCAGCGACTGCTTTGAGAATCCTTGGCGTTGGAAGCGGCTGTGTTTGCTAAGGTACAGTACAAGATAAGGAAGTTTTACTGACCCGGTGCGCGGCAAGCCCCGCCGTACCGCTGCGCGGGCGCAAGCCAACAGGCCGGGTAGGATGTCAATGTAGTCCCTCTTTTCATCAATTAACCATGAGCGATCGCGCCCTTCGACCGGCTGTTGTGGCTGCTGTGGAGCCTGGTTCTATTGCCGCTGAGTTGGGATTTGAACCCGGAGACGCTTTGGTGGCCATTAATGGCGATCGCCCCCGCGACTTGATTGACTATCGGTTTCTCTGTGCCGAGGAATACCTCACCCTCGAAGTGCTGGGCAAAGACGGCCAAACCTACGTCCTCGAAATTGAAAAAGACATTGATGAAGACTTAGGACTGGAGTTTACCACGGCCCTTTTTGATGGATTGATGCAGTGTAACAATCGCTGTCCCTTTTGCTTTATTGATCAGCAACCCCCCGGTAAACGGGAGAGCCTCTACGTCAAGGATGATGACTACCGCCTTAGCTTTCTCTATGGCAGTTACATTACCCTGACAAATCTGCTGCCCTCGGAGTGGCAACGCATTGCCCAACTGCGTCTTTCTCCCCTGTATGTCTCTGTCCATGCCACAGTGCCCAGCGTTCGCCAGCGCTTGCTGAAAAATCCACGCGCCGGGGAAATTCTCCAACAAATTCGCTGGTTTCAAGAGCAACGGCTGCAACTTCATGCCCAAGTGGTTGTCTGTCCGGGCATCAATGACGGGGAATGCCTTGAGCAAACACTGCGGGATTTAGCGCAGTTCTATGATCCGGAGGAACCAACCGTGCTTTCAGTGGCAGTGGTGCCCGTGGGTCTTACCCGCTTTCGCCCTCCTGAGGATGAACTGATTCCTGTCACCCCTGACCATGCCCAAGCGGTCATTCAGCAGGTACAAAGGCTCCAACAGCACTTTGAGCAGCAGTGGCAAACCCCCTTTGCCTGGTTGGCGGATGAATGGTTTTTGATTGCTGGCTGCCCCTTACCCCCTGCCGCCCACTATCAGGAGTATCCTCAACTCAGTAATGGCGTGGGCACAATTCGCCTGTTTTTAGAAGAGTTTGACCTTCACGCCCAACAGCTTCCCCAACGCCTACCGCAGCCACGCCATCTCAGTTGGGTGGTGGGCAATGCGGTAGAACAAGCCTTTGCACCCCTAGTGGCTCGCCTTAATCAGATTGAGAACCTGCGCCTTGATCTGTATGCCCTTGCCAGTGACTATTGGGGACAGCAGATGTCGGTCACGGGTCTGTTGACCGGCCATGATTTGATCTATCACCTAAAGGGCAAGCCCTTGGGCGATCGCCTACTGCTGCCCAGTCTCATGCTCAAGCACGATGAAGCAGTCTTTCTTGATGATGTGCCCTTAGCCACGGTGGAGGAGGCGCTAGAGGTACCAATTCAAGTGGTCTCCGGTGGCGCGGCAGGGATTATTGCCGCCTGTACCCATCCCTAAAATGGCCGATCTTGCCCCTTGGGATCCCCGCGACCTATAATGACTGGATGCTGTTCGCTGCACACCCAACACTATGGTTGCCACCTCGTCCCGTCCGATTCGCATTGGTTCCCGCAAAAGTCAACTGGCTCTTGTGCAAACGGAATGGGTACAGGCGCAACTCCAAGCTCGCCATCGCGATCGCGCCTTTGAGGTGGTAACCATGACTACCCAAGGGGACAATATCCTTGATGTCGCTCTTGCAAAAATTGGCGATAAAGGACTCTTTACCAAAGAGCTAGAACTTTCAATGCTGCGGGGCGAAACTGATTTAGCCGTCCACTCTCTCAAAGATTTACCCACCAAGTTGCCGGAGGGCCTAGTTTTGGGCGCGATTACCCAGCGGGAAGACCCAGCGGATGCCCTTGTCTTGGGGGCGAAATGGACCGGATATACGATTGAGACCCTCCCCCCAGGCACGGTGATTGGTACTTCCTCCCTGCGCCGCTTGGCCCAACTGCGCCACTCCTATCCCCATCTGACGTTCAAGGATGTGCGGGGGAACCTGAATACCCGCCTTGCCAAGTTGGATGCCGGGGAATACGATGCCTTGATTTTGGCGGTAGCCGGTCTACGGCGTTTGGGATTTGGCGATCGCATTAGCCAAGTCTTACCCGCAACGGTTTCTCTGTACGCCGTGGGTCAGGGCGCCTTGGGCATTGAATGCCGCGCCGAAGATGCCGACATCTTGGCCTTGGTCAAGACCCTCGAACATCCAGAAACAGCAGCTCGTTGCTTAGCGGAGCGAGCCTTCCTAAGGCAATTGGAAGGGGGCTGTCAAGTGCCCATTGGGGTACATACGGTGATTGAAAATGGCCAACTCACCCTCACAGGCTTAGTGGCGAGTCTCGATGGCCAACGCCTTGTCAAAGACAGTCTCACAGGGGAGCCTGCCAAGGCCGAAGAACTGGGGATGCGCCTTGCCCTAAAGCTGCGCGAACAGGGAGCCGCAGAGATTTTGGAAGAAATTTTTGCCACCGCACGTCCTGAACGGTAATTAGTTACCACGGACTGCCAACTATCGTAAAGGCAGCCCAGAAGTAAGGATGGCTCAAGGAGCGATCGCCCACCGCAAGTGCTGGGGGTAAGGGAATTGCGCCACGAATCGTTCGTAGTTCATTCCCCTTGACTGTAATATCTCCTCGCAACATGGCCAATTGAGCTTGGCGTAGTGCTTCCGCCTTGATGGGGGCTGTATTCAACTGATTGTAAAAGCCTGTCATCAAAGCCAGTGTCCCCTCATCACTGACATACCACAGACTGGCCACTACCGACTTTACTCCTAACTGCACCGACAACCCGGCAAATCCCAGTTCTGCATCCAAGTCACCTACTGCTGTGCGACAGGCACTCAGGGTCAGTAATTCCGTTTCCGGACGATACAGGCGTAAATTCCGCAACTGCAATAAATTCAACCGCCCATCAGTAAAGACAATATAGGAGTTTTCAGGAGACCCTGGCTGAAACTGAGCATGGGTTGCCAGGTGGATGATTTGATAAATTCCCTGCCGATGCTGCCGCTGCAAGTTGGGAATCGTAAAGTCAGCATTGAGGAACTCCGTACCCCCCCCTAAATCCTTAGTAATTTGGTCTAGTTCTATGGGTACAGCGGGTAAGGGAGATTGGTCTTTGAACTCCGATGCCCCCATCGCCAGAATTTTCGCCCGTTGAATGTTGCGATAGCGCCTATCCGTTAAGCTCATGCTGGGCACGAGTGCCAGATTAAAACGTTCAATCAAAAAGCGTTGACCATCATGGAGCGCCGATAGAGGGACAGTCCGCAGGCCACTGTCAAGGACAAAAACCAAGGTTTCAATGCCTTGGGCATCCAATTGAGGTCGCAAAGGAGCGATCAACCATTGATAAAGTTGCTGGGATGCAGGTAGGTAGGCACGAGTATTGACCAAGCGTGGGTCACGAATACTATTGGTAAACTGGTTCGCCGTTTTTAGAAGCTGCTCCTGCCCAACTGCCCGCACAGGTGCATAAATCGTCTCTCCCTCAGGCGTCACCATCATCAAATCCAGTTGGGTAGGGCGTGCCAGTGTATAGATGACGGCTGGCTTCTTACCTGTTTGCTTGGCAATTTCATTTAGAGCAGCTTGCAAATCCTTGATCGATAGCTCTGGCTGGTTACAAAGCTGACCCAAGTAACTTGTTATCTCTTGGCAACCTCGTTGGTCTAGAAGAGGGATAGCACGGCTTGGATTGTTCCTTGCTAAAGCAATTTCAATCTCTTTTGTTGAGAGAATAGGAACCGGGAAGCCTGTGACTTCAATCGAGGGGAGGGTAACTGAGGGCGGAGGTTGCAGCAAATTATTGTAAGAAGGACTAGGTTCAGAAGGGTAAGAAGGACGAGGTTCAGAAGGGTAAGAAGGACTACGTTCAGAAGGGTAAGAAGGACGAGGTTCAGAAGGGTAAGAAGGAGGAGGGTAAGAAGGAGGAGGGTAAGAAGTCCGGGAAACACCAGCCAAAATCCATTTACTCGATACTAAAACTAAATTAATCCAGCAGGCTCCCGTAATACTGCCCAGAGCGTATGCAAGCAGAGATTGGAAGCGACGAGTTAACATACGGAGTTTACCTTACTAGAGGATTTAAGAACTAGAATAAGCTATTCAATACAGATCGCAACTTAAACCGGAGGGCGATCGCCGTCAGGTTATCATGGCCATTGACTTGATTTCCTAGGTCAATCAATTTATGGAGCGACTGACTGAGGGGGATACTAAAGTCGAGCATCGGGACTAGGTGGCTAATAATATGGGTCTCGAGGCAGCGATTATCGGAGAGGCCATCGGAGCAAAGTAAAACCAGCGTATCTTCTTCGATGTCTAAGTCAATCACTTCCGGGTGGATGGCCTCATTGTGGCGAGGGCCGAGGGCTTGGGTGAGTTGGTAGGCATCGGGGCGGCCATAGGCAATTTCTGGTTCGACCCCCTGCTGGATCAGACGTTGACCCACTTCGTGATCTGTAGTCAGTTGTTGCAGCCCTTGGCGTTTAGTAAAGCGGTAAATGCGACTGTCTCCGACATGACCTAGGCGAAGATGGTAGTTTTGGACTAACGCCATCACTAGCGTTGTGCCCATGCGGCCACTACCTGTTTTTGCTTTTTGATCATTGGCGGCAAAAATGACCTCGTTAGCACGGTAAATCGCGTTGCGAACCTCCTCAGCACTGGGAAGTTCTCCCTGCCATGGCCAAGTCTGCTCGAAGTAGTCATGAACGGTTTTCGTGGCCAAGGAACTGGCAACTTCTCCTTCAGCGTGCCCCCCCATGCCGTCACAGAGAACATAGACCCCCTGAACTTCTAGTTGTTGACCGTTGGGAGTCATGCGCACCTGCTGCCGATGATTGATGAGATAGAAATCCTCGTTGTGGTGGCGATCGCGCCCGGTGTCGGTGTGGGCAGCAACATCTACTTGAACCAGTTGTCGCGGTAAGAGGGCAGTTGGTGCATCCTCAATGGCAGTGTGATCTTCCTCCACTGAGAGGGGGATGTCTGGCAGTTCATCAATCAAATCACCCCTACTTCCGCCTATCCCCTCCTCACAGTTTGGCAAAGGTTCACCAGGCAGGGTGGAAGCAAAGGAGTCGAGTAACATCTGAATTTCTGAAATTTTCTCTAAAGGCGCTGTACTCAAGGAAACTAAGAGGGGCAGGAAAACGGCTTGGCGGCGATTAGAGGCATGGGCAAACAACTCCTGCCAAACACCAACGAGACTGAGGGGTGGCGTGGGTCGTTCAAAGGTTTCCACTAAAGGCAAGGTGAAGTCGAGCTGATGCAGCCACAATTGATTGTCAGGGTTGACGGCTAAGTTCTTCACGGTGAGCAAGGAATAATGGCAGTGCCACGGTTCTAAGATTTTCCAGAGGTCGATCATGTCCTCTAGGTACTGAAAAATTTGCTTATCGGAAATGTTGTCGTCTTGCCAAACATCCTGTAGAGGGCGAGCAGTGGGATTGTAGTCGAGAATAATGCCGTGGCAATAGTTGGCCGGCAGGTTGCCGGTGGAAACGGTATCTAGCCAAGCATCGTGGATAGGGGGAATCGTTTCGGGATAGACAAGGTGCAAGGCAAGGTAGGCGATCGCCACCGCACTGAGGTTGGGGTATTGCGATTGCAGATGGGGAATAACCACACTGGGATCGAGAATACTTAGCCCCTGTGCCCAGTCCTGAGCCGTTGCCCGCAGGGTTTCTAGCAGTGTTGGTTCCTCAGGCTGTAGATCCTGTACCAATTGGGGTAAATCACAGGCGTAACGGTGATCCCAGCGTTGATAGCGGTGTTGTGGGTCAAAAAAGGCGGCGGCATTGGGAGGATTGGTGTCCTGCTCAAACACCGTTTCCTCAGAGTTGCGGTTGGGAAGAGCCAAAATGGGGTGATTAGGATAGGCAGGATAGAGAACACCCCACCAAAGTTTGAGGTTTTGATCCGTTTGAGCGGTAGGCATTAGAGCAGGTGAGTCAGCAAAAAACGCACAGCGACGACCACACCTTGCGGTATGGGAGGGGTATCCCCTATTGTATAGCGATCGCCCCAGGACGGCCCTTCTCTATGTCCTGTTCCTGCTTTTTATCACTATTCTTCAACCATTGCCATCAAGGGAAATGATTTTGGCAACAGTGTTGAGGACACTTGACTTGCCACAGGCTGATGCAAACGGATTAACTGTGCCAAGGTTGACTTCAGTTGGGTGCGCGGCACAATCACATCCACAAAACCACATTTTTGAACAAATTCGGCAGTTTGGAAGTCATCGGGCAGTTTCTCCCGCAGCGTTTGCTCAATAACCCGCCGCCCCGCAAAGGCGATCGTTGCTTTTGGCTCGGCAATAATAATATCTCCCAACATGGCAAAGCTAGCGGTCACACCTCCAGCGGTTGGGTGTGTCAAAACAGGGATATAGAGCAGGCCGGCACTGCGATGACGCTCAAGGGCAGCAGCAGTTTTAGCCATTTGCACCAAGCTGAGCATCCCTTCCTGCATGCGGGCACCCCCAGAGGCACAGACAATCACAAGGGGAATATGCTCCCAGGTCGCGCGCTCAATCAGGCGGGTGATTTTTTCACCCACCACGCTGCCCATACTGCCACCCATGAAGGCAAAGTCCATCACCCCTAGGGCAATCGGTAACCCCTCCAGTTGGCCAAGGCCCGTTTGTACGGCATCCTTAAGACCGGTTTTCTCTTGATACTCCCGCAGGCGATCGCTATAGGGCTTGCGATCCTTGAATTGCAAGGGGTCACAGCTCACCAGATTTTCGTCTAAAGGACGCCACGTGTGCGGGTCAATGAGCTGTTGGATGCGCTCACTGCTGCTGACGCGGTGGTGATGGCCACACTCTGGGCACACCAGTTGATGGCTATGCAGATCCTTGCTGTAGATCATCACGCCACAGGCTTCGCATTTGGTCCAGAGACCATCGGCTATTTCTCGCTCTGGCTGCATGGGCGTGAGGGGGGCATCTTTGCGGCGATTTGCAAACCAATCAAATAAAGACATTGTAGAAAATTCCCTTTAACGTTCAGTTCTCAAATAGCGCGTTTGTATGGGTCTCCCCAAGGAGTGTCCACTAAGAATAATTACTTATCATCCCACTTTGTTGCATTTTTGCAATATATCGCACAAGCTTGAGAAAGTATGCAAGAGCCTGTAGGTGGATCACCGACCCAAGGGGGAAGTTCGGTGTCACAATAGGAAAGAAGTTGACAGTTTGCAGCGTAGCACTGGGTTAAATTTATGTCCATGGTTGCAGTTGTGGTGGCGATCGCTATCCTAGGAGTTCTGATTTTTGTTCATGAATGGGGGCACTTCATCGCTGCCCGCAGCCAAGGCATTCATGTCAACCGCTTTTCCATCGGCTTTGGTCCTATTCTTTGGAAGTTTCAGAGCAAGGACACCGAGTACGCCCTGCGCCTGATTCCCCTAGGGGGCTATGTGGGCTTTCCAGACGACGATCCCAATAGTGACGTTCCTGCCACCGATCCCAATCTCTTGAGCAACCGTCCGATCTTAGACCGCGCCATTGTCATCAGCGCGGGGGTGATTGCCAATCTGGTTTTTGCCTATTTGCTACTGCTAGTGCAAGTGGGCGTCATGGGAATTAGTCAGGCCACCTACCATGAGGGGGTGCTGATTCCGGCGCTTGTCCCCGAAAGTAGCCTTGTGGCCACCAAAGCAGGCATTCAGCCGGGGGATTTGGTTTTAGCCGTAGATGGCCAACCCTTGGGGGCCGATGCCAATAGCCTACCCAACCTGATGCGAGCCATTCAGCAACATCCGCAGCAACCCCTGACCCTGACGATTCAACGCCAAGGGCAGATCAAAGAGATCACCGTGACGCCAGAGGTGAGTGAGGACGGCAAAGCCCGAATTGGGGTTCAACTAGCGCCCCATGCGGACATCCATCGTGAGCATACCCTAAACCCGATTAAGCTAGTTACCGCCGCAGCAGCGGAGTTTCAGCGGGTCATTGTACTCACCCTAGAGGGGTTTCGGGAAATTTTCCAGCACTTTGATCAAGCGGCTCAACAGGTCTCTGGACCGGTGGCGATCGTGGCGATGGGGGCAGACATTGCCCGCTCCAATGCTGAACAGCTCTTTACGTTTACGGCTTTGATCAGCATTAACCTTGCTATCATCAACATTCTGCCCTTTCCGGCTCTTGATGGCGGTCAGCTACTCTTTTTATTGGTGGAAGCGCTGCGGGGTCGTCCCTTGCCCAATCGCATTCAAGAGGGTGTGATGCAAACGGGGCTAGTTTTGCTCCTCGGACTTGGGATGTTCCTCATTGTTCGCGATACCGTGAACCTCACGGGCTTGGACTGGGTGCAGCAACTCTTTTAAGTCATGGCTATTACTCGTCGCCTCTGTGCCAGGAAACAACGGGCACTGGAAATTCTCACCCGTCTTAAGCGCCTCTATCCCAATGCCACCTGTAGCCTCAATTTTGCCAATCCGTTGCAACTCCTGGTGGCTACGATTTTGTCTGCCCAGTGTACCGATGAACGGGTGAATCAAGTCACACCGGCGCTGTTTGCTCGTTATCGCGATGCCGAGGACTTTGCAACGGCGGATTTGGCCGAGCTAGAACAGTACATCAAGTCCACTGGTTTTTATCGCAACAAAGCCCGCCATATTCAAGGCGCCTGTCGCCGCATTGTCGAAGTCTATGGGGGGCAAGTGCCCAAGGTGATGGAGGATCTGCTGTCGCTGCCGGGGGTAGCCCGGAAAACTGCCAATGTGGTTCTTGCCCACGGCTACGGCATTTTGGGGGGAGTTACTGTGGATACCCATGTCAAGCGGCTGAGTCGGCGCCTCGGTTTGACTCAAGAAACGGATCCCGTGAAAATTGAGCGAGACTTAATGCGCCTGATCCCCCAACCCGATTGGGAAAACTGGTCAATTCGCTTGATTTACCACGGCCGCGCGGTTTGTCAAGCCCGTCAACCCCAGTGTGAAGCCTGTGAACTCATTGATTTGTGTGCCACGGGCAAGAAGCTCATACCCAAGTCATAGGGGATTGTAGATGACAACCTAACCGCAACTACTGGCCAGCAGCGTGTCGCTCTCTATGGCCTCACTTGGCAGCAGTAGGAAGAGATTCTCAATGCTTTGCCGCAAATCCGTGCTGCTCATTTGATTTGATTGCGGCACGCTTGAGATTACAATGCCCCTGAGGATCCACTTTGCAACGGTACTGCCACGATGATGATTTATCGCCTCAATGCCCTGACGGATAACTACATTTTTCTGCTCCACGATCCGCAAACGGGGACAGCGGCAGTGGTGGATCCGGCAGAGCCGGAGCCTGTTCTTGCCAAGTTAGCGGAATTGGGAGCAACGCTGACGGCCATTTTTAATACCCATCACCACTGGGATCATGTGGGTGCCAATCGTGCCCTGCGATCGCGCTTTCCCAATATCGAGGTCTATGGCAGCTGTGAGGATCAAGGGCGCATTCCAGAACAGACCGTCTTTCTCAAGGCGGGCGATCGCGTTCCCTTTGGCAACACTGATTTTGAGGTGCTGTTTGTTCCCGGCCATACCCGCGGCCACCTTGCCTACTATGCCCCGGAAACGGGTGACCTATTCTGCGGCGATACGCTCTTTGGCGGTGGCTGTGGACGTCTCTTTGAGGGCACACCGGCGCAAATGCTGGAGTCTTTGAACCAACTGCGGCAATTGCCGGAGAGTACGCGGGTTTGGTGCGCCCACGAATATACCCAAAAGAACCTCAGCTTTGCCCTCACCGTGGAAGCCGACAATCCTGTTCTGCAGGAGCGCTACGCCCAAGTTTGTCGCGATCGCGCCCAAGGGAAAAGCACGATTCCCAGTACGATTGGCCTTGAGAAGGCGACCAATCCCTTTTTGCGCTGTGAAGTGAGTGCCATTCAAGCAGCCGTGGGGGCCACCACACCCCTCCAGACCTTTACACGCTTGCGGGGTAAACGGGATCAGTACTAGCAATCTCGCTGATGCCAAGAGAACGGTAATCTAGTTCTATACCCCTTACCTAGAAAGTTGCCATGGCAGTTTCCTATCAGAGTCGCTTTTTTAACTTCTGGCGACGGCAATGGCAGTATTGGCAGCAGCAGTGGCAACGCCAAAAATGGCAGGTTGAAAGTACCCTTAGTGGCACGCTTCAGGTCATTGGCGCGATTCTAGCCCAGTTTTGGCAGCGGGGACTTCCCCAACTCATGGGGACGGTCTCTCAAGTACGTCAACGCCTCCTACCGAAACCCACGGCAGCTCCTCCTGCCGATGAAGCCCTGTTAAGGGTGATGTCCGCTCTCTCCCTCACAGGAGGAGAAGATGAAGCTTTGGCCGTGGCGATCGCCCCCCTTGCCCGCCCCCTGCCTTGGTGGCAGCGCTGGATCGCGCCTTTGCACCGCTGGTTTCACCCCCCGTCTAAGACGTTACTGCCACAGGACACCCCCTTGGCACAGCGGCAACCCTTTTACCTCGCCTGCGATCGCATCGCCAAATCCCTGTTGATAGTGGATGAGGCTGCCCGTCCCTTGAAAGTCTTCACCGCTGCAGAACAGCAGCACATCGAACAACGGATTACCTATGCCCTGGCAGTGTACTATCAGCGCCTTCGGCAGTGGTATCGGCGGCGGCATCACTGGCTCTGGGGCCGGCGGGAGAGATCGCTCAAAGCAGGCTCTACCCCCCAGTTCTGTTTGGTGGGAACCTTTCTCGCGCAACTTCAGCTCACAGGAACAGGGGAAGGGGATTTAGCCTTGCCCCCCCTATCTCCCCTAGGGGCAGCTATCCAATGGGTGCGATCCCACCTCCCCTTGAGACGCAAGAACCCGCTATCTCTAAGGCGAGTCCAGGGAATTGCTACGCTCCTGGGAACCCAACAAATGGTGCTCATTGGCAGCGATAATGAAATCCTTTACACCCTTAGCCCTGCCCAACAGGCGCAAGTTCTAGCCTGGATTGAACGCCATCTCCACCCCTTCAAACTGCCCTTCCGAAATTGGCTGAGTCAACTCTCCTACTGGCTAGGGGGAGTCCAGCCGCCGCTGGGGGCAGCCGTGAATTCGCCACTATTGGCAGCTACGGATCCTTTACCTGTTTTTTCGCCAGGGGAGACGCTGCTCAGGCTAGGGAGCACATCCACAGCTCATTTGTTACAAGCAGAAACTGCGGCCACCGGTGTCCATCTGAATCCAGAGCAGCTGATTCTCGATGTGGATGCCGCTCTCATTGGCTACGAACTCCACTGGTTTGAACGACTGCTGCTGTGGTGCGATCGCCTGTTTTTGTGGATTGAAGAACACCTGATTGGCTGGGGTCGTTGGCTCTTACAACAGTGGCAGCGCCGGCGGCACCCCTAGCGCTCCTCAATCTGACGAATCGAATCGCATCCATCATTTCCTTAGAGGACTGCATATTCCCCTGTGGGCGGGAGAGTTTCGATAGGCTAGCTTTGGGATTCTATTCAACAAGATATGTTGATATGTTAAACACAGGGATACGGCGGCAAAAATTTCCACTGAGAAAGAGCGCCACGGACTGAATCATTTGCAGATCGCTCCTGTTGGGACTCAGAGCAGGGGGGCGATCGCGATCCGCAACGGCATTATCAAAATTGCCGAGGAGCAAGTTAGATACATAGGCTTCAGTGTACTGGGGATTGAGGGCGATCGCCATTCCCAGGAATGACAACTATGCCGGCGCCCCATCGGGATGCCTGCCGGCAGACGCTAGACCCACGATAGCCGATTAATCGGGGATTCTAAGCAGAGCCAAAGGACAGTTGAACCGTCGTAATTGCCTCCACCAAGGGCGATCGCAAGGCAGCCACGTACTCCGGCCAGCCAATGAGAATGGGTTGCTGGTGGGCAAGGGTCTCTCCCTGCAAACCGCTGGCATCAAAGCGCAGTGGATTCCCTTGCAAGTCAGTGCAAACCAAACCTGCCGCCGTGGCTAAAGCCAAGGGAGCTGTGGTGTCCCAAAGCTTGACCCGCTGATTTAAGTAAAGATAGAGTCCTGCTCGCCCCAAAATCACTTCGATTACCTTGAGGCCAAAACTGCCTAGAAAGCGAAATTGGACTTGAGGCAATACCCGATGAATCGCCTCCCCGTAGGTGCGGTAGTCGCGATAGCCAATCATGATCGGGCAATGGTTTTCACTGGGGGAGGGCGGGCAAACGGGTAACAGCGGGACAGGCGGCCCGCCACTGCTCATCTGAAAGAGTCCCCAGTCTTTACCACCGTAGTAAAGATGATCCAGATTGGGAGCATAGATCCAACCCGCCACTGGGCTGTAGTACTCCAGTAATCCCACCATGAGGGCATACCCTTGGCGATGGTGAATCAGATCGTCGGTGCCATCGAGGGGATCAATCAGCCAGTAGCGATTTTTCTGTTCTCGAAACACCGCTTGGGAGGCGGCATTTTCTTCGCTGATGATGCCATCTTCGGGAAACCAAGCGCGAAATTTCTGACTCAGCAGCCGATCCAAAAAGCGATCAATACTAGTGGCAAAATCTTGGCGTCCCTTTTCAATGACCTCAAAGGGTTGCTGTGCCAGTTGCCGTGCCCGCTGTCCTGCTTGGCGCAGGAGTTGATTGATCCGCCAGATTTGGCTAGCAGTCAGGGGAGGAGAAGTTGTCATTTGAGGTCTAGCCGTCCACTTTCTTTTAGTTTGGCGCTAAAGACCAGCGGCTCCTGTGGCGATCGCTGGCGTAACTGTTCGAGAATAGCAGCTTTACCCCCCAAAAACCCTGACCAACGCTGTCGCCACCGAAGTAGGAATCTGCTCAGGGTAGAATGGAAGTCTTGATCCAATCACCACTGTTCTAGCCTAGCGGGAACCAAGGATATTTGAGGATGTTTTGGACAACTCGGCGATGGCAACGCCGCTGGTCTGCTTGGTTTTATCCATGGCGGGGGATGGATTGGGTTCTCCTCATTGCCGTCTGGCTAGTTACGCTGCTGGGGGCAGTGGCCATTCACAGTGCCGAACTGCACATTGGCGAAAAGGATGGCTTCCAACATCTGGCGATCGCTGGTATTGGGACAATTTTGCTTTTTCTGCTAGCCCGCGTTCCAACCTCGGTCTTTCTCTCAGTGCACTGGTGGGTTTACGGCATTAGTTGCGCCCTCCTACTGGCTGTGAACCTATTTGGCGTTGAAGCCAATGGCGCCCGCAGCTGGCTGCCTATTGCTGGCTTTAATTTGCAGCCTTCAGAACTGACCAAAATCTCCATCATTCTCACCCAAGCTGCCCTCCTGCAGCGAGTGCCTGCCGATGGCCTCAGTGGCATTCTACGGGTGTTTGCGGCAACGGTTTTGCCCCTGGGGTTGATTTTAGCTGAGCCTGATCTGGGGACTTCGCTGGTCTTTGGGGCGATTACTTTGGGGATGCTCTACTGGGCAAATGCCCGTTTGGGCTGGATTGTGCTCATGCTTTCCCCGTTGGTGGCGGCCATTCTCTTTGCCCTGCCCCTGCCCTATGGACTCAACCTATGGCTTTGGTTTCTGTGGACATTGGCCATGGGAGTTGTGGCTTGGCAGAATCTTCCCTTGGGTTGGATTGGGGCGATCGGCGGCATTGTCCTCAATCTTTCGGGGGCAGGTCTGGGCCAGTTGCTGTGGAGTGTTCTCAAAGACTACCAAAAGGATCGCCTCTTGATGTTCCTAGACCCCGATAAAGATCCCTTGGGGGCGGGCTATCACCTCATCCAATCCCGCATTGCCATTGGGGCGGGTGGCCTCTGGGGGCGGGGGCTGTTTCACGGTACGCAGACGCAATTGGGGTTTATTCCTGAGCAGCACACGGACTTTATTTTTTCGGCCATTGGGGAGGAATTGGGCTTTGTGGGAGGTTTGCTGGTTTTAGGGCTGTTTTGGTTGATTGGCCTGCGGCTGCTGCAAATTGCCAATAGTGCCCGCGATGATTTTGGCTCCCTGTTGGCGATCGGCCTTTTCGCCATGTTGATGTTCCAAGCAGTGGTCAATATCGGCATGACAGTTAATTTGCTTCCTGTGACAGGTATTCCCCTCCCCTTCCTCAGCTATGGCCGTTCTGCGCTGCTGGCAACCTATATTGGTTTGGGGCTGGTGCAATCGGTGGCCAATCACCGCCCGCGATCGCGCTACTAGGTCGAATCACTCTTTGTTAAAATCTGTTAAAACTAATGTAGCCGAATCCCGACAGTTCCATGAGCGAGTCCCCAGAATCCAC
This sequence comes from uncultured Thermosynechococcus sp., assembly GCF_938074695.1. Taxonomy (GTDB): domain Bacteria; phylum Cyanobacteriota; class Cyanobacteriia; order Thermosynechococcales; family Thermosynechococcaceae; genus Thermosynechococcus. The sequence goes on from NZ_CALJEM010000032.1 coordinate 24,939, forward strand.
ATCTTCCCCTACCGAGCAGCCCAGTTACGTCAAATTGGCGATGCGAAACATGGTGCGCAAGGGGGGTAAATCCTTGACCCATTTCGCCCTCACCAGTATTGGTCTGTTGGCGTTGCTGGTGGGCTTGTCCTACCTCACCCGTTAGTTAAGAACCAAGAAAAAACGAATGACGGTTACCGTCTATCTGGAACTCCACGTCCCTTCTCTACCCTCTGAGGTGGCAGCACTGCCTTGGAACCTGTGGTTTGCAACTTGGATCGGGATGGTTGAACCAAAGGCCGGTAAAGCGTATGAGCTGACGCTGCGCTTGACAACCGACGCCGAACTTCGAGTTCTCAATCGTCAATATCGCGATCGCGACACCCCGACGGATGTCTTGGCCTTTGCCACGCGGGATCAGGCTCTGCCCTTCCCGTCGGAGGAACCAGAATACCTTGGTGACATTGTCATTTCTGCTGAGACCGCCCAACGGCAAGCCACCGCGGCAAACCATCCCTTCTTAACGGAAGTGAGTTGGCTTGCTTGCCATGGCCTGCTGCATCTATTGGGCTGGGATCATCCCGACGAGGTGCACTTGAGCCGAATGCTGGCGCAGCAAGCGCGCTGCCTAGAAACGGTGGGACTGACTCCCCCTCTCCTTTGTTAACTGGAACTCTTTTCTTTCCTGCAAGATGTGCTTCAATGGGAGGCGTTTAGGGGTTGAGTGCTACGGTGTTTTTCCCCCTCTACCCCAGGAGGGGTCAAAACTAGATAAATCGCTCAGCAACTGAGTAATGATTTTCGCTGTGATGGGTAAACTAGGGAGTAACTGAAGTGGTATGACGCAGCAAGCAATGACTGCCTGTGCCGAAAAGGTGGCAAAAACAGCACTAAGGCGACAGCACTCCCACCGCGTAGCCTTTTCTTTATTGAGTAGTTTTCGCTATGCTTGGAATGGTGTGGCCTATGCCTTTCAAACGCAGCGCAATTTCCGCATTCACACCGCAGTTGGCCTAAGCGCGATCGCCCTCAGTGGTTTGCTAAAACTTCCCCCCGTTGAAGTGGCAGTGATTTTCCTCACAATTGCTGTGGTGATGGGATTAGAGCTGCTGAATACGGCGCTGGAAGCGGTGGTGGATCTCACCGTTGGCAAGGAATACCATGATCTTGCCCGTATTGCGAAAGATTGTGCCGCCGGTGCGGTTCTCCTCAGTGCCATTGCCGCAGTGGGGGTGGCGATGACCTTAATTGTCCCCCCCTTGGTTTACCCGATGGTGGGAATGCTACTATAGGTTGCGATTAAATCAGGAGGAATGGCTAAACATTAAAGCGGAAGAGCATCACATCCCCCTCCTGCACAACATAGTCTTTACCTTCACTGCGCACCAAGCCTTTTTCCCTGGCAACAGTCATGGATTGACAGGCCACTAGATCCTCATAGCTCACCGTTTCAGCTCGAATAAAGCCCCGTTCAAAATCACTGTGAATGACCCCTGCCGCTTGGGGCGCTTTGGCACCAGCGGGAATCGTCCAGGCACGGGTTTCCTTGGGACCTGTGGTAAAGAAGGTTTGCAGACCCAAGAGCTTATAGGTGGAGCGAATGAGCGATCGCAAGCCCCCTTCCCTGACGCCAAGACTGGCGAGATACTCCGCGCGATCGCCCTCGGGTAAATCCACAAGTTCAGCCTCCACTTGCGCAGAGACAATCACCATCTCTGCCCCCTCCTGCCGGGCAATTTCCTGAACCGCCGCCGTCCATTCATTGCCGGTGGCCAGATCCTGCTCAGCAACATTGGCGGCATAGATCACAGGCTTACGGGTGAGCAGCCCCAGCGAACGGATTGCGGCTTCCTCCTCCTCCGTGAGTTGACAGAGACGGGCAGGCTGCCCTTGATTGAGCACCTCCAGCAGCTTTTCCAAGGCAGTCAGTTCAATCTGGGCATCTTTTTGCGATCGCGCCGCCTTGCGGGTGCGCTCTATGCGTTTTTCAATTTGCGCCAAATCTGCCAGCGCCAACTCCAAGTTAATGACTGCAATATCCTCCACAGGATTCACCCGTCCTGCCACGTGGACAATATCTTCATCCTCAAAGCAGCGCACCACGTGCACAATCGCATCCACCTCGCGAATATTGGCAAGAAACTGGTTGCCCAATCCTTCCCCTTTGCTGGCTCCCTTGACCAAACCAGCGATATCCACAAACTCTACCCGTGTCGGCACGATCTGCGCTGATTGGGAAATTTTTGCCAGTACCTCCAGCCGTTCATCGGGGACTGCCACCACACCCACATTGGGTTCAATCGTGCAGAAAGGAAAATTGGCTGCCTCCGCCTTGGCATTGGCCACAAGGGCATTAAACAGCGTTGATTTGCCCACATTCGGTAGGCCGACAATTCCCGCACGTAGCATCAGACCCTACAACCTCATTCTTGGGAAAAACATTCCTGAAAAATAGCATTTAAGCATAGGAATGTTAATTTTTAGCAACATCCCAAATTATCAGAAATTCTAGCCCTAGGCAACTGCCAGCACCCCCATAATCCTCAGCCCCCTCTCGGCATGGAATCCGCAGAAAAAATAAAAGAGGCAACCCTCGCCGAGTGCCTCTGATGGTGATCTTTCTGGAGGTAACGATCTAGCGGTTTATGTCCCTAGGCATCAAAGTAAAGGGTGAATTCATAGGGGTGAGGACGCAGCGACAGGGGAATCACTTCCGTATCCAGCTTGTACTGAATCCAGTTGAGGATAAAGTCTTCGCTAAACACCCCCGTTGCCGTCAGGAAGCTGTGATCCTTTTGCAGGTTTTCCAAAGCCGCCATCAGTGAACCGGGGGTCGAGGGAATCTTAGCCAGTTCTTCAGGGCTGAGATCGTAGATATCAACATCGAGGGGGCTACCCGGATCAATTTGATTCTTAATGCCATCAATGCCGGCACACAGCATTGCCGCAAAAGCAAGGTAGGGATTACTGGTTGCATCGGGGCAACGGAACTCTAGGCGCTTGGCTTTGGGATTGGGACCCGTGAGGGGGATTCGCACGGAGGCAGAGCGGTTGCCCTGGGAATAGGCAAGGTTCACGGGAGCTTCAAAGCCGGGAACCAGTCGTTTGTAGGAGTTCGTTGTCGGGTTGGTAAAGGCCAGCAGCGCTGGAGCATGCTTGAGGATACCGCCAATGTACCAGAGAGCAATTTGACTCAAATTGGCGTAGCCATCTCCCCAGAACAGCGGTTGGCCATCTTTCCAAATGGATTGGTGGGTGTGCATCCCCGAACCGTTATCGTTGAAGAGGGGCTTGGGCATAAAGGTGGCCACTTTGCCGTGCTTGCGTGCTACGTTCTTGACGCAGTATTTATAGGTCATCAGCCAGTCGGCCGCCTGAACAAGGGTGCCAAAGCGAAAGCCCAATTCACACTGACCGGCGGTGGCCACTTCGTGGTGATGCTTTTCAATCGGCACACCGCACTTGGCCATTGTCAACAGCATTTCTGTGCGCAGGTCTTGGAGGGTGTCGGTGGGAGCGACGGGGAAGTAGCCCTCTTTACCACGGACTTTGTAGCCTAGGTTGCCCCCTTCCTCTTCGCGACCCGTGTTCCAAATTCCTTCAATGCTGTCAATGTAGTAGTAGCCCGATTGCTGATTTTGATCGTAGCGAACGTCATCAAAGATAAAGAATTCAGCTTCAGGACCAAAGTAAGCTGTATCGGCAATGCCTGTTGCTTTCAGATACTCAACGGCACGGATAGCAATGGAGCGCGGACAGCGATCATAGGGTTGGCCGGTGCGCGGATCTTTGATGGTGCAAATCATGCTCAGGGTGGGTTCTTTCATGAAGGGATCTTCCCACGCCGTATTTGGATCCGGCACCATCACCATATCAGACTCGTTGATGGCTTTCCAACCACGAATACTAGAGCCATCAAAAGGGATACCCTCGGTAAATGAATCCTCGTCAATTTGGCTTTTGTGGACTGTCAGGTGTTGCCACGTACCGGGCATGTCGGTAAATTTCAAGTCGATTAGCTCGTACTTACTGTTGATTAAATCCAAGATTTCTTGGGGCGTTGCCATGTATAGATTACTCCTTACTGTATTGGGCGCACCGCAGCGACAATCTATGGTAGAAAGTTGCCTTAATTAGTTTTTGTATCGGAGACTACCAAAATTCGGTTGTTTGCGCCCTAACGGGAGGTGACAAGGCGCTGTTTGGGATACAGCAGGGGCATGATTAATAATCCCAAGCCCAATCCAGCGATCGCGCCAAAGGGAAAAACCACCCAATTGGAGTAGCCCCAAACACCGTAGTGTTGCAATGCCCACTCTAGGGGATAAAACAGCATCAACAGCGTCGCCACTAAAAAGCCCCCTAGACCATACTGCGGCAGCCAATACCATTCACAGCCGGTGGGGGAACGCTGAATCCACCAACGGGTCAAGAGAACCCCGCAAAGGGTGCCGTAGCAGCGCATGCACACCGCCATTTTCCAAGGGGGAGCGAGCATCAGGCCCATGTCTGGCTGTGGACACACATGATTGCCCATGGTGTAGATAATGTGGGCAATTTGCGGCAAGAAAAGAAAATTGCTGGCAGCCAAGAAGGGGGCAAAGAGGGGACCTAAAACGAGAGCTGCCAGAACCACGTCAGGCCAGAGGGGAGAAAGCGATCGCCACCGCACCATCGGATGTTAGAAATGATACAAAACGATAAATAACCTCCTAGAATCTAACAAATTGTTCACAGCAAGGGCAATCAGGGGTTGGGCAGAGCGGAGACAGACGTGATCCGCCCACGCGGGAATGCTACTTGATCTTGTCTTGAGCCACTCTGCCACGTCATTAAGATGCTTAGGAGGCTAAGGCCGCTTTGGTCACAGTCGTCAGTGAGGCTGTGTTTTTGACGGTATCTAGGCGGGGTGAATTCCCCATGAGGGAGGCAGCAAAGAGTTGACGATAGAGCTGTCCCATCTGTAGGGCGATCGCCTCCCAGTTAAAGAGGGCTTGCACGCGCGCACGGCCATTCTCTCCAAGGGTACGTGCCCAGGCGGGATCGGCCAAGAGGCGTTGAATGGCATTGGCCAAGGCGCTGGCGTCCTGCGGCGGCACCAGTAATCCTGTTTCCTCCGGCACCACTGTGAATTGCAGACCCCCCACCGCGGAGGCAATGACCGGCGTGCCACAGGCCATGGCTTCAATGGCCACTAGGCCAAAGGGTTCATAGTAACTGGGCACCACGCACACATTGGCGGCACTGTAGTAAACCGCTAGGCGCTCATGGTCAATTTGGCCCACAAACGTCACGCGATCGCCTAAGTGGTACTCCTGCACCAATCCTTCAATGCGCCGCCGTTCGGCACCATCACTGCGCTGGGGATTACTGCCCCCCACCAGCAGGAGCCGCCCTTCGGGAACTTGAGCCATCGCTGCCACCAGCGTCTCAATCCCTTTGCGGCGATCGAAGCGCCCCACATAGAGAACAATGGGTTCCTCGGCAGACAGCTTCAGTTGCTCGCGGGCATTGGCCACGGGATAGAAGAGATTCAAATTCGTCCCACAGGGAATCAGACGTGTTTGCCCCGCCTTTGAGACCCAGCGTCGCAGGTAGGCTTCTTCTTGGGGACTGGTGACGATGACACAATCGGCATTTTCAAGGATTATCTTTTCCGCCATCAGGCGAGTTTCATCCCGTTGAGCTTGCTCAGAAGCCACCTGATATTTCACTACCCCCAAGGAGTGATACGTGTGCAGCCATTGGAAATTTAAGTCCTGCCGCAACTGCCACCCCACCCAACCGGAAAGCCAGTAATTGGTGTGGATCAGGGGATACCCATATTTGGCATGGTAGGCCTTAAAGGCTTTAACAAACTTCGGCAAGGTCTCAAAGAGCTTTTCCCGCGGAATATAGGTCACCGGACCTGCCTCAAGGCGGATAGTGCGACAGTGGGGGCTGTGCTCAATGATATCGGGGTCATTGGGGTCAATTTTGCGAGTAAACATATCCACCTGCCACCCAGCGGCTGCTAAGGCTTCCCCCAGTTGCCGCACGTAGATATTTTGACCCCCCGCCGATTCATGGCCGACCTCGGCAGCGGGATCGCCGTGGACAGAAATCAGGGCAATAGGTTGCCGAGCAGGAATTTGTGGTTGGGATGTAGCAAAGGCTCGCGGTAGTGTACTTTTTGCTGTACGGGTTGATAATGTTTGCATAAATACACCTTTTGAATAACGACCAAGGAACAACCGTTGTAAGAAAATACCGGGCAGTCTAGCTCGCTACTAGTTCTAAACTACCCTTGCGATGTCCGTTACTTACCAAGGCACCTGCGAGTACTGCTGCGTAAACGGCTTCATACTCGGTTACCATGCGCTCCACGCTAAAGCGCTTCCAAACAGCATCACGACAGGTTTGGCGATCCAGTTTTGACACTTCTGCAACAGCGGCAACACACTCTTCAACAGAGTGGCATAGGAAACCCGTTTTGCCATGTTCAATCACCTCAGGGGCAGCTCCTTTGGCGATCGCCACCACGGGTGTTCCTGCTGCCATGGATTCAATCATCACAAGGCCAAAGGGTTCTTGCCACGTAATGGGAAAGAGCATGGCGATCGCCCCCCCAAGGAGGGCATTTTTCGTAGGATGATCGGCTTCGCCAATGAACTGGATAAATTCACCATCAATGTGGGGTTCAATTAATTCCTTGAAGTAGTCGCGATCCACCCGATCCACCTTGCCTGCCATCTTCAGAGGAATGCCCACCCGTTTGGCAATCTCAATGGCAAGGTGCGGGCCTTTTTCAGGGGAAAGCCGTCCTAGGAAAGCCAGATAGGGAGGATCACTGGGCTGGGGATAAAAGCGATGGGTTTCCACGGCAATGGCGTTATAAACCGTGGCAACGTAGTTGAGATCGCCAAGTTGCCGCTGCGAATGGGAGATACTGACGTAGTTTTGATGGCGATATTGGGTGAAAATGCGTTCATTATCCGTTGTAAAGCGACCATGGAGCGTGTGAACAACGGGTGTTTTCACCAGGCTGGCATAGGGTAAAGCGGCGTAGCCCACATGGGAATGAATGACATCGAATTCATTGGCGCGACTAAAGACCTCTCCTAATTGAAGGGCTTCATAGACGGCATATTCCTGCACAGTGGGATCAAGGCGAATGGCTTTGGGATAGGTAGAAACCAGTTTGGCTTGGGTCATCGAATCGCCGCTGGCAAAGAGCGTGACCTCATGCCCTCGCTTGACTAGCTCTTCCGTCAGCAGACTCACCACCAACTCCACACCCCCATAGGCCGGCGGCGGTACCCGTTCCCACAGGGGAGCGATTTGAGCAATGCGCATACAGGCCTCCTCAAACAATACGGTTGGTCACCGCTGCCTTGATGCTAATCGCGCGATTGACTCAAGCAGCATGGCTGCCTCAACGGTACGCAATCTCGCCGCAAAAGACCAAGGGGGTAAATCCCTACCTGAAACTTCGGGAATCCGTACTTTTATTTGTTATTGTCGCTACATTTTGTCAACTTAGGGTATGATAGGATTTCGTATTTGTCTTTGCGATTTCTGAGGCAACGGCAATTTTCCTAGCTAGAGAAAAAGTATCGTGAAAATATTCCTCTAATCGCTATTCTATGAACAGGCGTTGCCCGTTTCACACCTTACTAAAATTTTAGGCGCAATGGTTCATGGATATTCAACTGATTCAAGTTTTCGTTAATGGCTTGGCAGTGGGCAGTATTATTGCTCTTGCCGCCGTCGGTTTAACACTCACGTTTGGGATTTTGCGTCTGCCTAACTTTGCCCATGGGGATTTTATGACCGTGGGAGCCTACCTCACATTGGCTGCCAATAGGACAGGACTGGATATTTGGCTCTCAATGGTAGTGGGGGGACTAGGAACGGCCGGGTTGATGCTGGTGAGTGAGAAGCTTCTGTGGCAGCCAATGCGCGATCGCCGCGCCACTTCAACGACGCTGATTATTATTTCTATTGGTCTTTCATTTCTGCTGCGCAATGGCGTGATTCTTATTTGGGGGAGCGAGAACCAAACCTACCGTTTGCCAGTGATGCCTGCCCTTGATTTTTGGGGTGTGAGAATTATCTACTCGAAGGTGATTGTGATGATTTTGGCGGTGATGGCAATTGCCACTGTGCATTTCATCCTGCAACGCACGAAAGTGGGTAAGGCGATGCGAGCGGTGGCCGATGATCTCGACCTGGCGCGGGTTTCGGGAATTGATGTCGAGTGGGTGGTGCTGTGCACTTGGCTCCTAACAGGGGTGCTCACAGGTGTGTCCGGGGGTCTCTACGGCCTAATGACAGCAGTACGACCAAATATGGGTTGGTTCTTGATCTTGCCCCTTTTTGCCAGTGTGATTCTTGGCGGCATTGGCAATCCCTACGGGGCGATCGCCGGCGCCCTGATTATCGGCGTTGCCCAAGAGATGAGTACACTTCTCATTCCCTCTGAATACAAGCTAGCCGTTGCCTTGGGGATCATGATGGCCGTGCTCTTGGTGCGCCCCCAAGGGCTATTTCGTGGCACCCTTAGTTAGTTCCGGCAGGAGGGTTCCCCTGATTCCCCGTCTCTACACCGTTGACACCCTTGTTGCTGCAATTGGTGCCGCTCCCCAAGAGTGGCGCCCCTTGGTGTTTACCAACGGCTGTTTTGATCTCCTCCATGCCGGTCATGTGCGCTACCTCGCGGCCGCCCGTGCCCTTGGCAAGCGCTTAGTGGTGGGGTTAAATAGCGATCGCTCCGTGGCTGCCCTCAAGCCAAAACGGCCAATTATTCCTGAGCAGCAGCGGGCAGAGGTGCTGGCTGGTTTACGATCAGTAGATGCAGTCGTACTATTTGGCGATCGCACGGCCATATCCCTGATTGAGGTTCTCCAACCGGAGATCTACGTCAAGGGGGGCGATTACCAATTGGAGACTCTACCGGAAGCAGCGGCTGTCCAGCGCTATGGCGGTCGCATTGAACTTATTCAGGTGGAGGTTCCCAGTTCGACAACGGCGATCGTCCAGCGCATTTTAGAGTTGTACGGGGAGGAGTCATTGGGCACATGGTCAGCACAGAACCTACCTTAGCCGATTTACGGCAACAGTTGTACAACGGCAACGAAAAATCCCAACTGGCTGCCATGACCACCCTGAGTACGGTGGGCAGTGAAGGCTATCAACTCCTGCAGGAGTTTCTCAAAGACAGTGCCACCTTGTCTCCTCCACCTGCCCTCTGGGTGCGGGGTCAAGCCTATCGTCTCCTATACCATTGTCCAGAAGCATCTGTGCAAGCTTTTTTGCAACAGCACTATCCCCAAGGGGTCATTCCCCTACGCTCCGATCGCGGGGTGGACTATCAGGAACTCGCTGAACTCCTAGTAGCCGAAAAATTTGAAGCCGCCGATCGCCTGACCACCCAAAAGCTGTGTGAACTGGCTGGTCCAATGGCGCAAAAACGCCGCTGGGTTTACTTCACGGAGGTGGAGCAGTTTCCCATTGTGGATTTGCAAACGATTGACCAACTGTGGCTGGCATTTTCTCTAGGTCGCTTTGGCTATTCAGTGCAGCGGCAACTGTGGCTGGGCTGCGGCCGAAACTGGGATCGCCTCTGGGAGAAAATTGGCTGGCGGCAGGGCAAGCGGTGGCCGCGCTATCCCCATGAATTTATCTGGGATTTGAGTGCCCCTCGTGGCCACTTACCCCTGACGAATCAACTGCGGGGGGTACAGGTGATCAATGCTCTCCTCAATCATCCCGCTTGGACAGCCTAGAATAGGGATAGCAATCGTAGCAGGGGTGAATGCAGGGATGCAGAAGAAGATTCCGCAATTGATGATCGCGATCGCCCTTGGGATAAGCCTCAGCACTGCAGCCATTCCCCTCCAGGTGATGGCTCAAACCAGTGGTGGCCTCTTGACCGCCGAGCAAATGAAAAAACTTAATCTCAGTGTTGAGCAAAAACAGGCGGTACTGCGGCTCACACTGCGCACCAACGATCGCATCCTCAAAATCTTGGATCGCGATCAACAGCGCATCTTTCGCAATGCCATCAAAGAGGGGAAATCCACAAGTGAAGCCATGAACGCGGTTGCCCTGCGGCCGGAGCAAAAAGCCCAGCTCTCGAAGGTGACAGAGGAGGCCCGTGTCGAAATGCTAACCATTCTCACCCCCGAGCAGGTGAAGCAACTGCAAGGATCGCGCTAGCGTGATGAACGTTTTTGTCCCCTGTACTGGTCGCTGTGGTTCAGTCACGTTTGCCAAGGCTTGCAGCTTCATCACCAATTTCAGGAGTGCCTATGAGTCACGGACATTCCTGCGGGGTGAGGCTCGCTTGGCCTACCCCAGTCGCTCTATTGGAGTGGACAATCGCCTTTCTCAGTTTTTGGGGTGACTCGATCAAACCTAGGGCGATCGCGCTTACTCCGTTCACCTACGGCGGGATGACTTCAGGGTTGCCCACGGCTACTGCCAGCGGTACGGCATCGGGATGCTGAAAGCATAGCGCGAGGGGATTTTGCTCAAGCACCGATGCAAACCACTTCAAAGTAAGAAATCCTCGGGTGGCTGACGAGGTGTGAGAATTGGTAGGACATGTTCCAGGTTGCCATCGGGACGGGCAATAATCTGATGGGAAATAATGGCTTGCCCCTTGAGCGATCGCGCCGCCCGAACCGCTGCATTTACGTCCGCCACCTCTCCTCGAATCACCACCGTCCAATAGCCCGCACCAATTCCTTCACAACTCACAAGGGTAACCTGAGCGGCTTTCACCAATGTATCGGCCACAGCAAGGGCTGCCGGGTACCCCAAAACTTGCACCATGCCCACCGCCTCTGCGGCCATCACCATTCCCCTTTCCACGTCTCCCATATTTTATGATGAGAAAAGGATGGTATCCTACTTTAGCTTGCTACAAGCAGAACTAACAGAATTATCTAGCAAAAACTGTCAATTAGAGAAATTTACAAATTTACTACATCGAAAAGTGTAATCTCATTCAGGAGTCTCTGCTTTGCCAGTTCTGCATATCGAGGATCTATTTCAACACCGACGCCTTTTCGTTTATTAGCAAAGGCTTCTACCAGTGTTGTACCACTGCCACAAAAGGGATCGAAGACAGTATCCCTCGGAAAACTGAAGAGTTTGATACATCTTCTCGGTAGCTCTCTTGGAAAGGGGGCAGGATGACCAATCTTTTTTTTACTCTCACCACTAAATGTCCATAGGCCATTTGTCCATTCCATGAACTCTTCTCGCGTGATGTCAGGGTTTTGATTGGATTTGCGCCGCCATTCCTCCTTATACAGCACGACAATTAACTCTACTGGAGCAATCACATAGGGCGCTGAAGGCGACATCCAAGACCCCCAAGCGGTGCGGCGTGAAATATTCCCTTCATTCCAGACAATGGTGGATTGATATTTCCAACCAACCTCTTGGGCTAAAACGGTCAAATCGGCGCCTACACTGCGCTGCCCCCCTTTGTTCTTATCCAGTGGAATATTGAGACACAATCGCCCGCCTATTTTTGTCCAATTCAAACAGTTTGACATCCAAACTCTACTAAACTCTAGATAATCACTGTAGGGGACATCATCTTTCACCGAGTGATATTCAAGACCGACATTATAGGGCGGAGAAGTCACAATTAAGTCAATAAAAGGCTCAGTAAATAAGTCCGAATTAAGGCTATTGTCAAGGAATAGCCATATATCTTTCATTTGGAAAAATGCTTGTTTTTTAGAGATTATTTCCATTGATCTTCTCGTACTAGTTTTTTAAGATCTGGTATTAAGTCTTTCATGGATTTTACTTTGTCAGCTCTATCAAAGTCCTGTTTTGCGATATAAACACCGTCGAGATCATATTCTAGTACAATGCGTGCCTTTCTGGGATTGGCTTTTGAAGATAGCTCATTGTCTTTATCAGGTGTGACCATTAGCACTTTTATGTGCTTAGTGGTATTAAAACTAGCTAGCTTCAGTTTCCAGTAAGGAGTTTCAGTGTATCTCTCACGAAAAGAATTTTTAACAGAAATAATCACTATTACTTGGTAGTTATTTTTGGAATAGATAACAATATCACTATCTGGTAGTACTGAGTATTCACCAAAGAAAACTTCTATATTCCTTCTGACTGTTTCTAATTCGGGAGTTTTGGGATTGATTAACTCGCGATCAGAGGTTATTCCTAATCCATGGTTATAACAAAAATCTTGCAAAAGTCTTTTGGTAATGTCTTCTAATACCCGACCAATAGTTGAAACCCATGCTTGCCTTGCCATTTTATCATTTTCATAGGAGTGATTTGAATAAAATTGACTTTGCTGTTGATCTAGAAACTCATTTAATTTTTCAAGTGCTGCATCCCCGTGCTCTTTCAGAAAGGCTTCAAAGCTCTTAAGAATTTCTTCCTTATCCATTTACTCTACTCCAACTCTACTTCAGAAGTGTTGATCGTCAGTTTGAAAAGCGAGAAAGTAAGGAAAGAGGTATCGCATCCTTGCCTCAAAAGATCAAAACATTGTTCGACTTATTATTTCATCTTTTGTAGTTATTGTCAAGTCTGTTCTGAAGTGCCTCGGTTCTTGTGGCTATCCAGTTCTAAATTCGCAACCGGTCTTGAAGATCTAGCTAACATCTGTTTTCACAATATGGGAGACTTGTTTTATTAGCTTAATTAGCTTAACTATTCAGAATTTGGTTGGTAGAAAAATAAAACAATACACAGAAAATTTTCAAGCCAAGAGTTTCTAGATGATTTATGTGAAGTGAACAGAAGGTGGTTGTGTGCGTTAAAAATGCTATGTCAGAAGAGGGTGAAGGGGATCGTGAACTAGAGATACGATATAGGCTAGAGAAAAAATGCCCTAATTTCCTTGAGGAGGAGTGAATTCCATGCAGACTACCGGGGCGATCGCGCGGCATGAGGCTCAGGCATTCGCGGAGCTAGAGGAGGTTCTGGCTAACAACGGCATTTCTGCTCCACAGGCTTTGCATCTTTTGACAACCGCCCTTCCTGTGGCCGCCGTCAGTGACCCTCAAGACCCCTTGCCCCCCCTCCTCAGGGCGCTGCAAACCGCCAGCGATCGCCTGCGCCAACAACAGGTGGGAGATACCGTCACCTATGTGGTTAACCGCAACATCAACTTCACGAATATCTGCGAACAACACTGCGGCTTCTGTGCCTTTCGCCGCGATGCCACCGCTGCCGATGCCTACTGGCTCGATATTGACAGGATTCTTGGCAAAGTGGCTGATGCAGTTGCCCAAGGCGCAACGGAAATCTGTATGCAGGGGGGACTCAATCCAGCCGCCAAGGAAGGCAGCTCTACGTTGCGCTATTACCAATCCCTCGTGCGGGAAATTAAAACCGCCTTTCCTGGCGTCCATCTCCACGCCTTTTCGCCCCAAGAGATTCAATTTATTGCCCGTGAAGATGGCCTTTCCTATGCCCAAGTGATTGACGTTCTGCATCAGAGTGGGGTGGACTCCATGCCCGGTACGGCTGCGGAGGTGCTCGTGGATCGCGTGCGCTCAAGAATTTGTCCTGAGAAAATTAACACCGCCACTTGGCTGGAGATTGTGGAAACAGCCCATCGCTTGGGGGTATGGACAACCAGTACAATGCTCTGCGGCCACATTGAAACCCCCGCGGATCAAGTGGCTCACCTACAACACCTACAGCGACTTCAGCAAAAAGCCCTGGAGCGCGACTATCCCGCCCGCATTACGGAGTTTATCCTGCTGCCTTACGTCGGGGAACTTGCGCCCAAGGCAATGCGACAATGGGTAGGACACCTCCAGCCACAGCTATTACCGACATTGGTACTGACGGCGGTGGCGCGGTTATTTTTGGGACAGTGGATTGTCAACCACCAGCCCAGTTGGGTCAAACTCGGCCTAGGGGGGGCAACCATGGCACTGGATTGGGGCTGTAATGATTTGGGGGGAACGCTGATGGAAGAACATATCACTTCAGCGGCCGGAGCACAGGGAGGAACAGGAGTTAGCCCAGCCAATCTCGTGGCAGCAATTCGCTCCTTGGGGCGAACCCCGCGTCAGCGCACCACACTGTACGCACTTGTTGGAGAGCCTCGATGACCCTTAAATCTCAGCCCTCAGTTCAGTCTGCCCGTCGGTTCCAGCCCTGGTTTGTGGGTGGTGCAGCAGTTGTCATTGTCGGCGCAGCCGCTGCAGCCGGGGTCTTTCTATGGCAACGCTTCAGTCAACGTCCGATCGCCCCAGGGATGGCGATCGCTCCCCCAACGGCCTTGCTGACCCTCACCCTGCCCACCGATCCCCAGCCTTGGGAAGCCCTTGCCAAAAGTGGCTTATTGCAAACACAACCCTGGTTAAATCCCACCTATGCGCCTTTGTCGCCGGCGGGAGTCAATCTTGAGCAGCTAGATTACCTCAAGGATGTGCGTCCTTTCATCGGTGACCAGGCCACCCTAGTACTCTTGCCCATGACGCCGGAATCGCTTAGGGAATCGCCACTGCCCCCCTATGCTTGGATTGTGCCGACGCTAAATCTCCCCATGGGAGAGCAACTCCTGCAAAGTGTTATCGGCGAACCCATCACAGAAATCAATGGCGTCAAAATCTTCAAGGCCAAGGGAATTCTCCCCGACCCCGATGGTGGCGCGATCGCCCTCCTCAAGCACGCAGACAAAGCCTACCTTGTCTGGAGTCAGCACCAGAGCGCTTTGCAACAGGTCATTGCCACCGCCCAAGCCAACAACGGCATTGCCCGCCAGCCCAACTATCAACAGGCAGTCAAGGGGTTATCGGATCATCGCCCTTTGGCGGAACTCTATTTGAACTTGCCTGCCTTTTTAGCCAGTCAGATGGCTGCCCCTGAGGGACGTCTGCCTGAACCCCCTCGCGAGCTACAGGGGATGGTGCTCACCGCCGACCTGACCCCTGAGCAGATTGAGCTAGAGGCCGTGACGTGGCGTTCCGAACAGAATCAAGCCTTGGTCAGTGAAGGCCAAAGCCGTGAACTCAGTCGTCTCGTGCCTGAAACAACTCTGGCGTTTTACAGTACAGGCTCCTTTAGGAGTTCATGGCAGAATGCACCTGCCTCCATTAAAGAGACAATCGCCAACACCGTTAAAGATCTCACTGGCCTCGATTGGCAGCAGGCTTTTGTGCCTTGGATGGATGGTGAGTTTGCCGCTGCTTTTGTGCCCATTGCTTCGCTGGGGAATGCTCCTAGCTTGCTCTTTTTAACGCAGACCAGCAGTCGCCCCCAAGCTAGCCAAGCCCTCAGTCAACTGGATAGCCAAATTCGCGATCGCCTGCGCTGGCAAGTGCAGCAAACGGCAACAGAACCCCAACCCATCACCACCTGGCGCATTCCCCCCGGCCTGCCGGTGGGACAGCATGGCTGGCTCAATGACAATACCTTTTTTTTGACGTTGGGGCCTCTGACGGATGTGAGTCGCCGTCCTGAGCGCTCCCTAGCGGACTCTCCCCTCTACCGGGCTGTGCTTCCCAATCCGAAAGGCACACAGTTCTACCTGAATTTGAGTGATCTAGGGCCATTGCAAAACAACTTGCTCGTGCCACAACTGGCTCCCGAAGTGGCGCGATCGCTCCAGCCCTTTGCTGCTCTAGGCATCACTAGTGATGTGCGGGATAATCAGTTTACCCACTACATTGCCCGAATTCGCCTAAAACCAATCTCATCACGGTAGATTCGGTCAAGGTCGAGGGCACTCTCAAATATAGACTCGGATTTGCGATCTAAGGAAGTGACTCAATTACTGTGGAACCGGATGTTTTGCTGAAACGATATAACCTTGGCGATCGCAATTTCGCAGGGATACATTTGCGCCATGCTAACCTGAGTCGGTATGTTTTGGCGGGCATTGACCTTTCCCGTGCCGACCTCACGGATGCTGCTTTACAAAGTACTAACCTGCAAGGGGCTGATTTGCGGGGAGCAATCCTAACTGCCGTCAATCTCAGTCAAGCAGATCTGCGGGGGGCCGATCTGCGGGGGGTGATTTTAATCAGTGCCGATCTGCGCTGGGCGTCTCTGCGCAAGGCTAACTTAACGGGAGCAGATTTGACCCGTGCCAACCTTGCCAATGCCGATCTTAGTGAGGCCAACCTCACCGGTGCCCAACTTAGTGAAGCAATTTTACGGGATGCCAATCTCACGCTCACGGATCTCACCCTTGCCGAGCTAGAGCGGGCCAACCTGAGCCGTGCCAACTTAACTGAAGCGTACCTGCGGGGTGCCGATCTCGCGGATGCGGTTTTGCGGGAAAGTCAACTTGTACAGGCCAATTTACGCGGTGCCAATCTCAGCGCCACGAATTTGCAACAGGCCAACCTAGAGCGGGCGATTCTCATCGGGGCGAATCTGCGCCGTGCCCGCCTTGAAGAAGCCAATCTGCGGGAGGTGGCTTTCAAGGAAGCCAATTTACGCCATGCCTGTTTGGACAAAGCCAACCTTGTGGGTGCCGATTTACGGGGGGTGAGCCTTGCTCAAGCCCTATTGCGGGGAGCAGATCTGAGTTCAGCGATTCTCATTGGTGCCAATTTAATGGGGGCAAATCTCAGTGGTGCCGACTTGCGGGGAGCCAATCTCATTGAAGCAATTCTCACAGGCGCCAGTCTCAATGGCGTGGATCTCAGTGCCGTGGAGATGAGTGAGGCGATACTGCCGGATGGCTATCTCTCGGAATAGTCTCAGGGAGAGACCGCTGCTGGTGTAGAGTAAAAGATCAGTGATTTTGAGAGAGGCATGGCAACCCCATATCGGATTGCGGTTTTGGCCGGGGATGGCATTGGTCCAGAAATTACCGCTGTAGCGCTGGAGGTGTTGCGGGCGATCGCCCCTCGCTTTAACCTCGAATTTGAGTTTGTGCCTGCGTTAGTGGGGGGAGCGGCCATTGACGCGGTGGGAGAACCCCTGCCAGCCGCAACCCTCAAAACCTGTCGCCAGAGTGATGCCGTCCTTCTAGCTGCCATTGGCGGCACGCAGTGGGACAATTTGCCCCGCCATCTGCGCCCGGAAACCGGCCTCCTTGCCCTCCGCGCCGGTCTGGGGTTATTTGCCAACTTACGCCCCGCCAAAATCTTTCCCCAACTGATCCATGCCTCTTCCTTGAAGCCAGAGGTGATTGCGGGTGTGGATCTGATGGTGGTGCGCGAACTCACGGGTGGCATTTACTTTGGTCAACCGCGGGGAATCTTCACCACTGAAACGGGGGAGCAGCGGGGGGTTAATACCATGGCCTACACTGCAGGCGAGATTGATCGCATTGGGCGAGTGGCCTTTGAGATCGCCCGCAAACGGCAGGGCAAGCTCTGCTCGGTAGATAAGGCCAATGTTCTCGAGGTCTCTCAACTGTGGCGCGATCGCCTGAGTGCCCTGAGTATAGAGTATCCCGATGTGGCGCTAACCCATCTTTACGTGGACAATGCCGCCATGCAGCTAGTGCGCGCCCCAAAACAATTTGACACAATTGTTACCGCTAACCTATTTGGGGATATTCTCTCTGACATTGCGGCAATGCTCACGGGGAGTATTGGAATGCTGCCCTCGGCAAGTCTGGGGGAATCTGGTCCCGGTCTGTTTGAACCGGTGCACGGCTCTGCCCCAGATATTGCCGGTCAAGATAAGGCCAATCCTTTGGCAATGGTGCTGAGTGCAGCAATGATGCTGCGTTACGGTCTGAACCAGCCAGCGGCAGCGCAAGCAATTGAGGAGGCAATTACTGCCGTTTTAGATCGCGGGTATCGCACCGCCGATCTCATGGCGGAGGGCTGTACCCTTGTGGGCTGTCGGGAGATGGGTGACCTGTTGATTAAGGAATTGTCCCCCTAGACCCCCAGCCACCGCTCCTCCTGCCTTTAGACACCGATTAACTTGTCGCGGTCTAGGGTTGCAACGAGGTCAAGAGACGGAAGGCGGGAAAACTCTTGACTCAGGCGATGGGCTAAGTGCAGTACCCAGGGCAGGCGAGCATGGCTGAAAGCACTCCCCGGATGTAACTGGGTCAAGTGGTAGGTTTGGATGGCCAGTTGCTCTAGGGAAGTTTTCCCATACTCGTGAACCACCCGCAGAGGTCGAGCACTGCCGAGTTCCTTGCCCCTACTTTTGATGGGTTGGCTGCTAATGAGAATAAATGAGCGCTCTTGTTCCTCAAAAACCACGGTTCCCTTCGGGGCAGCGGCATATTGATCATTTTCTATTTTTTGAGGATCATTTTCTATTTTTTGAGGATCATTTTCTATTTTTTGAGCGAGCCGCCCTGCACCCGTTTTACGCACACTCAGAAGATCTACCGCAATGTTCATTTTTCCGAGTTCATCAATTGTGCGTTGGAACTCGTCTTGCCGCGCTAAGCCATCCCGCAGCAGAAGAACCTTCTTAGGATAGCGCTTTTCGGAGTGGTACTGCTTAAACTTACCCACGAGCTTGCAGACGGTCTGCCAGAGTGCCTCGCCACTGATTTTCTCCCCCCGTTGTACTGACGGCAGTTCCCACCCCAAGGATTGACCATTGGCAAGGATGGCAAAGGCAGGAGTGCCAAAGTATAGAGAACGATTGGTACCTGCATCGAAACCAATGATCAGTTCCGCCCACTCAGAATGTGGCTGTAGATGGATGGGCTGCCACTTGGCTTTGCAAAGCAGACCCAAGACAATGTTGAAGGCTTTGTATTGATTGAGATCTTTTGGTGTAAAAAACTGGGTGGCAATGCCTGCCCTCAGTGCCCCACTACGAACGCGCTGCTTTTCTGGAGAGTAAGGCATCATCACAAGGATTGTTCTAACTCCTTCCCTAGCCCACTGCTGCCAAAATTCCTGCTGTTGGAGATCGCCTTCGCCCATATCAGATCGCGTGCGAAATGACTGAATTTCCAAGGATTTGCCGTGGATGCGCCCCAACTCCTTCAGGCACTTAGTAATTTCCTTGGGACAGATGTGCTCGTCTGTGCACAAGTTCAGCAGGCCGAATTTCTCTTCGCCGACGCGAGCACAGCC
>NZ_CALJEM010000033.1 GCF_938074695.1 uncultured Thermosynechococcus sp.
TATCTTGGCTGATGGACGCTCTACGGCGAGTTCCGCCGGATGTGAAGCCTGTGGAGAGGAAGGCGCTGGCCGCTACCAGACGGTAGCAGCGAAACCGGCCTCGGTGAAGCAGGAAGCAAGCAGCCCCGTAGGGGTCTTAGCAAGTAATGGCCAGATTTGCATAGGTATTGCAGAACGGCAAATCTATCAGTGCATCCGGCCGCAACAGCAGTGCATCTACACATCTACAATATTGCCGAATTGTATGGCTTGCCCTTCCTTGAGGGCATTATCAGTGTGTTGGCACGGTTTGAACCCTTGACATCACAACGGGTGCAGGTGTACTTTGAGCGCTTCATTGTTGGCCTGCGTCAGTGGTTGAATTACTACTCGCCTTCCCAATTCATTCCCCAACTCCACCGCCGTCAGCCGCTGCTTGCCCTAGATGTGCCCCTCAATAGCAATGCTCAACAGGGTTGGCTGGACATTACCTACCTCGATGAGGATTTGCGCATTGCCCGAGGCAATGAAGGTAGCCTCTTTGTCTTGACCCGAATATAGCGGCAATTCCCTGTGCCGTTAGACTAAGGAAGAGTGGCATTCTTCTCCCATCCCCTGCAATGGAAACACCGCCCCCCAAGCAACTTAGTTTTCCATGGAATCCGATAATTTCTGAGCCTGCGGCGGAAAGCTCACCGGTCACTGATTCAGAGGGTGAGAATAGCCAGCGGCGCATTCAGCATTTAGAGCAAGCCATCGATCAATGCCAGCACTATATCAATGAACTAAAACAACAACTGCGCAATCAGGCGTTTCTTGAGGATTTACTGGCTCGCACTGAGGAAATGGCTCAGATTCAACAACAGGCAATCGTTGCTCTTCAAGAACAATTGCGCTCCCAAGCCACCTGTGCCCAGGAGTTGGCCGAAATGAGCCACCATCGCCAATCCTTGGAAACCATTCTTCAGCAATCACAAACGGAGATTGAGTACCTCCATCGGGAGGTGGAGCGGCTACTCAAAGCTCAAGATGCCCTCGAAGCCAAATTGGTGAACAGCCATCGCCTTCTCCGACAACGGGAACAGGAATGCCAACTCCTTGAATCCCAACTGCGCCAAGTCCAAGAAGAAAAAAGTCTGCTGCAAACCCGCCTTGAGCAGGCATGTCTAGAGCTGGGCGATCGCCAAACACAAATTGATGATCTGAACCGTCGCCTCACCCAAGCCAACCACTTAATTGAAACCCAAGAACGGGTCATCAGTGCGCTGCAACAGGCTCAAGGATCCCAGGAGAACAAAAACAACGTCATTCAGGGACTGAGTAAAACGCTGCTCAAAACTCAAACTAAGTTACAAGAACTGGAACGGGAGTATCAGCAACAGCGCCTGCAATATATGACTGCCCAACACTACAACCAAGAACTGCAGGCGCGCACCGATCAGCAACAGGAACGCCTGCAACACCTAGAAGCGCAAATTGCTGAACTTCAAGAGCAAATTCTCCATCAGGCGCAGCAGGCACGAGAGCAGGAAACTGCGATCCAACACTGGAAAGATCGCTACACCGAGGCTGAGCGATCGCTTGCGCAGTTGCAGCGAGTCATCGCCCAAATAGCCACCGGCGGCTGCATTTCCCTCGGTGAGGTTCCTTCTTAGGGCAGATGTTTGCCCAAAACCTAAATTTTGTATAATAATCCATAGTCATTACAAGTTTGCTTATGCTCAAATTCATTGGTTGGGCAGGGAGTCTGCGGGAGGGTTCCTACTCCCAAAGCGCTTTAGATGCTGCCATTGCCAAAGCAGCCGTCCAGGGAGTCACCGTTGAACGTCTGGATTTACGCCAAATGAGTCTCCCGTTTTGCACCGGCGCCGAGAGCTATCCTGACTACCCAGATGTGGACACCTTTCGCGCCAAGGTCAAGGAAGCCGATGGGATTTTGTTAGTAACACCGGAGTACCACGGCAGTGTCAGCGGTGTCCTGAAAAACTCCCTAGACCTCCTTAGTTTTGAACATCTCAGCGGCAAAGTGGTCGCGATGATCAGTGTCCTCGGCGGCCAAGCCAACAGCAATGCCCTCAACGATCTGCGGGTAATTTTGCGCTGGGTGCATGCTTGGGTCATTCCCGAACAAGTGGCCATTGGTCAAGCGTGGCAAGCCTTTACAGCGGCGGGGCAATTGAAGGATGCCAAGCTGGAAGAGCGACTGGACAAAATGATTGCCAGTTGGATTCAAACCACGCGCAAGCTGCGAGAAGCCAATAGCTAATCCACCCCTGCTTGCAGCCACTGCGCCACTTGCTTGGCATGGTAGGTGAGAATCACATCGGCACCCGCCCGCTTGAAGCCAAGCAGGGTTTCCAGCACCACTTTTTTCTCATCAATCCAACCGTTGCGGGCAGCGGCTTTCACCATGGCGTACTCCCCAGAAACGTTGTAGGCGGCAACGGGAACATCGCTCACCTGCTTCAGTTGGGCAATCACATCCATGTAGGCAAGGGCAGGTTTCACCATTACCAGATCTGCCCCCTCCTCAATATCGAGGCTAACTTCCCGCACTGCTTCGCGGACATTGGCGGGATCCATTTGGTAGGTTTTTTTATCGCCAAACTTGGGTGCCGAGTCCAAGGCATCCCGAAAAGGGCCATAGTAGGCGGAGGCGTATTTAGCCGAGTAGGCAAGAATTCCCACATGGGTATAGCCTGCGGCATCCAAACCCGCCCGAATGGCACCGACACGGCCATCCATCATATCCGACGGGGCAACAAAATCAGCACCAGCAGCAGCTTGACTTACCGCCTGTTTGACCAAGACCTCCACCGTTTCGTCATTGAGGATTTCACCATCTTTGACAATGCCATCGTGGCCTTCGCTGCTGTAGGGATCCAGAGCCACATCGGTAAAGATCAGCAGGTCAGGTAAGACAGCCTTAATGGCTCGCACTGATCGCTGGACAAGGCCATCGGGATTGTAGCTTTCGGTACCGGCATTGTCCTTGAGGTGTTCAGGAACGACGGGAAAGAGGGCGATCGCCCCAATGCCTAAGGCACAGACCTCCTTCAGTTCTAAAATCAGACGATCCAGCGTATAGCGATAGCAGTCGGGCATCGAGGGGACTTCCTGCACCTGATCTTCCCCCTCCATGACAAAGACCGGATAGATCAAATCTGCCGTGGTTAAGGTGTGCTCGCGCACCAAGCGACGAATTTGAGCCGTGCGGCGTAAACGGCGAGGCCGGTAGGTTAGCTCCATCATGCAACGCTCAAACACTCATTCAATGTTCATGTTCCCACTGAAACGGCTGCTAATCAGCCCGTCCAACCCTTGGATTACTTCAAAATTATCTCACCTTCAGGGGGCAAGACCGCGACAGGGGCAGGGTGCTTACAAAGATTTACGCACAATTTAATTGCTTAAGCGGACTGAAGATAGGGCAATGCCAAATACAAGCTGGTAACTGTCTTGGCATCTTTCACGTAACCACTGTGAATTGCTGCGGTCAGCTCGGGCAGAGAAAATTCAACAATTTCAATGTGCTCATCGGCATCCTGCGGTGGGGGTGCCTCCAGTTTCTCCAGTTGGGTGGCCAAATAGGCGTAGATCACTTCATCGGAATAGCCGGGGGCAATGTAAAATTCCCCTAGTTTTTGCCAGTGATGGGCACGGTAGCCCGTCTCTTCCTCAATCTCCCGCTCAATCGTGGCAAGGGGCTTTTCCTGATCCTCAACGGTGCCCGCCGGAAACTCCAGCAAATATTCCTCCGTGGCAAAGCGGTATTGTTTGACTAGAATGAGATTTCCCTCTGGGGTGACAGGCACAGCCAACGCACCCCCCGGATGCCGCACCGTTCCCAAAATGGAGATAGAGCCATGGGGAAGGCGATATTGATTGACCTCAAAGGTAAATTTACGACTGCGGCAAAAGCAGTGGCGCGCGAGGACTTCGGAAGGAATTTTAGTCATAGGGTTTTAGACAAGGGTGCGATCCGTGAGGATTTCATAGCCCGTTTTCGTCACCAAGACCGTGTGCTCAAATTGGGCAGAAAGAGAATTGTCCACTGTGACGGCGGTCCAGCGATCGCGCAAAATGCGCACCTGTTTTGACCCTGCGTTGACAATCGGTTCAATGGCCAAGGTCATGCCTGCCCGCAGCCGCACATTCTTAAGTTCGTTGGTGCGGAAGTTAAACACCGAGGGTTCCTCGTGGAGATTGCGCCCCACCCCATGGCCGGTAAAGTCTTCCACCACCACAAAGCCATTGGCTTCCACATAATCTTGAATGGCACCGGCCAAATCCATGAGATAGTTCCCTTCCTTGACTTGCTCAATGCCTCGGTAGAGCGCTTCCTCAGCCACTTTCACCAGCCGGGCAGCCTCCTCGGAGATTTCCCCCACCGGAATCGTAATGCAGGAGTCCCCATGGAAGCCGTTGTAGTAGGCACCGGTGTCAATCTTAACAATGTCGCCATTGCGGATGACTTTGCGGGGGCTGGGGATGCCATGCACCACTTCGTTATTGATACAGGCACAAATCGAAGCGGGAAAGCCGTGATAGCCTTTGAAGCTTGGCGTGGCTCCCATTTCCCGAATCCGCTTTTCGGCATAGGCATCGAGATCTGCTGTTGTCATGCCCGGCTCAATCATCTGGGAAATTTCCTTGAGCACCGTCGCCACAATGCGCGAGGCTTGGCGCATGATCTCAATTTCGCGCTTGGACTTAATCTCAATACCACGACGGGGACGGGTTTGAACAGGGGGAGTGGGGGGAGTGAGCAAACTACCAAGGATATTCATGGGCGCGATGCAACCGCAAAAATTGTTCTTTTTCAGGATAACGCTGTTGTGCTGATCAGGGGAACATCAGTTTTATGCTTAAACGATGGGTGAACGAAAATGCTCTTGATAGAGTTGCTTAAATCGCCGCTGCTGCTGGGCATGATCCACAATAGGCAAGGGATAGCCGCAGCGCTGCCGCTCGAGGGGAGAAATGTTGCCGGTGACCAGAGCTGCGGTGTCTAGGGATTTCAATTCCGGCAGCCAACGGCGAATGTACTCCGCTTCAGGATCAAACTTTTGCGCTTGGCTGGCTGGGTTAAAAATCCGCAGCGGTTTTGGATCCATACCACTGGAGGCACTCCATTGCCACCCGCCATTGTTGGCTGCCAAGTCACCATCAATCAGGTTTTGCATGAAGTACTGCTCACCCCACTGGGGATTGATGATCAAATCCTTGGTGAGGAAACTGGCTACAATCATGCGGCAGCGGTTGTGCATCCAGCCGGTTTCGTTGAGTTGACGCATTGCCGCATCCACAATCGGATAGCCTGTGCGGCCTTCACACCAAGCGGCAAAGTGTTCTGGGTTATTCACCCAAGGAAAAGTGGCAAAGCCCTCGCGGTGCGGACGCTCCGCCAAGTGAGGGAACCAGTAAAGGGCATGCTGATAAAACTCGCGCCAAGCCAATTCCTGTTGCCACGTGCGAATACTCATTTGTGCCTCTTCACTGCGGGCTGCGGCCATGGCGGCTTGACTCGCTGCCCAGACTTGGCGAATACCAATGACCCCGAACTTGAGGGCAGGACTGAGCAGAGAGGTTCCCGGCTGGGCGGGATAGTTGCGCTGCTCGCCATAGTCTTGAATGTGCTGGTTAATAAATGTCTCCAGTTGCGCTTGGGCAGCGGCTTCACCGGGAGCAAGGATGAGTTCTCCTGACCAAGGAAATCCCAAGTCCTTGGCGGTGGGGAGGGAAATCGCCCCTAGGCTTGCTGCCTTTGCCTGTTCGGTGTCGCTGAGGGGTTCAAGGTAGCTGGGGGCAGAAACAGGCGCTGGTTTAGGGAGGCTTGACCAGTTGCGCCAAAAAGGGGAATAGACGGTGTAGGGCTGTCCCTGTTTTGTTTGTACGGCCTCCGGGGGATGCAGGAGCTGATCCCAAGCCGTTTCCACGGCAATTCCCTTTTCTTTAAGGGCGGCAGCCACCGCGCGATCGCGATCGCGACCATAGGGTTCGACATCCTCATGCCAATGCACCGCCACCGCCCCTAGGCCACTGGCCACCTGGGGCAAGATTTGACGGGGATCACCACGGAAAATCAAAAAGCTCCCCCCTGCCCGCCGATAGGCCTCCTGCAAGGCCTGTAGGCACCCTACAAGGTAGGCAACTCGCACTGCTGCAATATCTGCAGCGCTGAGAATCGCGGGATCAAAACAGAAAACACCAACCACTTTTGAGGTGTGAGCGTAGGCAGCCGCCAATCCCACACTGTCCCTCAGGCGCAGATCGCGACGATGCCAAAAGAGGCGGAGGCTCATTGCCCTTCCATCCCAGGTGCACTAGAAAATGGCACCAATACATCCGTTCGCTGCCGTCTTAACTGGCGGCAGTTCATTGTCGGGACTAATTTTCTAAAATTCCCCATAGCTCATTTTTTCTTAGAGGCGGTTAATCAGGCAAGTGCAATAGCGATGCCTGCGGAGGATAGGTCGCCGCCGGCGTTTCTTGAGCCAAAATGGGCAACCCCAGCCATCCAAGGCTGCTGCTGCTCAGAGGGCTTACCAAGAGTTTAGATAATCTCATTGGGGTAATCCCTGATCCGATTTTGGCAAACCGCTTCCTGCGCTTCCAAACTTTTGTTGAGCAGTCCATGAGGTCATAGACAACCATGCCACGTTTATTTATACTTATTTTCTACCGTTTTGTGTGTCCAGTTATCGGCAAAGGAGGCTCTCATTTCTGAACCACTTGCCCTGACCCAAAGCCTAAGGGGTACCCGCGAGATTCGCGAGAACTATCAAGTGTTTCGCCTGACGGGTCTCATTGATGCGTTTTCTGAGTCGGCCTTTCGCAAGGTCATTAGCAAGTGTTTTGACGATGGGCCTGCCAACGTCATCTTGGATCTTTCAAAAATTGAATTTATTGACAGCTCTGGCCTCGGCATTTTGGTACAACTGGCCAAAAAAGCCCAAGAGCATCAGGGTCAACTGCAAATTGTCACCAACCCCCGTGTTACTCAAACTGTCAAACTGGTTCGTTTAGAAAACTTTTTATCCCTTCAGCCGGATCTGGCGACAGCGATCGCCCAAATTACAGGGAAACCCCATTCTTAAACACTTCAGCTCTGCGCATGGTACAACCAAGGGGGGTGCCTTTGTTAAAACGTCATGTTTGACTCTGCGGAACTATTGCCCCTTGTCCCCCCCAAAATTCCCGCCCATCAACTGCCGCCGGCAGCCTTGGCCTACTTTGGTGACGCCGTTTATGAACTCTTTATTCGCTGGCTTTTTTTAAGCCCGCCCCAACGCATCAATACCTACCACCGCCAAGTGGTGGCGCATGTGCGAGCCGAAAGTCAAGCCCGCTATATGGACTTCCTTTGGGAGCATTGCAGCGAAACAGAACGCTCAATTTTTCGCCAGGGTCGCAATGCGGCTGCCGATGGCCCGAAGCGAGTTGCCGCAAAAATTTACCGCCAAGCCACCGGCTTTGAAGCCCTACTGGGATACCTGTACCTCACCAATCCGCAACGCCTACGGGAGATTTTTCAACTCCTGGAGGGATACATTCGTAGCGAAGCCAACAGCAATATAGAGGATAGGAGCCTCACGTAATGAATGTCACCCCTGCGTGATAGGATGCTTAGTGGCCAGTTCAAGGCATCCTCGGATGCTCCCTATTCTGCTGTGACCGTTCCCGATTCTGCTTCAGCACCCCCTGCTCCATCAACCGTTGCCCATTCCCCCACCAAGGGTGGCTCGATGGTGGAGTTTTACCAACTCTGTCGCGAATTATTCACGACGAGCCTAGTGCTGACGGCGATCGCCTTTGGAGCGGTCTGGCTCATTTACGGCCTTAACACAGCATTGAATTACCTTTTGGGGGCAGGGGCAAGCCTCATTTATCTGCGGCTCCTAGCCCGCAGTGTGGAGCGCCTAGGAAATGGCCATAAAAAACTAGTAAAAACACAGCTCCTTGTCGTTGTGGTTGTGATTATTTTGGCAGCCCGTTGGCAAGAGCTGCATATCATTCCGGTGTTCTTGGGGTTCTTAACCTACAAAGCGGCCATTCTGGTCTATATGTTTCGTACGGTTTTGCCGTCCCCTTAACACTGGCTCACTGTAGTGCTTAGACAACCGAGCGCGGAGGCATGATGCCTTTGATACACTTGTGGACAGCTCTTCCCTTTGCCAAGCTAGAGGTAGGGCACCATTTTTACTGGCACATTGGCAACTTGAGAGTTCACGGTCAAGTGTTCATCACCACTTGGTTCGTAATGGCCATCTTAATTGCGGCGGCCTTTGCCGCCTCGCGAAGGATTGAACGGGTGCCCAGTGGTATTCAAAACCTAATGGAGTACGCACTGGAATTCATCCGCGACTTGACCAAGAGCCAAATGGGTGAGCACGAATACCGAGCTTGGGTTCCCTTTGTGGGGACACTGTTCCTGTTCATTTTTGTTTGTAACTGGTCAGGGGCATTGGTACCGTGGAAACTCATTGAACTGCCAGAAGGGGAGCTGGCAGCACCCACCAATGACATCAATACCACTGTAGCCTTGGCCTTGCTGGTCTCCTTGGCCTATTTCTATGCCGGGTTACGCAAGCGGGGGCTAAAGTATTTCACCAAGTACATTGAGCCAACGCCTGTATTGCTTCCCATCGCCATCCTGGAGGATTTCACAAAACCTCTTTCCCTGAGCTTCCGTCTTTTTGGCAACATCTTGGCGGATGAATTGGTGGTGGGGGTTTTGGTGTTGCTGGTGCCCTTGTTTGTGCCCTTGCCCGTGATGGCCTTGGGACTTTTTACCAGCGCCATTCAGGCCCTTGTGTTTGCCACCCTCGCAGCCACCTATATCGGGGAGGCCATGGAGGGGCATGGCGGCGAGCACGAAGAGGCTCACTCCTAAAAGGGGTACATCCCCTGCTATTGTTATCTCTGGAAATTTTTTTTCGTCCTACTATGTCTCGAGGAAATCAACTATGGATCCGTTAGTCGCTTCTGCTTCTGTTTTGGCTGCTGCTCTGGCCGTTGGCTTGGCTTCTCTAGGACCCGGCCTTGCCCAAGGGAATGCTTCTGGTCAAGCTCTAGAAGGGATTGCGCGGCAACCGGAAGCGGAAGGTAAAATTCGCGGTACCCTGCTGCTGACCCTTGCATTCATGGAGTCCCTGACCATCTATGGTCTGGTGATTGCACTGGTGCTCCTGTTTGCCAACCCCTTTGCATCCTAATTAACCCCAGTGGGGGAGGCTTGGATGAGCTTTCCCCCGATCCCCCATTCTGGAGAGGCTGATGTTTGATTTTGATGCCACCCTACCCCTGATGGCTGTGCAATTCCTAATCTTGACCCTCATTCTGAATGCATTGCTGTACAAGCCCTTGGGTCAGGCATTGGACAATCGGGATGAGTATATCCGAACCAATTTGCAGCAAGCTAAGGAGCGGTTGCAACAGGCCACTGAACTGGCTCAGCAGTATGAGCAGGAATTGGCCAGTACCCGTCGCCAAGCCCAAGCCCTGATTGAAGAGGCCAGAGCCGAGGCACAAAAAATTGCCACCGCCGAAATTGCCGAAGCACAGCAGGCCGTGCAGGCAGAATTACTCAAGATTCAAGCAGAGATCGATCAGGAAAAACAGGCGACACTGCAGGCGCTTGAGGGTCAAGTTGCCAGCTTGAGTGAACAGTTATTAGCAAAATTACTGGCCTAGGAGTGTGGGTCATGGACGCAGGATTTCTATTGGCAATGGAAGAGATGGGGCACTTTGGTCTGAACACCAATTTGCTCGAAACCAATGTGATCAACCTTGCCATCCTGATTGGGGTATTGGTGTACTTTGGCCGCGGTGTCCTCGGTAAAACCTTGGGCGATCGCCAGCAACAGATTGCCGCTGCCCTTGCGGACGCCGAAGAACGCCAGAAAGAGGCGGCTGCCCGCCTTGCGGAAGCTCAGCAACAACTCGCTCAGGCCAAACAGGAAGCGCAACGCATCCGCGAAGATGCCCTTGCCCGTGCCAAGGCTGTAAAGGAAGAACTTATTGCCCAAGCCAAGCGCGAAATTGAGCGCCTGAAGGAAGCTGCTTCCCAAGATACAACTGCTGCCACCGAGCGGGCGATCGCTGAAATTCGCGAGCGGATTGCCGCTATGGCACTTGCAGAGGCCGAAAACCAACTCAAAGCGCGTTTGAGCCAAAATCCAGACCTTCAGCGCACCCTTGTTGATCGCAGTATTGCCCTACTAGGAGGCAAATGATGCAGACCACTGTCCGTGGTGAAGTTGTTGAACCCTATGCCGAGGCGCTGCTGTCGCTGGCGCAAGCCCACAACCTTATTGATCAGTTTCAGCAGGATACGCAGTTAATTCTGGAACTTTTGGCTAACTCCAGTGAACTGCAACAGTTTCTGGCAAATCCACTGATTAAGGCTGAGGCCAAAAAGAACGTGCTGCGGCAGTTGACCGTGGATAAGGTACACGGTTACTTCCTCAACTTCTTGATGTTGCTTGTGGATCGGCGGCGAATTAACTTTCTTGGCCCCATTTGCGAGCAGTATCGTGCCCTTGTGCGCAAGCTTCGCAATGTGGTCTTGGCGGAAGTGACCAGTGCTGTCGAACTCAACGCTGACCAACGCCGGGCAGTGGTGGAAAAGGTCAAAGCCATGACCGGTGCTGCCGATGTGGAGCTTGTCACTGCTTGCGATCCCGAACTGATTGGGGGCGTGGTGATTAAAGTGGGTTCCCAAATCTTTGATGCCAGCCTGCGGGGTCAACTCCGCCGCCTCAGTCTCACCTTGGCGCAATCCGCCTAACTTTGTAAACTGTTCAACCCTTGAGAGCGACTTCTATGGTAAGTATCCGACCCGACGAAATCAGTAGCATTATTCGCCAACAAATCGAGCAGTACGAACAGTCGATCAAAGTCGATAATGTCGGTACTGTCTTGCAGGTGGGCGATGGTATTGCCCGTGTCTATGGCCTCGACAAAGTGATGGCCTCAGAATTGGTGGAATTTGAAGACGGCACCGTGGGGATTGCCCTCAACCTCGAAGAAGATAACGTGGGTGTGGTGCTGATGGGCGACGGCCTGGGGATCGAGGAAGGCAGTACGGTGCGCGCCACCGGCAGAATTGCCTCTGTGCCGGTAGGGGAGGCAGTGATTGGCCGCGTAGTAGATGCCTTGGTGCGCCCCATTGATGGTAAAGGGGAGATCCACACCACGGCAACTCGCCTGATTGAATCCCCCGCCCCCGGCATTGTCCAGCGCAAATCGGTGTGTGAGCCATTGCAAACGGGGATTACGGCCATTGATGCCATGATTCCCATTGGGCGCGGGCAGCGGGAACTGATCATTGGCGATCGCCAGACGGGGAAAACCGCTGTTGCCGTTGACACGATTCTGAACCAAAAAGGCCAAGACGTGATTTGCGTCTATGTGGCCATTGGTCAAAAGGCCTCCAGTGTGGCTCAAGTGGTAAACGTGCTGCGGGAGCGGGGTGCCCTAGACTACACAATTGTGATTGCCGCCAACGCCAGTGATCCAGCCGCCTTGCAGTATCTTGCCCCCTACACCGGTGCCACCATTGCCGAGTACTTCATGTACCAAGGCAAGCACACCCTTGTTGTCTATGACGACCTCTCCAAACAGGCGCAAGCCTACCGCCAAATGTCGCTGCTCCTGCGGCGTCCCCCCGGTCGTGAAGCCTATCCAGGGGATGTGTTCTATCTCCACTCTCGCCTGCTGGAGCGTGCCGCCAAACTTAACGATGCGTTGGGGGGTGGCAGTATGACGGCCCTCCCGATTGTGGAAACCCAAGCCGGCGACGTGTCTGCTTACATTCCCACTAATGTTATCTCCATTACCGACGGTCAAATTTTCCTCTCCTCGGATCTCTTCAACGCCGGCTTGCGTCCTGCCATCAACGCGGGGATTTCCGTGTCACGGGTGGGGTCTGCTGCTCAAATCAAAGCCATGAAGCAGGTGGCGGGGAAACTGAAGCTGGAGCTGGCGCAATTTGATGAACTGCAAGCCTTTGCCCAGTTTGCCTCCGACTTGGATAAAGCCACCCAAAACCAACTGGCGCGGGGTCAACGGCTGCGGGAGATTCTCAAGCAGCCCCAATACTCGCCAATTCCCGTGGAATACCAAGTGGCCACCATTTACGCGGGGACCAACGGCTACCTGGACGATATTCCCGTTGAGGCAGTGGCCAAGTTTGTTGCCGGCCTGCGGGACTACCTGCACACAAGCAAGCCGGAATACGGCGAAATTATCCGTACCACCCAAAAACTGGATGAAAAAGCGGAAGCGCTCTTGAAAGAAGCGATCGCCGAATACAAAGCTGGCTTTACTGCCTAGGCGCGATCGCCTCGTATTGTCACTCTGAACCTGCCCTCCACCAAGGGTAGGTTTTTTTATAGGCAGCAGAGTCTTGAGTGTCAAAAATGATTGCAGTTTCCTAAGCTATCCCCCTGAGCCTTCCCTCTTCTCCTACACTGGGATTCTAGGGCAAGGTTTGACAAAGGAGAAAACAGTGCGTGTTGTCCTGATGGCGGGGGGGAGTGGTACTCGGCTGCGTCCCCTCACCTGTGATCTACCCAAGCCCATGGTGCCGGTGGTCAATCGCCCCATTGCCGAGCACATTCTCAATCTCCTGCGCCGCCATAGCCTTGATGATGTGGTAATGACGCTGCACTATCTCCCCGATGTGGTGCGGGACTATTTTGGCGATGGGAATGAGTTTGGCGTGCACCTGAGCTATGTCGTTGAGGAAGAGCAGCCCCTTGGCACGGCAGGTTCGGTGAAAAACATTGCCGCGTTGCTAACGGATCCCTTTCTGGTAGTCAGTGGCGATAGCATTACCGATGTGGATTTAACCGATGCCCTGCGTTTTCATCAGCAGCACGGCGCTCCGGTGACTCTTATTCTTACCCGTGTGCCTCAGCCCAAGGAGTTTGGCATTGTCTTTACCGATAGTGATGGGCGGGTACGGCGGTTTCTGGAAAAGCCCTCGGCAGGGGAAGTGTTTACGGATACGGTGAATACAGGCATCTACATCCTCAGCCCCACGGTCATGGATTACTTGAGTGGCGGCATGGAGCGAGATTTTTCCCGGGATCTGTTTCCGTTGCTGTTGCAGGCGGACGTGCCGATGTATGGCTACATTACAGACGCCTACTGGTGCGATGTTGGCAGTTTGCAAACCTATCAACAGGTGCAACAGGATGCCCTCTATGGCCGTGTCCACTTGGAGATTCAGGGGCACGAAATTCAGCCGCAAATATGGGTAGGGCACAACACCACCTTACCCCAGACGGTTCAGCTACAAGGGCCACTGGTCTTGGGAAATAACTGTCGCTTTGGTAAGGGAGCCACCCTTGGCGCAGGGACGGTTTTGGGGGATAACGTGATTGTTGGCAATGGCAGTTGCTTGCGCTCAGTGGTGGCATGGAGTGGTTGTTTTATTGGGGATGAGAGTGAACTGGAGCATTGCGTTTTGGCGCGCCATGTCCATGTGGATCGCCATGTAAGGCTGCATGAAGGGGTCGTTGTTGGCAGTCGCTGTGTGGTAGGTGAGGAAGCCAGCCTAAGTCGGGGGGTGCGGCTCTGGCCGGGAAAACGCATTGAAGCGGGCGCCATTGTGAATGAAAGCCTGATCTGGGGCACAACAGGGCAGCGCTATCTCTTTGGTCAGCGGGGTGTGGCCGGTGTGGCCAATGTGGACATTACCCCGGAATTTGCCGTGCGGCTGGCGGCAGCCTATGCCTCTACCCTAGAGCCGGGAACCAGTGTCATTGTCTCGCGGGATCAACGCAATGTATCGCGGATGGTGGCCTATGCCCTGATGTCGGGGCTGATGTCGGTAGGGATTCATGTCCTCAATTTAGAGGCGATCGCTCTGCCGATTGCCCGCTTTGCGGCACAAACCCTTTCGGCAAGTGGGGGCATTCATGTGCGTGCCCATCCTGATCGCGCCGATCACCTTTTAATTGAGTTTTTTGACCACAAGGGCATCAACTTGAGCAAAGCCAAAGAGCGGCAAATTGAGACCGCCTTCTTCCGTGAAGAGATTCGCCGTGCCCTGCTTGTGGACATTGGTGTCATGACCCATCCCAACACCTGTGTGGCTGCCTATGCCCAAGGCTTTGAAAAGTGGCTAAATACGCAGCTTTTTTGTGGGAATTCGGCCAAAATTGTCATTGACTACGCCTATGCCGTCTCCGGCGTGGTCTTGCCCCAGATTCTCAGTAAATTCGGCTGTGATGCTGTTGTACTCAATGCCACCCTGCATCCAACTCCTCTAAATATTCTTGAACGACAGCGGCTGCTGCGGGAACTGGGACAGGTGGTGACCGCCCTTTCCGCCAGTTTAGGAGTCCAAGTCTCAGCCAATGGCGAACGCTTGACATTGGTGGACAATGCCGGTCAAGTGTTTAGCGATCAGGAACTCACGGCTTTGATGACCTACTTAATGCTTTTGACCCAACCGGGGGGGACGGTGGTGGTGCCAGTCACCACCTCTAGTGCTGTGGAGGCGATCGCCCGCCAGCAGGGCGGACAGATTATTCGCAGTCGTACTAACCCCACCGATCTCATGGAAGCCTGTCAACACCACAGTGGCGTTGTTCTCGGCGGTTGTGCAGAAACGGGTTTTATTTTTCCACAACTGCATCCGGGGTTTGACGCCATGTTTACAATTGCCACCCTGATGGAACTGCTGGCACTGATTGGCAAACCCCTTACCGTAATCCGCCAAGAATTGCCCCACGTCCACCACTATCACCGCCCGATTCGCTGCCCTTGGATTGCCAAAGGGTCACTGATGCGTCACCTAGTGGAAACCCACCCCCGTAACCATTTAAGTCTCATTGACGGCGTCAAAATTGGTGAACCCGATACGGATCACTGGGTACTGATTCTGCCCGATGCCAGTGAGCCATTGATCCATCTGTATGTCAACAGTCCCGATGCCAAGTGGGCTGAGCAAATGCTCCAGCACTACAGTCGGCGCATTGAAGAGTTTGCCCGTTTGGAACCCCTCTCAGATGCCACAATAAAGATGTAAGCAAAATCCCGTAGAATCAAAGAAAATTTTTCGTACATTAGGCACAATGGTGGTTTTGAAAACGGAGAAAACTCAAGGGGACTGGAGTGATAAATTGCGGGGAATTGCCCGTTGGTGGTCAGAATTCAAGATTCAAACCCGCCTCATGGCCACAGCAACCCTAGTGGTCTCCATCATCATGAGTGGCCTCACCTTTTGGGCAGTGAACACCATTCAAACCAATGCCCACCTTAATGACACCCGCTATGGCCGCGATTTAGGGTTACTCCTAGCCGCTGATGTGGCGCCCCTTGTGGCTAAGGGGGATACCGCTGCCGTCGCTGAATTTTCCCGTAAATTCTATGAACGCAGTGCCAGTATTCGCTACATCCTTTTCGCCGATCCCGAAGGCGAAATTTACTATGGCCTGCCCTACTCTGCTCCCCCAGTGGAAAGCGCCCTGACATTGCGCCGCCGTATTCAACTGCCGGAGACCTACCGTGCCAGCCAAGAACCCCTAGTGCGCCAGCACCGAACCCCCAATGGCCTGGTTGCCGATGTCTTTGTCCCTCTGACCTTCAATGGCGAAAACCTAGGTGTCGTTGCGCTTGGGATTAACCCGAACCAAACATTTATTACCTCCGCTAATCTCACGCGGGATTTAACGATCGCCGTTTTTGTTTCCCTCTGGATCATGGTGATTTTGGGGGGCGTCTTCAATGCCCTCACCATTACCCAACCGATTAAAGAATTGGTGCAGGGGGTAAAAAACATTGCCGCAGGGAATTTCAAGCAACGCATTAACCTGCCCTTTGGCGGTGAACTGGGGGAGTTGATCAGCAGCTTTAATGACATGGCTGAACGCCTCGCCTCCTATGAAGCCCAAAACATTGAGGAACTCCAAGCTGAGAAAGCCAAACTGGATACCTTGGTGTCCACCATTGCCGATGGGGCGATTTTGCTGGATACCGACATGCGGATTATTCTGGTCAATCCCACGGCTCAGCGTCTCTTTAATTGGGAGGGGATGAACGTCATTGGTCAAAATGCCCTCAACTGCTTTCCGGCGCCTGTGTGCGAAAAACTCGCCTGCCCACTTTACAAGGCGTCTCGTGGAGAGTCAGAAGGGGGAGAATTTCGGGTGACGCTGCAAGAACCCAGCTCGCGATCGGTGCGGATACTGCTGACAACGGTCATGGATGTGCAGCGGGAAAAACCCAAAGGTATTGCGATTACAATTCAGGACATTACCCGTGAGGTGGAACTCAACGAAGCCAAAGCGCAACTGATTAGCAATGTCTCCCACGAGTTGCGCACGCCGCTATTCAACATCAAGTCCATCATTGAAACAATTCAAGAGTATGGCAGTAGTTTGAGTGAGAAAGAACAACAGGAATTTCTAGAAACTGCGAACCACGAAACCGATCGCCTGACTCGTCTTGTCAACGATTTCCTCGATATTTCCCGCCTTGAATCGGGTCGCCCCTATCAATTTGGCTCCGTCCAGATGGCGCAGGTGATTGATCAGATTATGCGCACCTACCAACTCAATGCTGCCAACAAGTCCATTACCCTCACTGCTGAAGTGGAAAACCCGCTGCCACCGGTTTGGGGTAACTACGATCTGCTAGTGGGTGCGCTCACCAACTTGGTGGGCAATGCCTTGAAGTTTACGCCCGAAAACGGGCGGGTGACAATTCGCGCCTATGTCTGGCATCCCCCCAGCGATCCAGAGCAGGAACGGGTGCGCATTGAAGTGGCCGACACGGGTATGGGCATTGCCCCAGAGGATCAACCCCGCGTTTTTGAACGATTTTTCCGCGTTGAGAATCGCGTACATACCCTAGAGGGGACAGGGCTGGGGTTAGCCATCGTTCAAGATATTATCCACAAGCACAACACACAAATTCATTTAATTAGCGAATTGGGGGTCGGTAGTACCTTTTGGTTTGATCTAGCGATTGATGAGTCCGCCCTCGTTGATAACCCTGATGGCGCCACCCCCCACTTAAAGCATGCTCAGAGTTGGCATTGATGGGGCATCATCCCGCCTTGCCAACAACCGTAAATAATCCGCTAGAATTTGAAGGCAAGAATTCCTCGCTCCTCACGCCAAATGATCCCTTGGGCTTAGCCCTTAAGAAAGAAAGTACAGGTTTTGGTATTGATTTTGCTGCTCTATCTAAAACCAAACTAAAACCAAATAATTAAACATTGGGGTTGAGGACGTGAAAAGAAATTTATTTACACCCGTTGCTATTCTCTCTATTCTCAGCAGTACAGGGGCAACGTTACCTGTTGTAGCCATGCCGATCACTACCCTCACCCAACAGGATATTCAGCCCCCCCTACCAGAGCTACCCCCCCTACCACCCACCCCACCCCCAGTCCTTGAACCGCTCCCCTCACCGCCTAGCCCGCCCTCCGAGTTGGAAGGTGTTTTAATACCCGTAAAAAAAATTGTTGTTGAAGGCAGCACCATCTTTAACGCAGCGGAATTTGATCCGATTATCAAGCCCCTTGAAGGGCGGCAGGTGACACTTGCAGAGTTACAGGGGGTCGCCGATGCGATTACAAAACTCTATCTAGAGGGGGGCTATTTAACCTCTCGCGCCGTTTTAGGTGAGCAGGTGGCACGGGATGGGGTGATCACGATTCAAGTGCTTGAAGGCCGCCTAGAGGACATTCGTATTGAAGGTAACAAAGGGATTATTCAGCGCTATATCCGCAGTCGTATTGCCCGCGGCGTGGGGATACCCCTCAACTCTAATCGTTTAGAAGAACAGCTACGGCTGTTGCGAACAGATCCCCTCTTTGCCAATCTTTCTGCAAGTCTGCGACCCGGCAGTACACCCCAAGACAGTATTTTGGTGGTACGGGTGGTACCTGCCCGCTGGTTTAAGGCTGCCTTTGGTCTGGATAATACCACGCCAGCGGCGATCGCCCCGGCTCGAGCTACGGCCTTTTTGGGATACAACAACCTCAGTGGTCGCGGCGATAGTGTCTATGGCTCCTACGCCATCGGGAATAACCTAGGCACGTTTGATTGGGGAGCGTCCAACGCAGTGGAGTTTGGCTACAGCCTGCCCCTCAATGCTATGAATGGCACACTCACCATTCGTACTGTGCAAGCAGACAGCGAAATTACCCGCCCCCCCAATGTTGCCGCCTTGAATATTCGCAGTGAGTCTTCTATTTATCAAGCCAGCTTTCGCCAACCGGTGATGCGTAATATCCGTGAGGAGCTGGCCTTTGGCATTGGCTTACTGGTGCAGTCAGCGCAGACCTTTGTTTTGGGAGTGCCAGCCCCCGTTTCCATTGGTTCTGACCCGTCGGGCTATAGTGCCACCCGTGTCCTTGAACTGAGCCAAGAATATATCCGCCGTGATCCCCAGGGGGCATGGGTCTTTCGTTCGCAGTTTAACCTTGGCCTGCCCATCTTTGGCGCCACAGAAAACCCTAGTCCTATACCCGATGGTACCTTCTTTAGCTGGCTGGGACAGGGGCAGCGGCTGCAACGCCTCTGGGCAGATAACTTCTTGATTTTGCGCACCGATGTCCAACTCAGTCCCAATAGCCTGCTCCCTTTCCACCAATTTGTGATTGGGGGGCCTCTATCGGTGCGGGGTTACTCGACCAATGCCCTTTCTGGGGATAATGGCCTGCGGTTCTCTGGAGAAGCCCGTTTTTCCGTGCTGCGCACCGCGAATCGTCGGCCGCTTATTTCCATAGGGCCGCTGTTTGATCTGGGGGTCGTCTGGAACAATAGCCGCAATCCTGCAGGTGCCGTGCCCAATAATGTGATTGCCGGTCTGGGGATGGGATTATTGGTGCAACCAACCCCGAACCTTGACATTCAGTTCCAGTACGCGGTGCCGTTGATTGATCTGCCCGGTCAAACCCGTAGTTTACAGTCCGATGGCATTTACTTTACGTTGACCGTGCGTCCCTAGGGGTATCTAAGGCTGTGCGGAGTGACCGACAAAACTCGGCAACAGCGGCGACCCCCTGCTCTGGCTCTGCCAGACGTTTGACAAAGGCACTGCCGACAATGGCAGCATCGGCGCCCCAATCGCGCACTTGGCGGGCATGCTCAGGACTGGCAATGCCAAAGCCAACACCAATGGGCTTGGGGGTGATCTGCCGTAGGGTGTGCAACAGTTCCTGAACGCGACCGGCCATTTCTTGGCGCATGCCCGTGACGCCAGTGGTGCTGACAAGGTAAATAAATCCTTGGGAAGCGGTGGCGATCGCCCGCATTCGATCCGGTGACGTTGTCGGAGCAATCAGCAGCGTCAGTTCCAAGCCTAAGTTTACTGTTTCTGCGAGAACCGGTTCAGCTTCCTCAAGGGGCAAATCGGGAATCACTAAGCCCTTGATCCCGGCTTGGGCCGCTGCTTTGAGAAACGCAGAGACTCCTCGATGATAAATGGGATTGTAGTAGGTAAAGAGAATTAGTGGTGCCCTCAGTTGGCGGTGCAAGTCCGTTGTCAGTTCTAAGACCGCCTCAAGGCGAGTTCCCCGTTGCAGGGCACGGGTGGCAGCTGCCTGAATTACTGGACCATCGGCTAAAGGATCCGAATAGGGCATCCCCAGTTCAATCACATCTGCTCCATGGGCATCTAGGGCTTTGAGGGCAGCAACTGTGGTCTCTAAATCGGGGTCTCCAGCAGTCAAAAAGGGAATTAAGGCGCAGCGTTGGCGGGCACGACATTGCTCAAAGCACTCAGAAATGGCAGACACAGTCACAGGCAGTTGCTCTAAAAGATGCATAATAATTGTGCCAGATTAGATACAGCCCTTTTCTAAAATAGGGGATACATAGCGGGGAGACACGCTTCTTTGTGCGGTGGCTATTGGAAGCTTTTGCCATCTTTCTGGGCTGTACTCTTCCTATAGCGGTAGTGGCAGGTGCCAGTGAGGGTCATCTAAGCGTGAGTTGGTGGCGTTTTCTTCCCTTTGGCGATCGCGAGCTGCGGCAGTGGTCACTGGAGGCGCGATTGCTCCACTGGCTAACCCTTCTCTGGATTGCCCTAGGTTTAGTGGTGCTTTTTTCCGCCAGTTTTCCCGTGGGTTTGGCCGAAACAGGGGATGGACTCTACTACTTTACACGTCAACTGCTGTGGCTTGCCCTAGGCTGGGTGGGGTTTCAACTATTTCTGCGGCTACCTTTGGGGCGATCGCTACAGTTGGCCATTCCGAGTTTCTTTTTGTTTCTGTTGCTGATCTGGGCAACGCGACTGCCGGGGGTCGGGACAACTGTGATGGGCGCCACCCGCTGGATTAGTCTTGGCTCCTTTCAACTCCAACCCTCGGAAATGATAAAGCCTTTTTTAGTCCTACAAGCAGCTTGGGTGTTTAGTTCTTGGCGGCGGCTCCATTTGAAGGCACGCTGTTTTTGGCTCGCTGCCTTTGCCTTGACACTGCTGGGGATTTTAATTCAACCGAACCTGAGTACCACGGCGCTCTGTGGCATTACGTTATGGCTGATGGCTCTTGGGGCGGGTTTACCCTTGGCGCCACTGCTATTGACCGCCACGAGTGGCTTGGGCTTGGCAGTCCTCAGCATCAGCATTAATGAGTATCAACGACGGCGGGTCATGTCCTTCCTCAACCCTTGGGCCGATGCGATGGGGGATGGCTATCAACTAGTGCAGAGTCTCTTGGCTGTTGCTTCAGGGGGCGTTTTTGGGGCGGGCTATGGCTTTTCACAGCAAAAGCTTTCCTACTTGCCCATCCAGCACACAGATTTTATTTTTGCGGTCTATGCCGAGGAAATGGGGCTATTGGGATGTCTGTTGCTCTTGGCGCTGTTGGGGGCCTATGGTTGGCTGGGAATGCGGGTGGTGAATCAGGCGCGGCATCCCCTGATCCAGCTCACTGCCCTAGGAGCGACTGTGATTATGCTCCTGCAAGCCCTCATTAATATAGGCGTCGCCATTGGCATCCTACCAACCACAGGATTGCCTTTCCCTCTCTTTAGCTACGGCGGCAGCTCAATGATGGCCAGTCTGGCGATCGCTGGCCTGTTGATTCGCTGTGCCCGCGAAGCGCAGCAAGCGGAAATTATTCACTTCGCGGCAGTCACAGGTACAACTCGGCTGTCCCGCTTCCAGGGCAAGCGTCCCCACACTGCTTCTGTGGTTTCTTTGCGGCCTAAACGCCTCAAGCGCTCTTCCTCACGCCAGCCTTAGACATACACCGGGCGACCGTCTTGGCGCCAGACCGCAATCACCGCAGGCCGTGGTATCACCACACTGTCGCCATAGGGCCAGCGGGTGGGGAGATCTGCTGTGGATTTAGCTCCTTCGCCAGGGTGCTGGATGGCGCAGAAGAAGGTGCGGTTGTCGGGAGTGAACTCTGGTCCACAGACCTCACAGCCGGGAACCCCCGAAAGAAACATCTTGAATTCACGGCGGAAGGGATTGAGGACATAGACGCCGTCGTTCTTTTCGAGGCGGCTTGGGCTAGGGTTGCCATCGGTTGCAATCCAGACATTGCCCCGCATATCAAAGGCAAAGTTATCGGGCGCTGAGATGGCCGGCACGGTTTTGTCCACCGCTTGACCATAGAGTAGGAGTTGCCGATTGGAGGCGGCTGCTCCCGGTTCACCGCAAAGCAGCGGAATCTGCCATTGGAAGCGCAGCGCAGTGGGGTTGCCGCCGGCTTCTGCCATTTCCAGCACATGGCCCATGACATTCTCGGTGCGGGGGTTGGCGCGATCGCCGGCTGTGCGCCGCTCATTATAGGTCAGGGCTACCCAGATAGTTTTGGTGATTGGGTTCCACTCCACATCTTCAGGGCGATCCATTTTGGTTGCCCCTAGGGCATCGGCAGCACCGCGGCTATTAATCAAGCACAGACCGGGATCCGCTTGGAAGACATCGGGTAATGCCGGGTTAGGGATGATTTGCGTTCCTTGAATAGAGGCAATTTCCAGCCACTCCCCGCCCAGGTTCTCATTAAAGCGGGCAACATAGAGAGTGCCCTCATCTAGCAGTCCCCAGTTGGCTTCCCGTTGACGGGGGTTGTACTTGCCTTTGGTGATGAATTTATAGATGTACTCAAAGCGGGCGTCATCTCCCATATAGACGACCACACGGCCATCGGGGGCAACCACCGTTGTTGCGGCTTCATGGCGGAACCGACCCAAGGCAGTGCGCTTCACCGCTGGACGATTGGGATTGAGGGGATCAAGCTCTACGACCCAGCCAAAGCGAAAGGCCTCATTGGGTTCTTTTTCAATGTTGAAGCGACTTTCGTAGAGATAGAACCCATAGCGGTCAGCGCGATCGCTGGGAATCCCATAGCGCTTGTGAAGTTCGCGCACTTGGCCGCTCAGTTTTGCCTCACTGCCCCCAAAATAATCGTGAAAATTCTCCTCGCAGGTGAGCACTGTTCCCCAAGGTGTCTTGCCAGCAGCGCAGTTGTTGAGGGTGCCATAGACCAGTTTTCCCCGTGGATCGTATTTGGTGCACATTAAAGGATGTCCCTGCAGGGGGCCGCCAATTTCGCAGGGGGTGGAGCCAGTAATGCGGCGGTTATAGGAAGAACCCTTGACATAGCGCCACCCTCCCCGGCCCTGGGGCCGAATTTCCACCAGCGATACACCGTGGGCTTCCCGCTGCAGGGCTGCTTGCCACTGATTGGGGCGCTTTTCAAAGCCGCCGAACATTAATTCTGGATTGGTGTACTCATGGTTGACCACCAACAGACGACGACCTTGGGGAGCCTCAACATAACCAACAAAGTCGCAGTTGTAGCCAAAGCAGCGCTTTTGCCGCTCCACTTCTACTGCGGTAACGGTCTCGTGCAGGCGGTTCCAGTCGAGGTTGGCGCCATTATCCAAGGCATCCCCCCAGCGAATCACTATTCCCTGGTTAAATCCTGCGGGCAAAGTAACTTTGTCATCTTTGTTAGGATAAATACTGGGAAAACTCAAGCTAGAGGAAGAAAAGGAAGTAGCAGCACGGGTCTCCACTTGGCTTAGAGCCAAACCTGCTGCCCCCCAAAGGGCGGTTTTGAGAAAATCTCGTCGCCGCAGGGTGCACTGTAAAATATCGCCAAAATACTCTGCCATTGTCAATCTATCGCCCTGGGTGTGTGACTTTTCAGTTGCTAAGTTAGCGAAGCAACGTTAACTTCAGTTAAAGAAGACCACAGGCGGC
This sequence comes from uncultured Thermosynechococcus sp., assembly GCF_938074695.1. Taxonomy (GTDB): domain Bacteria; phylum Cyanobacteriota; class Cyanobacteriia; order Thermosynechococcales; family Thermosynechococcaceae; genus Thermosynechococcus. The sequence continues at coordinate 23,173 of NZ_CALJEM010000033.1, forward strand.
GGTTAACAGTTGTTGGGTGTAGGGGTGACGGGGGTGAGCAAAGAGTTCAGCAGTGGGAGCCACCTCCACAATCTTGCCTGCAAACATCACGGCAATGCGATCGCAAAAACTGCGGGCCACCGCCAGATCATGGGTAATAAAAAGATATGTGAGTTGTAACTGTTCTTTTAACTGCTGCATCAGCGCCAATACCTGCCGTTGGATATGGGCGTCGAGCATACTCACCGGTTCATCGCAAATGACCACCTGAGGATGGGTGATGAGGGCGCGGGCGATCGCCACCCGTTGGCGCTGTCCCCCCGACAGGGCATGGGGATAGCGGTGCACGTATGCTTCGGGGGGGGTTAATTCCACCTGTGCTAACATCTCGCGTACCCGTTCTTGGGCAGCCTCTTTTGCCAGCAGGCGATGAATCAGCAGGGGCTCCAGCAAATTTTGCCCCACGGTCATTTTAGGATTGAGGCAGGCATGGGGATCTTGGAAAATCATTTGTAAGTCACGGCGGACACTCCGCAATTGTGCCGCCGGCAATTGGCCTAAATTGCGACCTAAAAAGACCACTTCACCGGCACTGGCGGGAATGAGTTGCAAAATCAAGCGGGAAAGGGTACTCTTGCCACAGCCGGATTCCCCCACAAGGCCAAGGGTTTCTCCCCGTCGCAATGTCAAATTGACCCCATCTACCGCTCGAATTGTGATTTGCGGTTGTAGCCATGCTCCAAAGCGATAGTGCCGCTGTAAATTGTGAACTCGCAGCAGTTCCGGAGCAGCGTCCAATGGTGGCGGCTGTCGAGAGGTGAGTTGGCGAGCCGCGAGTAGCGATTGGGTATAGGGGTGTTGGGGCTGTTGCAGGACTTGGCGAGCCGCGCCCATTTCGACAATTTTGCCTTGGTGCATCACCGCAAGGCGATCGCAATATTTGGCCATTAGGGCCAGATCGTGGGAAATGAGTAACAGTCCCCGTTGCTCTTCCTGACACAGGCGCGTGAGTTCATCGAGAATTTCCGCCGCGACGGTCACATCTAGGGCTGTGGTCGGTTCATCGGCAATGATCAGGGGAGGATTCAATAGCAACGCTAGGGCGATCGCCACCCGTTGGCGCATCCCGCCACTGAACTGATGGGGGTACTGATGGAGGCGATTGGCAGGAATTTTCACCCGATCTAGCACCTCAACAATCCGCTGCCGCCGCTGGAAGCGACTCAAAGCAGATCCATGGCTCCGCAATAGCTCATCGCAGTGATCGTAGATGCTCATGAGGGGATTGAGGCGGGTCAGCGGATCTTGAAAGACTAAGCCAATTTGCTCGCCCCGCAGCCGCTGCAATTGAGAAGTAGTCAGCCCCAAAAGGGATTGCCCTTGCATTGTGATCTCCCCAGTGACCTGTGACCCCGGCGGTAACAACTGCAAAATGGCCTTCCCAAGCGTGGATTTGCCACAACCTGACTCCCCCACTAAGCCAAACCGCTCTCCGGCGGCCACGCAAAAAGAAACACCATCCACCACGAATGTTGCAGCAGATGATGTCTCCGTTGGGGGGTAGGCGACCCGCAGTTCCCTGAGTTCTAAAAGAGTCGCCATGGGTGTGTTGATCCTAGGCAGGTTCGATACGGGCGTAAAAGAC
>NZ_CALJEM010000034.1 GCF_938074695.1 uncultured Thermosynechococcus sp.
AGGTAGATGACAGCAGCTGAAAGGGAAACGATGAGAATCACTGCCGCAGATTCGCCAATCAGACGCTGGCGATCGGGCCACACCACTTTGTTGAGTTCTTCCTTGGTTTCGCGGAAAAACTCAGTTAACTTAAAGCCACTAGTGGGCTTTTCGCCTTCGGTACTTTTGGTCACGGCGACACTCCTTGGAGCGGGGGCAGCCCGCTGCTACCCATTTAATTCAGCGCGATTTATTATCATAGCAGGTTTCTTTTTTTTAGGAAATCCCAATGTTTGATTGCCTGCGATCGCGCACCCTGACGACGGCCATGGGTGAGGTGGCCTACGTTACAAATGATTTCAGCTCCGTGAACCCTGCCTACCCACCCCTATTTTTTTGGCATGGCTTTGGCGGCGGCTCAAGCCGCTATGAGTGGTCGGCGGTTTATCCGGCGTTTGCAGCCGAGTATCCCCTTTTTGCTTTAGATTTGCCCGGTTGGGGAGCCTCTGAGCATCGCAATCAACCCTATACGGTGGCGGCTTATGTGGAGCACTTGCTGGAGTGCCTTGGCCGATTGACGGTGGAGCCGGCGGTGGTGATCACGTCCTCATTGACAGCAGCCTTTGCCATCCAAGGGGCGATCGCCCATCCCCAACGCTTCCGTGGCCTCATTCTCACTTGCCCAACGGGGTTGAGTGAGTTTGGGCAAGATTACCGCCGGACTCCCTTAGCCCAAATTGCCCGCCAGCCCTATGTGGATATGGCCTTTTATCGCCTTGGGGTGGCCAATTCCCTGAGTGTGCAGTCCTTTATGGCCACTCAACAATTTGCCCGACCTAGCCGTATCAGCCCGGAAATGGTTGCCACCTATACCGCCGTGGCGCAGTTGCCGGGGGCAGAATTTGCGGCACTCGCCTTTGTGCGTGGCGATCTCTGTTGCGATCTCAGTCGCTTTTTGCCCCATCTGACAGTGCCGACCTATATTGTTTGGGGAGAGCAGGCCAAACTCCCTCCTGTGGCCGTAGGGCAACGCTTGGCACAGCTAAATCCTGAGGCCATTCGTGCCTTTGAGGTGATTCCAGAGGTGGGACTGACACCACAATTGGAATGTCCCGGAGTCATGATTGGCCGGATTGATCGCTACCTTGGCGAGTTGCTGGCCTCCCCTTGGGGCGATCGCTAAGGTTAACGCTGGGCATTGGCAGTGGCGGGCAGCGTGGTGCCATAGACACGGGGGCGATCGCCCTGAGCTAATTGGGTGCTCCCTTGAGTATCCACTGCCCAGATCGTGGCTTTGGGGTTTCCCATCGTTCGGGTTTGAAAGAGCACTCGCTGCGGATCTGTTGTGCTCCAACCTAGGAGAGTGGCAAAGTCGTATTCATCGGCCGTGGGATAAACTGTGGCCACATGACCCACGCCGGCCTGCCAGATCCACGCGCCATCGCTAATTAAGTCGGTGGCAAACAGGCCGCCAACCTGGCGTACCAAGAGACGATTGCCCGTTTCTGACCAGCCGACGGGAACAAGTACAGCAATCACCCCTTGACCTTGGGGTACCTCTGCCAAAAAGTCCCGCGGCATTTCCTTAAGGCTGTCAATTCGCTGCTGGGTGCCGCTCTGGCGATCGCGAATTTCAAGGACGCTCACCAATTGTTGCCGGTGTGCTTCGGGATCGGCCGTAAAATAGAGGGTAGCCTGCGCCACATAGCGGCCATCGGGGGAGACATATTGGGGGGTTTGTTGAGTAAAGCGGAGGGATTTCTTGGCCTTTAGGGCAGCAGCATGACCGTCCTCAATCCATTTCCAAGGGAAGGGGAAAGGACTCTGGAGAGGATCCACCACAACAGTTTCGACGGGGCGATCGGGGGCACGGGGCCGCTGGGATTGGGCAAGCATCACCGAGGCGATTGCAAGAGCCGTCAGGATCCCACCCACTGAGGAGATCAAAAACCCCCGCCACGGCTCAAATCGGGTTACCATGAGGTCGCTCCTCTGAAATAGAGTTTGCTTATTTTTCTTGACAGTTTGGTTAAACGAATGACAACCCCTCCTCACCCCTTTAGCATAGCAATTGGCCTAGGCCGATCGCAGGAAAATTAACGAAATTTTATGCTCTTGGCAGAATTACTCAAAAAATCTCGTGACTATTTGCATTCATTGGCAGTTATTGAGATTCATCGCCGGTGGTTTCCCCTTATCTCACCCTCCCTCAAAGACGCAGGGACTGCTCCCTATGCTGTGAATGCTAAAGGCCATCTGGCGTGGCTCAAGGGTCGGCACTCCCTCTGGTTGGGGCAGCGGATTACCGCACCAGCGACGGTTCAAGGCTATAGTGTGGCGGGTTTATCCCTACGCCTTGATCTCACCTGGTGGGCCGATCAGGCAATCGTGTATGTGAATGGTCAGGCGGTACACCAGGGAGACCTGTTTGATTCGTCTGTGAGCCTTTGCCTGGCGGAGACAGTGATCCCTGGTCAAACCTGGGAGGTGGTTTTACATTTGGTCAGTCCTGCCCATGAGGACGGTGCTCTGGTGAGATCGCGCCTGCGGTTTGAGTCGCCAACAGGAGTTGACCCCCACTTTGTTGCCACCGAGTTGAACATTCTAGAGCTTTTTGGCGGGATGCTTAACCCACACCCCCTTGAACCCCTGCTCAAGAAAATTTTAGAGAGCCAAGGGCAGCGCCCCCTCTTGGATGCACTGCTAGCAGAAATCCATGGGAGAATGCAGGCGATCGCCACCCCTTTGCGGGAGTTCACAATCCACCTGTGTGGCCATGCCCATCTGGACTTGGCGTGGCTCTGGCCGATCGCTGAAACGTGGCAAGTAGCACAGTCCACTTTTCGATCCGTATTACAGCTTAAGGAACGCTATCCCGAACTCACTTTTACCCATTCCACCCCCGCCCTCTATGCCTATTTGCAGACCCACACTCCGGAACTTTTTAGACAAATTCAGGAGGCAGTGGCAGCGGGTTGGTGGGACGTAGCGGCGGGTCTCTGGGTGGAACCTGAACTCAATCTCATTGACGGAGAGTCTATTGCCCGGCAGATTCTCTATGGCCAGCAGTACGTGCAGCAGGTTTTTGGGGAGATTAGCGCCATTGCTTGGTTGCCCGATAGCTTTGGCTTTCCGGAACGGCTCCCCAGTTTCTTGGCGCAGGGAGGGATTCGCTACTTTGTGACCCAGAAATTGCGCTGGAATGATACCACGCGCTTTCCCTACGGTTGGTTTGTCTGGCGGGATGTGGCGGGTGCTGAGGTGAATGCTCTGATGTCGGCACCCATTGGCGAGGGGATTGATCCCGTGAAAATGGCGGCCTATGCCCAAGAGTGGTGGCAACAAACGGGATCGCAGCGCAGTCTGTGGCTGCCCGGTGTGGGAGATCATGGCGGTGGCCCCACAGCAGAGATGGTGGAGCAGGTGCGGCGGTGGCAACACCTCGGAGGAATTGGCCCCCAGTGGCAATGGACTACAGTGCGGCAGTATCTGGATCAGTTAAGCCAAGAAACCCCGCCGACTCAACAGTGGCAAGGGGAGCTGTACTTAGAATTCCATCGCGGTTGCTATACCAGTCATGGCGATCAAAAGGCTGCCCACGATCGCGCCCAACGGCAACTGCAACAGGCGGAACGGTGGTGTGCCCTTGCCGCAATCACGACTTCGTTTGCTTACCCGACAGCAGAACTTAAAACCTGTTGGCAGCAGCTCCTCTTTAACCAGTTTCACGATATTCTCCCCGGCTCCTCGATTCCAGAGGTCTATGCGGAGGTCAACCCGATATGGCAAGAACTCTTGACGAAAACGGAAACCCTCCTAGATACAGCGCAAAGGGCGCTGTGCAAATCAATAAACTATGGCGAACCGCCAGGGGCAGGGGCTATTCCTGTGGTCATTTTCAATGGTGGGGTCGGCGATCGCGCCGCCGTTGTCTCCATTGACTTGGCGCAGCTACCCCAAAATGTGTCCTCTTGGCGGGTATATGCTCCGCAGGGAGAGTACAATCTGCCTGCCCAGTTGAATCCACCCCAAGGCTGCCTGACCTTGCTTACCCCTGAGGTGCCGGGCATCGGCTACACACTGCTGTGGCTTTGTCCAGAGTCTCGGCCTGACCCGTTACCGACCCCACCTCTGGGCTATGTCTTGGAAAATACCTATCTCCACGTTGAAATTAGTCCCACAACGGGGGAAATCACTAACCTCTATGACAAGTTAAATCATCGTCCCTGCTTGGGCGATCGCGGCAATCAACTGCAATTTTTCCGCGATCAGGGGCAGTACTGGGATGCATGGAACATTGACCCCCACTACCAGCAGCACCGACTGCCGGGCGCAACCCTAGAGGCCATTGAATGGGTGACCTGGCATCAACTGGAGCAGCGACTACGGGTGAGGTGGCGCTTTCAGTCCTCGTGGATCCAGCAGGAGTATGTATTGCAGTACCAAACCCCTTGGCTGCGCATTGACACGGCAATTGACTGGCAGGAGGAACATATTCTCCTCAAGGCAGCCTTTCCCTTGGCAATCTGTGCCGAGCAGATCACCTGCGAAACTCCCGGTGGCGTCACAGTGCGACCCACCCTCCCCAATCCCCGCCTGAGTGCCCACGAGCAAGCCAAATGGGAGGTGCCTTTTCTCACGTGGGTGGATTTGAGTACCCCAGAGTACGGCGTAAGTCTTTTTAGCGACTGCAAGCATGGTCTGGATGCCCAAGCCAATCAGCTGCGATTGACCCTCCTGCGATCGCCCACCTGGCCGGATGCAAATAGCGATCGCCGTCTCCACCACTTTAGCTATGGCGTCTTTCCCCACCGGGGCACGTGGCAAGAGGCAGAGGTTCCGCAGCAAGCAACTCAATTTAATCTTCCCCTCAGGGGCGCGATCGCTGCCGCCAATTCCTCAGGGACGCTACCGCCCCACGCTCAGCTTCTCCATTGGTCTGATGACTGCATTCAATGCCTTGCCCTGAAACAGGCAGAGGATGGACAGGGGTGGCAATTGCGGGTGGCTGAAGTGGCTGGCCAAGGGCGCACTTTAGAACTACACTCAACGCTCATCCCATGGCATATCAAGGGGCAGCAAACACTCCTAGAAACGGCGGCAGGGAATCTAGACTCGGCAACCCTCAACCCCTGGCAAATTCAAACATTTCGGCTGTCTCCCTAGAAGGGCACCTCATCCAAATTAATCTCCTCGGCTTCGGGGGGTGGCGGTGCCACCGTCGGTGTAACACGTGCGGTGACGGCGGGAGTAGCTGTTGCAGTTGGGGCCGGCTGTGCAGGGTGATCCACAATATTCCCCTCAACGGTGTAGAAACGGCTCACCACCAACTCGGCGCGTTTTTCTTTGAAGCCTTCGGGGCGGTCAATCGTGTTCATCTTCAGCCGCCCTTCAAGAATTAGGCGATCGCCCACTTTGCATTCTGCCTGCATTTTTTGTCCCAAATTGCCCCAGGCCACTATCCGCAAACTCATGGGTGGCTCTTCACTGCGCAGACTGGGAAACTGCACCACCATTGTGGCCACTGCCATCTGGGTATCCTGGGTATAGCGTAGCTCCGGGGCTTGAATAACTTCCGCAAAGAGGACGCAACTATTCATTCGATTGATTTCCAACAGGTCATGCTGCTTCCAGTATAGTCCCAAGGGCTGCTGCCACAAGGCCACGGGGTTCATTAAGGGCAATCAGCTTCTCCTTGGCACAGAGGAGCGATAGCCAACTATATCTTCTTATACTACCATATGGTTAGTTAGTAAATTCACAGAGGATATAGCTATGGCGCGGGTGGTTGTCCTGGGGGCGGGGATTGGCGGCTTGCCCACAGCGCTTGACTCACCCTTGACTTAATTGAACTTAATTGAATTGAAAAACGGAGCATTGAAACCATCACCAACGCCGAGGTCACTGCCATTGAGCCAAATCGAATTTTATTGCGGGATGGGCAGGTGATTTCCTTTGGCTTCAGCATGATTTTGCCGTCGTTTCGCGGCGCGGCATTTGTGCGAGCCTCACGCCTTATTTTTGCCCCTGCTGCCCACCCTACAACATCCCGATTGTCCTGAAATTTATGGGGTTGGCATGAGTGTTCAGCTCCAGCCTTTGCAAGCTACCCCTGTGCCCACCGGATTGCCCAAGACGGGTCAAATGACGGAGGAGATGGCATCGCGGCCAGCCACAATATTGCCGTTGCCCTTGGGGAATTAGCGGCTGGCTGGGTAGTGCCAACACTGGATGCCCTCTGTTTTGCCGACTTTGGCGACACAGGTATTGCCTATATTGCAGCTCCCCAGGGAAAATACCGTCGCCTTGCCTATGCCATTCAGGGGAAATGGGTCAGTTGGGTCAAGGCAGGCTTTGAGCGCTATTGTCGCCATCCCGATTCCTTAGTGCTGATCACTTCCAGCGGTCAAACCCTCACAGCAGCGAATGAGTTTCCCACAGCCGAAACGGTTACCTCTCGCTTCCCAACCGTCCTTGGTGCTGCTCTGCCCCTAGGGGAGCAGGGGACTGAGATTGCCGCTCCCACTGCTGTAGTGATTGGGTAGCTGATCAAGGGAGTCTAGAAAGCTGGGGTGCTGGCGTCCCGAGGGTCAAAAGCAGGGCTTGGGCTTTGCTCAGGGATTCTTGCCACTCCCGCTGCGGATCGCTGTCGGCGACAATACCGGCGCCCACCTGTCCCCAAGTGGTCTGGCGATCGCGAGCCACCAAGAGAGTGCGGATGAGGATATTCAAGTCCAGATGCCCCCGCTGATCCCAGTAGCCACAGGAGCCGTAAAACAAGTTGCGGGGAAAGGGTTCTAAGTCAGCCAAAATCTGCATACAGCGCACTTTGGGGCAGCCTGTAATCGTGCCGCCGGGAAAGAGGGCACGAATCACATCCACAGGGGACATCCCCGCTCGCAGTTTGCCGCGCACATTGCTCACTAGGTGAATCACATGGCTGTAGTACTCCAGCGTGAGCAGTTCATCCACCACCACACTGCCCCATTGGCACACCCGCCCCAAGTCATTGCGCTCTAAATCCACAAGCATGATGTGTTCTGCCTGTTCCTTGGTATTCCTGAGCAGTTCCTCGGCGTGGGCGCGATCGCCCGCCGGGGTTTGGCCCCGCGGACGGGTGCCGGCAATGGGTCGCGTTTGCACCCTGTCTCCCTGCACCTGCACCAAGCGTTCGGGTGAGCAACTGACAATATAGCCCCAAGGGGTCTGCCAAAAACTGGCAAAGGGGGAGGGGTTAATTTGCTGTAGCCGCAGGTATTGTTGCCAAGGATCAACAGGCCCGTAATGACAAAAGCGTGCCGACAAATTGGCCTGAAAAATATCCCCAGCACGAATGTGGCGGAGAATTTGCCGAACGGCGGCTTGATAGGTGTCGGGTTGCCAGCCGGCGGCGAGTTCAATGTGGCCGGGGCGATCGGGCACGCAGAGAGAGTGCTCAGGGGGGGGATCCGCAAGCGCTTGTTGCAGTGCCGCCAGTTGACTGGAGGTCGAAGCTGCCAGATAGAGGCAATCTGCCTGATGATCGAGGACGGCAAAGGCTGCCGGTTCATACCAAAAGGCCACTGGGAAAGGGAGGGGGTCAGGCTTGCGAGGGGGGAGGACTTCAATTTCCCACGCCACCTCATACCCCAGCCAGCCCAACCAGCCGCCGGTAAAGGGCAGATGGCTCACCGCTTCAGGAACTGCTTCACAGCGGGGGAACTGTTGCAGTGTCGGCAGGACTTGACCTAAGGACAGCGCCCACTGGCGATCGCCCCGCGGGGAACCCGCACAAATGGAGTAGCGCGCTTGGGGGGTAGAGGCTGGGGCGGGACTTTCCAAAAGGACGGCTATTGGCTCCGCCAAAAATAACTGCTGAAAAATAGTGCGACCGGTGCGACCCCGCAGCGGCAAAGAGCACCACAGCCACGGCCGACAGGGGAAGATCAATGGTGCGTTACTCCCCACCAACCCAACCGAACCAGCCAAAATAGTCCTACCCCCCCTAGAGCTAGCCAATCCCGTCGCTGCAGGCGCAAATGGTGCCATGGATTGTCGTAGGTGCCCGGTTCTTGAAAACCCCGTACTTGCATTGCGCAGGCCACCTGTTCGGCTCGCAGGAGCAAATTGTCCAATAGCCGTACCGCTAGGGTTAACCACAGCTTGATACTGCCCTTAATGCCCACCAATCGCCAATTGATGGCACGGGTTCGCACGGAGCGGCTCAGATTTTGCACCTCCTCCAAGACTAAGGGAATAAACCGCAGCGACAGCGTCAACGTCAGGGCAATTTCTGCCACGGGTAGCTTAAAGCGCTTTAGGGGCTGCATCAGGTTTTCCAAGCCGGCGGTGACTTCCTCTGGGGCAGTGGTGAGCAAAAACAGATGGGTGCTGTAGAGGAGGGTAAACAGGAGCGTACTCAGGCGTAGCCCCAAATCCAGCGATCGCTGGGAGACTTGCAGATGAACGGGAAACTGACCCACTTGGGTATGAAATTGCCATAGGAGATAGCGATAACTCGTGGGCGGGACTGTTGTTTCCAGAGGGCGGCGCGGTTGATAGGTCACAGCTAGTCCATCGGGCATCAAGGCGGTAATCCCCAGAATTAAACTGCCCAACAGGAGAAGCCACAGCAGTTGTCGCCGCCACACGCGTGCGGGAATCCCCCCGAAAAGCGTCAGTAGAATTAAGCTCACCACTAACCCTAAGCGCCAAGCGACATCGGCTAAAATGGGGGCCAACAGAAAGGTCATCAGCCATGCCAGCTTTACCCGCGGATCAAAGCGGTGCAGCCAAGTGATGGGTTGTTCTAGGTACAGCCCCAGAGGGAGCGATCGCAACAAATCCATGGAAAATGATTAATTTTTCTCCAGTTGCCGCCGCAGGGCTTCCAACTCTGGATCGTAGGCGGGGGTACTGCTGGGTGACAGTTGCGGATTCGCCAGTTCTGCCTTCAGTCGCGCCAAATCCTCATCAACACTGCCCCCTTCAAGGGCGGCAAACTTGGCTTCAAGGGTGTCACTGTTGAGTTCAGCCACTGCTTGGGAGCGGGCTTCGAGTTCTTGAACCCGTTCTTCCATGCGCTCGAAGGCAGCCATGGGGGCATTGGCATTGATACTACTAAAGGTTTGTTGTAGTTGCTCTGAGGCCTTGGCTGCCCGCGCCCGTGCCACGAGCATCTCTTTGCGCGTCTTGGCTTCGGCAATTTTGCTTTCTAGCTGTTGCATTTGGTTTTTCAGGGCTTCCACTTGAGTGACAGACTGTTCCAGTTGTCCCTTCAGCGCCATTGCCGCATTCAGCGCTGTTTTCTTGCGATTCAGTGCCTCCAGAGCCAGCTGCTCATCTCCGTGCTGGAGTGCAATTTTAGCCCGGCGTTCCCACTCAATTGCCTGCTGTTGATGTTGATTGAACTGTTGCTCTAGCCGTTTTTGGGAGGCGATCGCTTGAGCTACGGCTTGCCGCAGGGTTACCAGATTGTCCTGCATCTCAATCATGGTCTGCTCGAGAACTTTCTCGGGATCTTCAGCAGCACCCACCACAGCGTTAAGCCAGCTCCGAGCCACGCGGCTGATGCGATCAAACAGTCCCACGGTGTTATCTCCCTATTGGTTCCCTATTTATAGCAGTATGCCACTTTCTTTAGGAGGTTTGGACAAGAGTCCCAAAAACGGTTGCTGCTCGTGGCAAGGTCTAGGGTTAGAGCCGCCCAAATTTAGTTCTATTCCTTTAGGGAACCAGAAGCTTACAGAACCGGTTTCTTCACCGGCTTCAAGATGCCTTCACTGTCCGCCCAATGTTGGTGCCAAACTCCGTCAATTCAATTGGCGGGAAAACAGGGGGTCGCACCCTACCTATTTTAGGCGGAAATCTTTTTCATTTATAGGAAGCAAGCTCAGGAGAGTTCTATCGTTTAGTCCTCTCTGTTAAAATAAGCAGCTAAAAAATTAAGTGATACGTGAGTGCTTCTGCTTAAATTTGAGTAGCGTTTCAAAAAAAAGACATTATTTATTTGCCAAAATTAATAGTAAAATCGGTACTGTGAATGATTCAACCCTACCCCCCCCCCCGAAAATTCCGATAAACACGGCTTTTTAGAGCGCTATGCCCCGGCATTGCTCAATCAGAGAAAAGTCCAACAAATGTTGGATATGTATGCCAAAGGGGAGCGAACTTTCCGTCGCTTGGACTTAAAGGGAGTGACCCTGGAGAACCTAGATCTCACAGGAATTGATCTCAGTGGTGCCAATTTGACGAATGCAACTTTGATCAATGTCAATCTGACCTGTGCTAAACTTATTGAGGCTCAGCTCGTGAATGCTGAGCTAGTTAATGTTGAGCTAAATCGTGCCAACCTTAGCTGGGCAAATCTGCGGGGCGCAACGCTTGTCCACACTCCCTTAACAAAAGCTACGCTACGAGATACTGTGTTGCCCAGTGGTGAGGTAAGCGATTAGAGAACTTCTCTCAATCCTTGCTCAAAACGTTGCCAAAATCGTTGATTTTCTTCAGGCGTGCCAATTGTTACTCGAATCCCGCCGGCGATCGCCCGTACCAAAGTGCCCTGTTTTTTCAAAAATTCCCACAGAGGCTGCGTCTGTGCCGGTTCTCGCAAGCGGAAAAAGAGGAAATTCGCCACACTGGGCCAGACCCGCAGTTGGGGGCAAGCTTGCAGCCGCTCATAAAGGCGCTCCCGCTCCGCTAGGAGTGTGGGAATTGCTGCCAATAGCTCTTGGCGATGGTCAAGGGCAACCCGCGCCGCTACTTGGGAAAAGGTGGGCAGGTTATAGGGCAGACGGACTTTTTCTAAAACCGCAATCACATCAACATTGGCAATGGCATAGCCCACCCGATGACCCGCTAGGCGAAAGGCCTTGGAAAACGTGCGCAGAATTAACCAGTTGGGATGGGTTGTTAAGTCTCCCACCAGCGTCTTGCCGCAGAACTCAAAATAGGCCTCATCAATGACCACTAAAATGTCCTCAGGAAGCTGTCGTAGCCAGTCCACTTCCGCTGCGGTGAGCGGGTTGCCTGTGGGGGAGTTGGGTTGCAGCATAAAGAGGACGCGCACCGGCGGATGAGCTTGCCCAAGGAGGGTGTTGACCTCAGCAATGGGCACAGCAAACGTCTCAGGATCGCGGTGTGCCCGATAGACGGGAATCCCCAGGGTTTGGGCGAGGATCCCGTATATGGAAAATGTTGGCTCAGCGACTAAGATAGAACCATAGCCCCCGATCGCAGTGGCCAGCAAAATCGAGCGAATTAGCTCGTCGGAGCCGTTGCCAACCGCAATTTGGTGTGGGGAAATTTCAGTTGGGCTGTGTTCACTGACATAGCGGGCGATCGCCTGCCGTAACTGCCAATGGTGAGCGTCGGGATAGCGATGACTGGCAAGATCCCGAATGTACTGTTGAGCTAAGTCTTCTTTCAGGCGAGGGGGTAAATCCCACGGCAACTCATTGGTATCGAGGTAGTCGAATTCTAGCGGTAGGGAGTCGCTGGGGGGGGTGACGTAGGTGCAGAGGTTGCTCAGTTCTGGACGAAGAAACGTCGCCATGCCAAGACAGTATAAGGGGATTCAATTATAATAACACTGAGCTTTTTGCCCTAATTTGCTGCCAACCCTGACACCGATCTTCATCTTTTGACTATGTAGAGGCAAATGTTCCTATGGCGCGTACCGACTTCAAAGATTACTATCAAATCCTCGGGGTCAGCAAAAATGCCACGGATGCCGAAATTCGGCAGGCCTTTCGCCGCCTTGCCCGCAAGTATCATCCCGACTTAAATCCGGGCGATAAAGAGGCAGAAGCTCGTTTTAAGGAAATTAATGAAGCCCACGAAGTGCTCTCGGATCCAGAAAAGCGGCGCAAGTACGATCAATTTGGTCAATATTGGCAGCAGGCCAGTGCGGCGGGTGCCGGTGGCTTTAATGTGAATGTAGGTGACTTTGGGGCTGATTTTAGTCAATTTGCCAACTTTGAAGACTTTATTAACGAGCTGTTGGGGCGATTTGCCACTGGCACAACCACAGGACGCACCCGCACTTGGAGCACGGTGGGGTTTGATCCATCGGGATTTGGCGTCACCGATACAGAACTAGAAGTGCAAATTAGCTTTGAAGAGGCCTTTCGGGGATGTCAAAAGAGCCTCAACATCGGTGGTGAACAGATGACAGTTACCATTCCTGCCGGCGTGAGGTCGGGGACGAAGTTGCGGCTGCGGGGCAGAGGTCAGTACAACCCCTACACGCAACAGCGAGGCGACCTCTACCTGACGGTGCAGGTGGCTCCCCATCCCCTCTTTCGCTTTGAGGACGACCAACTAGTCATTGACTTGCCACTTACTCCCGATGAAGCCGCCTTAGGTGCCCAGGTAACCGTGCCTACTCCTTCTGGTAATGTCGTTGTGAATGTGCCTGCGGGGACGCGATCGGGTCAATCTCTGCGACTGCGGGGCAAAGGGTGGCCGAATCGGCTAGGGAGCAGGGGCGATCTTCTTGCCAAAGTGCAAATTGTGCCGCCCAAATTCCTGAGTTCGCAAGAAAAAGAACTCTACGAAAAATTGCGATCGCTGCGCACGTTTAATCCCCGTGCTCATTGGCGGGTATAGCCGCGGGAAACTGGCGGGATTTTACCGCTTGGCAGTAGTTCTCAACAGCCGCGATCGCCTGCGTTCCCAAGTCGGCATACACCTTGGCAAAGGGAGGAACTTGCGGACTCAAGCCCAAAATATCTGCGGTCACGAGCACCTGACCATCGCAGTGGGAGCCAGCCCCAATCCCAATCGTGGGAATGTCCAGTTTGGCCGTAATCTGCTGCGCCAAAGTCGCCGGGATGTGCTCCAAAATCACTGCAAACGCGCCGGCCTCGGCAAGGGCAAGGGCATCGGCTAAAATTGCTTCCGCCCCCTGAGGCGTGTTGCCCTGTTGCCGCCACCCTCCCAATTGATGTATCCGCTGGGGCAATAAACCCACATGACCCAAAACAGGGATGCCCACTTCAACTAAGCGCCGTGTGGCCGCACACACCGCAGGGGAAGCGCCTTCCATTTTCACGGCCTGGACTTGTGCTTCCTTAACCAAACGCCCCGCCGATCGCAGCGCTTGCTCTGCACTTTCTTGGTAGCTCAAAAAGGGCAGATCACACACGAGGAAACTGTAGGTAACGCCCCGCCGCACGGCTTGGGCATGGTGAATCATCTGCTCAAGGGTGACCGGCAGCGTGGTGGGATAGCCAAGGGCAACCATTCCCAAGGAATCCCCCACAAGGATCATGTCCACCCCTGCGGCATCCAATAGCCGTGCCCACAGATAATCCCAAGCGGTGAGCATGGTAATCGGCTCTCCCTGCTGTTTTTTCTGTTGCAGTTGCGGTAATGTAACAGGACGACGCACCATAGCCAGATCCACGAGGGTTGTATCCCCATCCTCTAAAGGAACTGCCAAAACGTCAATTTAGCGAGGGGGGATAGACTCTAGTAATATGATTGTTGCCCAATGGAAGCCACACTACCCATGTCCTTGCCTGCCTTTGTTGAAGCGCTATTAACACCTTCGGCTTACCCCCATCCGGTCACCACACCGATTCAATTGTTGCAAACGCATATTTCCTATGTGTTTCTTACGGGGAACTATGCCTACAAGGTGAAAAAGCCCGCGGACTTTGGCTTTTTGAACTTTACAACCCTCGAAAAGCGCCGATTTTACTGTCAGGAGGAGTTGCGGCTCAATCGGCGCTTGGCACCGGATCTGTACTTGGCGGTGGTGCCCATTGTGGCGGTGGGGGATCGCTACTCCATCGCCGATCCTCACGCCTTACCCCCAGGGGCAGAAATTGTGGACTATGCCGTGCAAATGCGGCAGTTTGATCAATCGCAACTCTTTTCTCACCTCTTTGGAGCCAACCAAGTCACCCCTCAGCTCATTGAATCCCTCGGCAAAGAATTGGCTCACTTCCACCGCACCGCTGCCACCGGTCCCCATATTAGTAAATTTGGTTCCCCGCAAGCGATCGCCCAAGTGATTCAGAATTGCCATGCGCTTGCCGCTCAGTTTGTCGGCCGCTGTCAATCGCCAGAGCAGTATGCAGCGATTCAGGCCTTTACTGATGACTTTTTGATTCGGCATCAAGAGTGGTTTGTACAACGACAAGCCGGCGGGAAAATTCGCGAATGCCATGGTGATCTGCACCTCAACAACATCTGCCTTTACAACGGCAAAGTGCAAATTTTTGACTGCATTGAGTTCAACGAAGAATTTCGCAACATTGATGGCATCTATGACGCTGCCTTTTTAGCCATGGATTTGGAGTTCCGCGGGCGCCCTGACTTAGCCAATCTTTTCCTGAACACCTACTTGGAGTGGAGCGGTGACTATGAGGGGGCGGTGCTATTGCCTCTGTACCTCTGTGTGAGAGCCTATATTCGCGGCAATGTGAACGCCTTGGCACTCAACGACCCTGCCATTAGCGAGGCTGAAAAGGCGCAGATTCAAGCCACGGCTGCGGCCTATTATGAGGCGGCCTATCGCTACACCCAACCGCGCCAAGCCAAGCTCTATGTCATGTGTGGTCTTTCAGGAGCGGGCAAAAGTACAAGAGGACGGGGGCTGGCTCAGGCGGAGCAAGCGATTCAAATTCGTTCGGATGCGGTGCGCAAACACTTGGCGGGCTTACCCCTTGATCGTCGCAGCAGCGATTTTCCAGAAGTCGATCTCTATTCTGAGGCCATGACCCAAAAAACCTACGACCAGCTCTTGGCCTATGCAGAGTTGTTGCTGTCGCAGGGGCAGACAGTGATTTTGGATGCGAAGTACGACCGCGTGGCACTGCGGCAACCGGTAATTGCTCTCGCAGAGAAACTGCATGTGCCCCTAGAAATCCATTTTTGTAGTGCGCCGCCAGAGGAACTACACCGCCGCTTGAGCGATCGCCGGGGGGATATTGCCGAGGCTACGCCCGATCTGATTGCTGCCCAAATGGCCAGTTTTGAATCCTTTTTGCCGAGTGAGGAACCCTACGTTCGCCATGTGTGCGACTAGGAGGGCGGATAATAGAAACGAGTGCAATAGGATGGGTCTGATGTATCACATTGGTTTACTGGGGTTGGGCACAGTGGGTGGCGGCGTGGCGCAAATTTTGACGGATCCAGTGGGGCGCCACCCCCTGCTCAAGGAACTGGCGATCGCCCAAGTGGGAGTACGAGATCGCCACAAACCCCGCGCCGTTGAACTTGATCCACAACTTTTCACGACAGATTTAGAAAGCATTGTTACCAACCCTAACATTGACATTGTTGTCGAAGTCCTCGGCGGCATTGAACCGGCGCGATCGCTAATCCTCAAGGCCATTGCCCACGGTAAGCACATTGTCACTGCCAACAAAGCGGTGATCGCCCGCCACGGCGATGAGATTTTTGATGCGGCCAATGCCCAAGGGGTCTATGTGATGCTAGAAGCGGCTGTGGCAGGTGGAATTCCCGTCATCCAAGCCCTAAAGCAAAGCCTAGGCGCAAACCGCATCCACAGCGTGACCGCCATTCTCAATGGCACCACCAACTACATCTTGACCCGCATGCAGCAGGAGCAGGGGGAGTTTGCACCGATTCTGGCCGATGCCCAACGCCTCGGGTATGCCGAGGCGGATCCCAGTGCCGACATTGAGGGGTGGGATGCGGCGGATAAAATTGCCATTCTTGCCAGCCTTGCCTTTGGCGGCCGCATTCGCCGCGAGGAAGTTTATGCTGAGGGCATTAGCGGCATCACCGCGGTGGACATCACCTATGCCGAAAAGTTAGGGTTTCGCATTAAACTACTGGCGATCGCGCGCCGTTTGAGCGGTCAACCCCTAGAGGTGCGCGTTCATCCCACCCTCGTTCCTGTAGAGCATCCCTTAGCAGGTGTGAATGGCGTCTTTAATGCCATCCTCCTCGAAGCCGAGCCTTTGGGACAGGTGATGTTCTACGGTCCCGGTGCCGGTTCAGGGGCAACCGCCAGCGCCGTTGTAGCAGATTTAATTAACATTGCTGCTCTGCTGCCCCAAGGACGTGCCAGCCATCCCTTGCTCACCTGCCAGCACGATCAGTGGATGCCGCTGCTACCGATGGCAGAGGTGGATAGTCGCTTCTACGCCCGCGTCCATGCCCAAGATCATCCGGGGGTATTGGGCAAGCTGGGCACCTGTTTTGGCCACCACAATGTTAGCCTCGAATCTCTTGTGCAGATTGGCAGCCATAATGAACTGGCAGAAATTGTGATTGTCACCCACCATGTGCGCGAAGGTGAGTTTCGCCAAGCCATGGCTGAAATTGCTCAGATGAGCGACATTGCAGCGGTACCCGCAATTTTGCGGGTCTTGGGCACGTCCTAGAGCTTGGGCTTGATTCCTGTTTTCCGCTCCACGATTTCCTTAACCACCAACGTCACCAGTGCCAAGAGACCGAGAATCACTGCTGCTGCGTAGGCCGACTCGGTGTTGTAGTTTTTGTAGGCATCTTCGATAAACAGGGGCAGAGTTTGCGTCAATCCAGCAACATTGCCAGAGACAACCGCCACGGCCCCAAACTCCCCCATTGCCCGCGCATTGGTCAACAAGACCCCATAGAGCAGCCCCCAACGGATATTGGGCAGCGTCACCCGCCAAAAGGTTTGCCACTCGTTTGCCCCTAGAGTTTTTGCGGCTTCCTCCTGCTCGGTGCCGATTTCTTCCAGCACAGGGATGACCTCCCGTGCCACGAAGGGCAAACTCACAAAGGCCGTTGCCAGCACCATCCCCGGAAAGGAAAAAATGACACGAATATCCAAGGCGTGCAGCCAGCTCCCGAACCAGCCATTGCGACCATAGACCAGTACCAGCATTAATCCAGCAACCACGGGGGAGATGGAAAAGGGCAAATCAATCATGCTGAGCAAAAGAGTCCGCCCCGGAAAGCGATGGCGGGCGATCGCCCAGGCAGCACAAAGGCCAAAGACCATATTCAAGGGCACCACCACCAAGGCGAGAGCAAACGTCAACCACACGGCATGGAGAAAATCCGGCTCTAGTAAGTTTTGCACAAAGGGCACGACTCCCTTGTGAAAGGCTTGGAAAATCACATTGGCCGCCGGTATCAAAAGCACAAGGGCTAAGTAGCCGATGGCAATGACAATTAAAAGAGCATGCAGCCACGGTTTTTCTTGGGTCGGTGAGGATTTAACGCTGCGCATAGCGCTGCCCCCATGCTTGCAGTAGGTTGATTAGAAATAAAATCCCTAGGGACACCAAGAGCATTACCGTACCAATAATCGCGGCGGCCTCATAGTCATACTGCTCTAAGCTCTGAAACACCAGCACCGAGGCAATCAAGTCCCGAAAAGGCGTGTTGGAAGAAATGATGACCACTGAGCCAAATTCCCCTACGGCGCGTGAGAAGCCCAAGGCAACCCCCGTGAGAATGGCGGGCATCAAAGGGGGCAAAATCACCCGCCAAAAGGTCTGCCCAGGGGTGGCCCCCAGCGACCACGCTGCCTCCTCCACATCTTTTTCCATCTCCGTGAGAACGGGCTGAACCGTGCGAATGACAAAGGGCAACGAAATAAAGAGCATGGCCACCGCCACCCCCCAGCGGGTAAAGGCAATTTTGATCCCCCAGGGAGCCAATAAGCGGCCAATCCAGCCATTTTCGCTATAGACCGTAGCGAGGGTGAGACCGGCCACCGCGGTGGGCAGGGCAAAGGGCAAATCCACCACAGCATCAAAGAAGCGTTTTCCCGGAAAGGAGTAGCGCACCAGCACCCAAGCAATCAGAGTACCAAAGACGCCATTGATGAGCGCCGTGATCAGGGCAGTGACAAACGTGACTTCGTAGGCCGAGAGGGCGATCGCCCGCGTAGCCACCTGCCAAAAATGCCCTGGCCCCACACTGGCGGCACGACTCAAGAGGGCGGCAATGGGCACAGCCAGCATCACCAGTAAGTAAAAGACCGTAATTTTCCAGACCCAGGGGAACTGCCAGCGCCGTTTCTGAGGAGAGAAGGTGGGGGAAATGGGTTGAGGAGCGCTCATGCGGCTTGATTCTCCTGTTGAATTTGATCAAACAGGGCACCATCGGCAAAAAATTGCGCTTGCACCTTCTCCCAGCCTCCTAAATCCGCGACGGTAAAGAGGGTGGGCACCGGCGGAAACTCCTGCCGATGGGCGGCAAGAACTGCGGCATCCACGGGTCGAAAACCATACTGTGCAAAAATTTCTTGGGCTTGCGGAGTATAGAGAAACTCAACATAGGCCTGGGCTACCTCCCGTGTGCCATGTTTATCCACATACCTATCCACAACGGCGATCGGATTTTCAATCAGGATGTTGACCGGAGGAATACTATAGGAGAGGGTTTGTCCCTTTTTTCGTGCCAAGAGCACTTCATTTTCATAGTTGATCAGGGCATCTCCTTGTCCCTGTTTTAGAAACGCATCGGTGGCTTCACGGCCATCGCGAGGTAAGGCAGCCACATGGCGAAAAGCCTCAGTTACAAACTGCCGCGCTTGTGCAGGTGTTCCCCCTGTTTGGGTGATTGATCCCCACAGAGCAAGGAAGTTCCAGCGAGCCGCGCCAGAGGTTTTGGGATCCGCAGTAACAAATGTGACCCCCTCACGCGTGAGGTCTTGCCATGTTTGCAGATTTTTGGGGTTCCCCTCGCGGGTAATCAAGGCACAGACAGAGGTGGTGACAATGCTGTTATGGGGGGCTTGACTCGCCCAATCGGGAGAAATTAACCCTGCTTTGACTATGCGATCGACATCTAAGCCGAGGGACAAGTGCACAATATCGGCTTCTAAGCCATCAATCACTGCTCGCGACTGGGAACCGGAAGGTCCGTAGGTGGTGCGAAAACGAACTTTTTGCCGGTGTTCTCGCTCCCACTGGGCGGCAAACAGGGGCATAATAGCCTCATGGGCTTTTTTAGTCACTGCAAACGAGGAGAGGGTTAGGTTCACTTGAGCAGGACGGCCATCGGGCAGAGTGGCCTGAAATTGACAAGCAGCAGTGAGAGCACTGAGGCCTACCGCCAGTAGGAACAGACTGAACCAAACCCTAAAACGCCGCCAGCGAACCATTCTGCAATCAATCTACGATAAGTCGGTCGGAATACCGATGTGTAACCATATTAGCAGAAGGGCAGCCATTCTTAGGTCTTAGCCCCTAGAACGTTGGGATAAGAATAAGCGTACTTAATTTGTTTGTTACTTAAGGCGATTCCTCGGCGGTCAGCGGGCCAAGGGCAGCCACAATGGCATCGGTAATGCGACGTACAGGATAAATCTCTAGGCCCGCCATGGTGCAGCTGGGGCTTTCGGGAATAATTGCCCGACGAAATCCCAGTTTCAGCGCTTCCCGCAGCCGTAGCTCTAGCTGAGAGACTGCCCGCACCTGTCCCGCCAGCCCCACTTCGCCAATGATCACCGTTTGGGGTTGGACGCAGCGATCGCGAAAACTGGCCACCACGGCCACGGCAACCCCTAAGTCAGCAGCCGGTTCGGCGACATTCAGCCCCCCAGAGGAGGCCACATAGGCATCCAGCTTTGAGAGGGGTACCCCTAGGCGTTTTTCCAGGACGGCGAGAATTTGCAGAAAACGATTGTACTCAATGCCCGTGGCCGTGCGGCGGGGAGAGGGGTAACTCGTGGGGCTAACCAAACTTTGCAATTCCACCACTAGGGGCCGGGTGCCCTCGCAGGCAACAATGGTGGCGGTACCGGGGGTTGGCTGGCGATCGCCCAAAAACAGTGCAGAAGGATTGCTGACCTCGGCTAAGCCCTGTGCCCCCATTTCAAAAACGCCGATTTCTTGACTGGCTCCAAAGCGATTTTTGACCGCCCGCACGAGACGGTGACTGGCAAAGCGATCGCCCTCAAAATAGAGCACCGTATCCACTAAATGTTCCAGCACCTTGGGGCCAGCGATCGCCCCCTCTTTGGTAACATGCCCCACAATAAACAAACTCATCTGCTCCCGCTTGGCAAAGCGCATCAGCATTGCTGTTCCCTCACGCACCTGAGATACCGACCCGGGGGCAGCGGTGAGTTGGGGCAGATAGACAGCTTGAATACTATCAATAATTGCCAGATGGGGTTGGAGATGGGCAAGTTCCTGCAAAATGACCTCTAAATCTGTTTCTGCTAGGAGATAAAGAGAAGGAGGTACGGCAATGCCCAGTCGTTGCGATCGCAATTTCACCTGTTGTGCCGATTCCTCCGCACACACATAGAGAACGCGCTGCGTTTGTCCTAGGGCGGCTGCCATCTGCAACAAAAGTGTGGACTTACCAATCCCCGGTTCTCCGGCCACCAAGACAAGAGAGCCGGGGACAATGCCGCCGCCTAACACCCGATCCAACTCAGCAAATCCAGAGGAAGAGCGGCTCTGTCTCTGTTCACTAATCTCGCCTAGGGTTTTGGCACTGAAGGCTTGGGGGGGAGAGGATTTTCTAGGCGTTTTCCGTTGACAAGACGGCTCCGCCGCCGCCACCGCCTGCTCATCAAGGGTATTCCACTGACCACAGTTGGGACAGCGACCAAAGTATTGCAAAAACTCTGCGCCGCACTCGCGGCAGATGTACAGTACCTTGGCCTTGGGCATGGCCTGCCCTATTGCACCGCCAACAGTTCAACGTCAAAAATCAGGGTTGCATTGGGGGGAATGACACCACCGACACCGCGTGCCCCATAGCCGAGGTTGGGGGGAATAATCAGTCGCCGCTGACCCCCGACATGCATCGAGGCAACCCCTTCATCCCAACCTTTAATAACTTGACCCACACCAATTTGGAACTGGAAAGGCTGGCCGCGATCGCGGGAGCTATCAAAGATGCGGCCATCGGTGAACATTCCCGTGTAGTGAACTGTAACGCGATCCCCCACTTGGGGCTGGGTTCCCGATCCAACGACAATATCTTCGTATTGCAAGCCTGAGGGAGTAGTAACGACGTTTGGATTTCCCATGAGTTGAGCGGCCTCCGTTGACACCTCCGGCGGCATGCCGGCGATCGCGATCGGAGCCGCCACCAGCCATACGCCTACCAAGACAATACCACAGAGAAGCCAGCCATAGACTCGATGCAACTGTTGTCTTACCATGAGCGATTTTTTAACTCCCTAACCTCCCGTTCTAGGCGATCGATGCGTCCCCGCAATTCATCAATTTCTGACTGCTGTGGTACCCCCAAGCTCTCCAAGAACTGGCGGGTTTGTCGTTGCACCGCTGCATCCAGAGAAGCGGCATCTTCCCTAAGGTGTGTCAAGACTTCTTCCACAATTGCCTTTGCCTGATCGGCATTCAGGCGTCCCTCTTTTACCCATTGGTCGCTTACTTGACGCAACTTTTCAGCCACCAGGGAAGTGGTGCCGACACCAATTAGAAGCAGTTGTTGAAGCAAATTTTGCTGATTCATGGGGCACGTTCAAAACGCCTATCTTGTATTGTGCCACCGGTGCCTAGGCTTGCGGTAAGATCAAAAAAGGGTCAGCGAGTATAAATTCCCATTGCCAGCGAGGTTGAGGATGATTGAAAAAATTGCCATGGGTCTGTGGGCGTTCTCGGCAGTCGGTCTCATTGTCTTGGTCTTGCTCCACAGTCCTAAGGGCGATGGCCTCGGTGGGATTGGCGGTCAAGCCCAGCTCTTTACCAGCACCAGAAGTGCAGAAACCACGTTAAACCGTGCCACTTGGACGTTGATAGTGCTGTTTATGGCGCTCACCGTTGCCCTCAGTGCGGGTTGGCTGCGCTCAATTTAGTTGGGTTGACGTGTCTTTTTCGTTTGCGATCCGTCCAGCAACACCGGCGGATGTCCCCAGCATCTTTCAACTAATCCAAGCTCTTGCCGCCTATGAAAAGCTGAGCCACGCCGTAACGGGTACAGAGGAATCCCTGCGGCAGCATCTGTTTGGCGATCGCCCCTATGCCGAGGCATTTTTAGCTGAAACTACGGCTCAAGTCATTGGCTATGCCCTGTTTTTCCCCACCTACTCCACCTTCCTCACCCGCCCCGGCCTGTGGTTGGAGGATTTGTTTGTGTTGCCTGCCTATCGGCGCCAAGGGGTGGGTACTGCCCTCCTGAAGGCTCTAGCACGGCTGGCCGTAGAGCGCGACTATGGCCGTATCGAGTGGAGCGTTCTGGACTGGAATAGGCGTGCGATCCAATTTTATGAACGCCTGGGCGCGACTGTGTTGCCCGATTGGCGTATCTGCCGCCTTAGTGGTGAGGTCTTGACGACCCTTGGGAGCGCTCAGGGAATCGGTTAACCCTTTTTCCCAAATAGTGCCCCAGGAAATAGGCCACTTGTTCGAGATGCATTGATGGAGAGAGGTAGTCTTGCGTGAGCACGAGTTGCTGATTGCCCCCCGCAAGGATAAGTCGAGCAGGAACTATATCATCATCAGTCTCAGATCTTAGGAGTATCAATTCGATAGCCGGGGTGAAACTCGATAGTTTGGAGAGACCTACGCGGTAGTACTTCTTTAGAAAATCGGATTCCCAAAAAATAGGTTTCCAATTGGAGGGTTTCCCTTGTGATCGTTAAAATTTCCCAACTCCAAGGGTAGAAGAAGAAAGCTATTAGACAGAACGTTGCCACGAAAAACAAGAGGAATCCAACCTCCATCGAAAAGCCTAACCCCGTTGCTAGCAGCATCAGTATGAACAAGACTACGGGATAATTAATAAGAGATAGCAAAGGAAAACAACAAGCAGAGAAGGTAGCTCTGGTGCAATTCCCCCCGCAGACCTTCAGGTGTTTCTTTAATCTGACAGTACGAAGAAGGGGAAAGAGGGGGAGGGGATACCGAATGAGAACTCATCAGTCTGTTCAATCTTTCTTGGGCGAGAACTGCCGATTCAAATCGTTCTGGCAACGCAAGAGCAACCATTTTCTCTAGCCAGCGAGTAAACTCAGGACTCAAGGCCACATAGGGCGGCAACTGGAGGTGTCCTGCGCGGTAAACCTGCTCGTTTAGGGGTTGATTCAGGGTCAGCTCAATCAAACTCATGCCAAGGGCATATAAATCGCTGGCTGGGCATATTGCTCCTTGGCGCTGTTCTGGTGCAATGTAGGGACTTGTCTCTGTGAGACTAGCGGCGACTGGAGGAATTTGGGCAACCCCCCAGCCAATAAGATAGACAGCGCCTAAATCATGGCCAGAGCGATCGCCCAGAAGAATTGTGGTGGGATTGATATTGCCATGAATCAGCGGCGGCTGCTGACCATGCAGATAAATTAGAACCTCTAAAAGCCGCTGCGCCAGCAATTGCAAGTCCGCTTCGTTAAAAATACGCCCTTCAGCTTTCCAAGTGGCTAGGGATTTGGCCTCAATATAACTTTCGACAAGTGCAAAACCTTTACCTGTTTCAATGTCCACCTCAAAGCTATCCAGATAGGCAGGGAGCGCAGCATGGTTGAGTTTTTTCAAGGCAGTGGCTGTGCGCTCAAGAAGATTTATCTCCTCCTTCGACATTCCCCTGCCAACGAGGAAGAGGTAGAGCACCACCTGTTCATAGCGCCGCCGATCTAAGGCTAAGTAGGTCTGGAGCCAAGCATTGGAGGCTAACTCTCGCAGAATTTCATAGCGATTACCCAAAATTTGACCAATGAGCTGTGCCATACCGTTTTTCCAACTGGCCACCTCTATCCTAGCGACTGAGTTGCCGAACAATTTCTGGGGCAATTCTTTGCAGCACTTTGAGGGCTTTGAGACTACCTTGAATTAAATGTGCTGCCGCCAGAGGGTTACGGAGCAGGGCGATCGCCAGTGGCCACGGCTGCAAATTCCCCTGAGCATCAAAGGCTTGACTTAAATTCGGTAGGTCGCGATCGCCCCCATCACTAATTACCCGC
>NZ_CALJEM010000035.1 GCF_938074695.1 uncultured Thermosynechococcus sp.
ATCGCGTGGATGTCACTATTGAGGGCTGGCACTCAGAAAACAATTAAAGACAAACAATTATGCGCCCTTACTGGCTGCTTCCTCAAAAGCCTTGCTCAACTCATCCCAAGCACTTTGGAACCCTACTTTGAGCGACTCCCAAGCATCATCGCCGGCTTCTTTGAGAGCAGCCAATTGTTGGGTAATTTCATCTCGTTTGGCCTTCAGAGCTTCAATTTTGGCCTCCATATCCACCTTGATATCTTCACCGGCTTGATTGGCCTTTGCCTTGAGTTGGTCAAGTTGGGCACCGAGTTGTTGTAGCTTCGTTTCCATTTCGCCTTGGTAGGTCAACTAAGCCGCTGTTGATCGTAACTGAGGAGGGATAGGAATTCCCGCTGCGACCACCTCTGCTGGGAATGTGGGGACAAGGCGACTACAGTAAAGCACAAATTGCTCTAGCCATCTCAGTAGCAGGTTCTGCTGCTCCGCGTTGAGGGAGCGATCGCCGGCCGTCAGTTGTTCGTTGTAGAATAGCTCTACCCGCAGGGTACGCAGCCAAGGATTGGTGGGGCGAGTAATCAACCAATAGTTACGCACAAGGGCGCAATCTAGATGATTCTGGGCAATTTGACTGGCTTTTCTGAACCATGGAAGGTATTCCTGTAATTTGCTCCAACCGGGAAATTCGGGTGAGATGGACTTGGATGGAATAAGTCCAATGAGAGACAAGATTGCAGTCTCCAGTGCCAAGAGGTAAGCAAAGTTTACGGGTAGAGACGCTCTAGTCCGACAGTAGGACATGAGCAATGTTTCTAGGGTTACACGGGTGGCTTCAGGGAGTGTCTCAACCAGCAGAAGAAGTTGATTTTCACTTCTCAGCGGACTCACGGCAAGGGCTGAGCCTCGACGCTGACAAATGTCTCTCAGGGCATCTAGAAGAAGAGGAGGGAGTAGCATGGCTGAAGGGGTAAGCTTAGCTGGTGGCAGTAAATTTTTAATACTTTCTTTATACTTGCGTTTCGCAATGATGTCAGGTAAAGACGGTTACAGTGCACCCCCAAAAAACCGAACATTTTGATAAAGTTTTATCAATCTTTTTGCGATCGCTTGCCAATCCTCTAACTTATACGCTAATTTAGATAAGCTGAGGTAACGCGGGGTAGAGCAGTCTGGTAGCTCGTCGGGCTCATAACCCGAAGGTCCATGGTTCAAATCCATGCCCCGCCATTCACTTTTCTGTCGGTAGAGCAAGACTCCTAAAAAGTCTTTGGCGGTCTTCGAGAAGGGCTTTTTCCAGCGCTGGAAGGAAGCCTCGTGACGGCCAGAGGTCTGGGAACAGTGTTGTCAAGGGCAAATTGCGCAGCTCGCGGTAGAAGTCCACCGGTACCGAGCCAAAGGCATGGCGCATATTCAAGTTAAAGCCGACCCGCTCAAATTGAATCGCTCTGGCCGGTGCTTGAGATCGCAGCCACGCCAGTGGGGTTGTCGTGGGTGAAATGCCCTCGCTAGAACGGAGCATTGCGGTGAGCTGCTCTCCTTGCCAAAGACTGGCCCACAATTGGGCGCGTTTTGCCGGCTGACGCCACCCCTCAAGAAATTGTTGCAGCGACCGGGGTAGGGAATCGGTGCCTGCTGTGGGGTTTTGTAAAGCCAAAAGGGCGGGTTGGAGATTTAGCGGTAGGCGCGGCGCTGCGGTTGACCAGTCCCCCTGCCACCAAGCCAGAAGGCCATGCACTTGGCGGGCGTAACTAGCCGCTGCACGATGGGGGGCAAGGGTTTGCTCTAGGGCAGCATAGCGCTGTTTGGCCTGCTCTAGAACTTTTGGGTAGTGGGGCGCTAGGAGGGGCGATCGCCAAAAGGGACTGGTGCTCACGTGGGGAAAAGTGAGAATTTCCAAAGTGAAGGCATCAATGGCCTGGGACTCCTCCCCTTGGGCAAGAAGGCTCAAGCCAAGACCCAAAAAGTTTCCCGGCTGCGGGCCATTGAGTTCAATTGCTTGGACAAAGTGGGAAGCCGCTAGGGGCCAGCGTCGCTGCTGCCAATACAGCCAGCCTAGGCAGGTGTGCACAAACTCAAGGGCAGGGGCGCGATCGGCAGCTTTTTCGAGTTCGGCAACCGCCGTCTGGAACAGATTGGCTTGAGCTGACGGATTGGCCGTTTGGAAGCCGCGATGGCCGTAATTCCAGCCCAACTGTAGGGGGTAAAAAGGTTCCCAAGGCACCAGTTCTTGGGCGCGAAAGAGGAACTCCGTAAAGCGTTGCCATTGCACAGGCCGCATGGCCAATGCCCAGAATCCTTCGCTGCTGAGGGCACGGGCGCGGTGAATGGGGGCAAGCCAAACGCCCATCGCAATAATGCCTACCAAGCCTAGGGCAACTAAGGGCAAAGTGTAGCGCGGCAACAGACGCCCTTGAGGGGCTTGGCCTTGCCCCGTGCGCAGCAGTGCAGCTAGAAGGGCAACTTCTGTGGCCAATAACCCAGCAATCCCCACATTGTCCACTTGAAAATCACTCAGGCTAAATAGCCCATAGGCCCAGAGCGCCCCCAGCAGGGTGAGAGCCAATTGTTGATCTTCGGTGGCCAGAGGAACCAGCCAACGGCGATACCGCAGGGTCCAGTAACCCAGAAGGCCAATGGCCAAAAGCCAAGCGCCAATGCCCCAAATCCCTAGTTCTGCCCACAGTTGCGCTGGTGTGCTATGGAGTTGATAAATCCATGCTGCTTCCTCCCCTGCCCAGTCGGGACGGTAAGCTTGGTAAAGAAGCGGCACACTCCCCAAGCCTTGGCCAGTCCAAGGATGCGCTTTGCCCATTTCCCAAGCAGTGAGGTGGGTGATCCAGCGATAGGCCATTTCTCCCCCTGCTTCCCCCCGCCATAGACTCAGTACCGTCTGGCGCAATCGTTCATTGGCAATGGCCAAGACAGCAGCACTTCCCAATGCGAGGGCGATCCACAGCCCAGAGCGCCGCCAGCGGTTGCCCTTCAACCCCAGCCAAGCCAAGGGAATTGCCGTGAGCAGAACACTCAAGGCCGCGCCGCGGGAAAAGGTGGTGTACAAATCCACAAGCCCCAAGATCAAGGTTCCGAGCCAAAAGGGGCGCGATCGCCACCAAGGGGTCTGAGGGGGCGCAGTCCAAGCCAATAGCGCCAGCAGGGGCAATCCCAAAAGCAGATAGCCGGCAAGGTAGTTTTGATGGCCAAACGGCTCCCCATTGCGAAACTCTAGCCCATTTGGATCAAAGACCAATGTGCCCTGCCACAGTGATGGCAGAATTTCTCTCCCCAGCCAAAGGCCAGCACTGAGCACAATGAGAGCAGCCACCACATACCCTTGAAAGTAGAGGCAGCGGCGCCGACGTTCGGGGGTGCGCAACCAACTGCTGAGGGGATAGAGGACGGCCAACCCCCCTAGGGCTGCCCAACTGTACCAGAGGGCTTGCTGCGAAAAGCGGCTAAAGGGAATCGAAACCACCAACCCTAGCAATAGCAGACCGACTACGCCATCGATCCCATTGCCAAGGGGGGGTAAGCGACGTTGATAGGCAAAAAAGTAAAGTAACCAGAGCAACGGCGCACCGACGGCGGCTTGCCACAGCAGCATCCACGGCCAAGTAGTCATGAGGCTGTGGCTATTGGGCAACAAAGTAAAGAGAACATACCCCGCTGCTGTCAGGAGGGCTAAGAGAACTCCCTCTTGCCGAATGGCTCGCTCTGCTGCCATGGACTATCCCCGCCACATCTGCTCAATCCGCGCCATGGCTTCAACCACATTGTCGCGGCTATTAAAGGCAGAGAGCCGCAAGTAACCTTCGCCCGCTGCCCCAAACCCGGCGCCGGGAGTACCCACGACATAGCAGGTGTGCAGCAACTTATCAAAAAAGTCCCAACTGCCCATGCCTTGGGGGGTTTTTAGCCAAACGTAGGGGGCATTGACCCCACCATAGACTTCAAAGCCGGCTTGGGTGAGTTTTTCGCGAATCAGACGCGCGTTTTCCATATAAAAGGCCACCAATTCCCGCACTTGGGCTTGACCGGCTGCGGAATACACCGCCTCGGCGCCCCGCTGCACAATGTAGGACACCCCATTGAACTTGGTGGATTGCCGCCGCTGCCACAGCGACCAGAGTTCTACCGCGTCCCCACTGGGGGTGTGCCCCCTAAGAGCCTTGGGCACGACAGTAAAAGCACAGCGGGTTCCCGTAAAGCCAGCATTTTTTGAGAAGGAGCGAAATTCAATGGCGCACTCACGGGCACCGGGGATTTCATAGATGGAGTGGGGAATTGACGGATCAGTAATAAAGGCTTCGTAGGCGGCATCAAAGAAAATAATGGCCTTGTGGGCACGGGCATAGTCCACCCACGTCTGTAAATGCTCGCGCGTCGCCACAGCACCGGTGGGATTGTTGGGGAAACAGAGATAGATTAAATCCACAGGTTCTTGGGGCAGGCTGGCTGTGAAATTGTTTTCAGCGGTAATGGGCAAATAGATAAGTCCAGCATACTCGCCCCGTTCATTGGCTTCCCCCGTGTGCCCCGCCATTACATTGGTATCTACATAGACGGGATAGACAGGGTCTGTAACGGCAATGCGGTTACCCTCGCCAAAGATGTCGAGAATGTTGGCCGTATCACACTTGGAGCCATCGGAGATAAAGATTTCACTGGCATCAATGTCGCAGCCGCGGGCTTGAAAATCATGGGCGGCAATTTTTTCCCGCAGCCAAGGATAGCCCTGCTCCGGGCCATAGCCTTTGAACGTGGCGCGATCGCCCATTTCCTGAACGGCTTGAATCATGGCTTCCCGACAGGCTGCCGGCAGGGGTTCAGTGACATCACCGATTCCTAGGCGAATTAACGGTGCGTCAGGATGAGTTTCCAAGAATTGATTCACACGGCGGGCAATTTCTGGAAAGAGATACCCTGCCTTGAGTTTGAGATAGTTTGTGTTGACAAGGGCCATAGTGCGGTTGCGTGAGAACAGAAGGTCACTATATCAGGATTTGATCAGGATTCGAGAAGTCCTTTGAGCCGAGATTGGGCAAGTTCCAGCACTGCGGGCAATTTTTCGGGTTGGGATCCCCCCGCCTGGGCAAAGTTGGGGCGCCCGCCACCGCGTCCACCGCAGACTTGGGCAAGCTCTGCCACCAATTGGCCAGCATGGACTCCCCGTTGCACTACATCCTGACTGGCGGCCACTAACAGATTCACCTTCTCCGAGGTGAGTTGAGTAGCCAAAACTACAACACCACTGCCCAGCTTATTGAGCAGCCATTCGGCAGCAGTTTTCAGTCCTTGGGGATCCACGCCTGCCAAGGTGGCGGCAAGTAGGGAGGTATTCCCCACGGATTTGACTTGTTCCAAAAGAGCTTGGGTTTTGGCGAGAGCCAGTTCAGCTTTGAGGTGTTCCAGTTCCTTTTGCTGGGTTTTGAGTTCCGCTTGCAGTTGACCGATGCGATCGAGAACCTCTTCTGGCTTGGCTTTGAAGCGATCGCACAGGTGGCGGACAATGCTGTCGCGCTGTTGTAGATAGTCTCGCACCGCCGGTCCGGCAATGGCTTCAATGCGACGAATGCCGGCGGCCACCCCACTTTCACTGATGATCTTAAAAAGACCAATTTCAGCGGTGTTGTGGACATGGGTGCCACCGCAGAGTTCCATAGAGACCCCTGGAATGTCGAGGACGCGCACCTGCTCACCGTATTTCTCACCAAACATGGCGATCGCGCCTTTGGCCTTGGCTTCCGGGAGTGGCATGATACTGGTGCAGGTGGGGTGGCTTTCGCTAATCCAAGTGTTGATTTGATCTTCAATTTGTTGCAGTTCTTCGGGCGTGAGGGGACGGGGGCAGTTAAAGTCAAACCGCAGCCGATCAAAGGCCACTAGGGATCCTGCTTGGGAAATGTTTTCATCAATTAGCTTTTTCAGAGCTGCCTGTAACAGGTGAGTCGCCGTGTGGTGCGCTTGAACTCGCCGCCGACAACTGAGATCAATTTGGGCAGTGACGCGATCGCCCACCGTAAGGCTGCCGCGCTCCACTTTGCCATAGTGGACAAACAATTCCTTTTGCTTTTGGACATCGTGAATTTGCACAAGGGTTTCACCGCTGGCAAGGTAACCGCGATCCCCAATTTGACCGCCGGATTCAGCATAGAAGGGGGTTTCCTCAAGGATGACCTGCACCTCTGTCCCTGCCGTTGCCGTGGTGACTGGATGGCCACCCAGCAAAATCGCTGTTACTGTCGTGGTTAAACTAAACTCGTCATAGCCGCGAAACTGCGTCGGATGCAGTTGATCCGCTAGGGAGTCAATCCCCTCTTGCACTGTAATATCAA
This sequence comes from uncultured Thermosynechococcus sp., assembly GCF_938074695.1. Classification (GTDB taxonomy): domain Bacteria; phylum Cyanobacteriota; class Cyanobacteriia; order Thermosynechococcales; family Thermosynechococcaceae; genus Thermosynechococcus. The sequence continues at coordinate 6,315 of NZ_CALJEM010000035.1, forward strand.
TAGTTTCGTGGGCGGCTTGGGAACGTTGCCGCTGCTTGGCCATACAGGCTTCAAACTCAGCCACATCCACGCTAATCCCCTGTTCGGCTGCAATTTCTTGGGTCAACTCCAAGGGAAAGCCATAGGTGTCAAAAAGAAGAAAAGCATCCTGCCCCGCAAGCTGGGCTTGCGCTCGTTTTTTACCCTTAGCCCTCTTCAGGGGAGCCAGCATTTCCGCCAAGAGCTTCTCACCTCGATCCAAGGTTTTGAGAAACTGCTCTTCCTCCCGTTGCAGTTCGCTGAGAATCACCCCTTGGCGCTCCCGCACATTGGGATAGACATGGGCAGCCAGATCAATCGCCACTTGAGCCAGAGCAGGGGTCACTCGTTCATTGATCCCCAACAGCCGACTATGGCGAACAATGCGCCGAATTAACCGCCGCAGCACATAGCCCCGCCCCACATTACTGGCGGTGACGCCATCGGCAATGAGATGCACCACTGCACGGGTATGATCGCCGATGACCTTGAGGGAAGTTTTGGTTCTAGCATTGGCCTTGCGGTAGTCCACGCCGGCTCGCTGCGCTGCCGCCTCAATAATCGGGAAAATTAAATCTGTTTCGTAGTTGTTGGGTACCCCTTGGAGAACTTGGGCCATACGCTCCAAGCCCATACCGGTATCAATGTTTTTTGCTTTGAGGGGAGTGCGGCGCCCTTGATCGTCTTGGTTGAACTCCATGAACACCAAGTTGTAGAGTTCAATAAACCGGCGATCGTCATCGAGATTAACGGCACCTAGCCCCTTTTCGGGATAGAAGTCGTAGTAAATCTCAGAACAGGGGCCACAGGGACCCGTTGGCCCAGCCGTCCAAAAGTTGCTCTCCTCGCCCATGCGCTGGATGCGCTCCTTGGGCAAGCCCACTTGGCAATGCCAAATCTCATAGGCCTCATCATCACTTTCAAAAACACTCACCAACAGCCGTTCAGGGGGTAAACCATAGACCGTGGTCATCAGTTCCCAGGCCCACGTAATCGCCTCCGCCTTGAAATAGTCCCCAAAGCTAAAATTGCCCAACATTTCAAAAAAGGTGTGGTGGCGAGCCGTGCGACCAACATTTTCAATGTCATTGGTGCGCAGACATTTTTGAGCAGTAGTGACACGAGGGAATTTCGGTGCTTCTTGACCCAGGAAAATCGGCTTGAAGGGGAGCATGCCGGCGATCGTTAACAGCACCGTCGGATCTTCGGGAATCAGTGAGGCGCTGGGTAAAATCGTGTGCCCTTTGGCGGCATAGAAATCAAGAAACTTCTGGCGAATTTGATCACCTGTGAGGGCGTTTTTCGCCGACGCAGAGGGAGACGAGGTCATTGGAGCAAGGTCTCAACGGAGCGCAACAAACAGCCAAGAGGCCGGCAAAGACACTATTTCATCATACTGGATTGTACTCTAGGAGTAAGGCCATCCCTAGGGAAGATTTGCACAAGGCGCCATGACTGAGCCAGCTACCCGTTCTGAACTGGGTCAAATCCTCGACGAAATTAGAGGAATGCGCGCTGACATGAGGGCGATGCAGACCCAGATCTATGAATTAACCCTTGAAGTTAAAACCAATCAAGCAACTACCAATGAAAAATTCAACACCCTAGAGGAAAGGATCAATACTGTCCGGGCTGAACTTAAGGCAGAGGTACAAGGATTTCGTGCCGAGCTGAAGCAAGAGATTCAATCCGTTCGCACCGAGCTAAAGGAGGAGATTCAGTCGGTTCGCACTGAGCTAAAGGAAGAAATCCAGTCAGTTCACGCTGAGCTAAAGCAAGATATTCAATCAGTGCGTGCAGAGGTGCAAGCAATTGACACTCGGCTCAAGGAACAAATTCAGGCGGTGCATACCGAACTGAAGCAGGATATTCAGTTAGTGCGCACAGAGGCTCAAGCCATCCGTACTGAGCTAAAGGAGGATATTCAGTCAGTACGTGCAGAGGTAAAAGCTGTTGATACCGACCTCAAGGGACAGATTCAGTTGGTGCGTGCTGAACTGAAGGCGTTAGATGACAAAGTGATTGATCTCAGCGATCGCCAGCGGGTGGTGGATGCGCGTCTATGGGGATTTATCGTAGCCCTTGTGGGGGCAATTCTAGCTTACCTAGTGAAGTTATCTTTCTTTGACAGAGCTTAGGGAACAAATACACCCGGCAAAAAGATTTTGAAGTAAAGGCGAATTAATTGCTGGCCAAAGAGAGCACTGAGAATAGCAGCCACTGCTAAAAACGGGCCAAAGGGAATGGGTTGCCGACGTTGAATCCACCCTAGGGCAATCCCCAGTCCACCCATCAGGCCGCCGAGGGCACAGGCCAAGAAAAAGGTGACGAGCAACCCTCGCCAGCCCAACCAGGCGCCGATCATGGCTGCCAGTTTACCATCCCCTCCCCCCATGACCTCCTGACCTAGGGCGATCGCGCCCCCCCAGCGGATTAGATCAAAGAGCCAAATGCCGATCACTGCCGCAATGATCCCCTCCGTGAGTCCGCCGAGACCTGTCGTTAACCCTCTGACTAACAAGCCGACAATCAACCCCCATTTGGTGAGAGGATGGGGCAGCGTCATCGTGTCTAGATCAATCAAAGCCAAGGCCAGTAGCCATGCGCTCAATAGCCAAAGCACAGGGGTTTCGATTTGCCAACCACTCACCGCGAAAATCAGGACGTACAGCAGCGCCGTCAACAGTTCAATTGCCGGATACCGCCAAGAGATGGGCGCATGGCAGTAGCGACATTGCCCCCGCAGGAAGAACCAGCCCAAAACCGGAATATTGTCCCAAGGCTTGAGCGTTGTCAAACAGATAGGACAGCGAGACGGCGGATACAGGAGCGATCGCCCCCTTGGTACACGGTAGATTACCACATTAAGAAAGCTCCCCACCGCTGCGCCAAGGGCAAAGACAAGGCAGTAGCTGGCAAAGGTCAAAACAGTCAGTGCAGTTATAGGCGTGTCACTTCCGGCAGATGATCATAGGGAATAAAGCATTCTTGGGGCAGCAGCACCGGCTGACTAGTAAACAGCACATAGCCCCGCAGGGTTTGCCGATTAACAACCACACCCGCAGGCACCGTTTTCGCCCCATGAACCTGCTGGTAGAGATTATAGATGGATTGAGCAGTGGCTAGTAGGGGAGTATCAACGGTTTCCATAGTTGGTAAAACTGGCATGAGCCTCACTCCTCGGCAATCGAACAATCAGAAACAGTAATGCTGGGTTTTGAGCCAATCATCAGTTCTCGCCAAGCGCCCTACCTATGCAAAAGTCGTTCTCCCTTGCCAAGTACGGCGGGCGCGATCGCCACTGCCTATGCGTAAAAAATTGCAACATGTGTACTTCTAGGGTTAAGGGGCAGAAGAATTGCCTATAATACTTTGAGCACGCCAATGCTTGAGGGAGTTGACGTTGACCACGACCGTTCTTCAAACTACAAAATCCCAAGAAATTTTTGCCGCTGCCCAAAAACTCATGCCCGGTGGCGTCAGTTCACCCGTGCGTGCCTTTAAGTCCGTCGGCGGCCAACCCATTGTCTTTGATCATGTCAAGGGTGCCCATATTTGGGATGTGGATGGCAACCAATACATTGACTATGTGGGGTCGTGGGGGCCTGCGATCGTCGGCCATGCCCATCCCGAAGTGATTAACGCTCTCCATGCTGCCCTTGAAAAGGGAACCAGCTTTGGCGCCCCCTGTGTGCTGGAGAATATCTTGGCGGAAATGGTGATTGCCGCTGTTCCCAGTGTGGAGATGGTGCGCTTTGTGAACTCCGGCACCGAAGCCTGTATGGCAGTGCTGCGGCTCATGCGTGCCTATACCCAGCGGGAAAAAGTGATCAAATTTGAAGGCTGCTACCACGGCCATGCCGATATGTTCTTGGTCAAAGCAGGCTCTGGGGTGGCCACCCTAGGCTTACCCGACTCCCCCGGCGTGCCGAAAGCCACCACCGCGGCCACATTGACAGCACCCTACAACGATCTCGAAGCGGTTAGTCGCCTCTTTGAACAGTATCCCGATGACATTGCGGGTGTGATCCTTGAACCTGTGGTCGGCAACGCCGGCTTTATTCCCCCGGATGCCGGCTTTCTCGAAGGGCTGCGGGAACTCACAAATCAGTACGGCGCCCTGTTGGTGTTTGATGAAGTAATGACAGGCTTTCGCATTGCCTATGGGGGCGCTCAAGAAAAATTTGGCGTCACACCGGATCTCACTACCCTCGGAAAAGTGATTGGCGGTGGCCTGCCGGTAGGTGCCTATGGGGGTCGTGCTGACATTATGAAGATGGTGGCGCCGGCAGGGCCGGTGTATCAAGCGGGTACCCTTTCCGGCAATCCCCTGGCAATGACGGCAGGAATCAAAACCCTAGAAATCCTTAGCCGCCCCGGCACCTATGAACAACTGGATCGGATTACGGGCAAGCTGGTGCAGGGATTGTTAGAGGCGGCACGGGAATTTGGCCACGAGGTGTGTGGTGGCCACATCAGCGGCATGTTTGGTTTCTTTTTCACTGCTGGGCCGGTGACCAACTATGAGCAAGCCAAGCGGTCTGACTTGAAAAAGTTTGCCGCCTTCCATCGCGGCATGCTGGAGCAGGGGATTTATCTGGCGCCGTCCCAGTTTGAAGCCGGCTTTACCTCCCTTGCCCATACCGAGGCAGATATTGAACGCACCATTGCGGCAGCGCGGACAGTATTGAGTCAGCTTTGAGGTTTGACGGTGGCTGCAAGGAGCACCACCTCCATTAAATCCTCAAGGTTGAGGCAGGGAAAGACCATGACATCCCCCAAGTCATGAATCGCGCGGCTGCTGTCTTCGGCCAAGGTAATTATGGGGAGTGCTCGCAGTTTGGGGTGATTTTTTAGATGGGCAACTTCGTCAGCGGGTAAATCCCAAATCAAAGCATCGGGCTGCCAAATCTCCACCAAGAGGTCGGCCTGTTCAAGATCTTCTGCTTCGAGCAGTCGCAGGTGGGGTAAGTTGATCTCGTGACCTAAACCAAGGCGGAGCACCGTTTGATTGGGCAGGGGAGGCCCGAATGATACTTTTGGGGCTGGTGGCGCCAAGCGGGGAAAGCACCAGCGATCAAGGACATCAATCAGCAGACTCGGATGGCTATTCAAGGGCAACCGTTGGACAAAACCAGTCAAGCCCAAGGGAATCGCTTCATCGGACAAGATGATTAAAGGTACAGTTGCAGTGAAGGAGCTGGTGGCAAGAGTCTCAACCACATCGGCCAAGATGAGACTGCTGGCGGGGCGTACAACAATTGCTGTGGGTTGCAGTTGTTCCACCTTATCAAGGGCTTCAAGGGGATGGCGAGCGATGATATAGCCGTAGTGATTGTGTCGCAAGGCAGCAGTGGTCTTCATAATCCATGGGGCATCATTACTGACCAAAAGGATCAATTGAGCCACAGTGGGCAACTCAGGGGGAAGTTCCTCAGCAAAGGGCAGTAGCACTGTCCATTCACTGGAATCGTCAGGTTGGGCGATAAAAGAAAGCTCACCACTGTGCAGCCGACAAAGTTGGCGCGCCAGCATCAGCCCCATGGTTACTTCGGCGTAGTCCTCGAGACATTCGTGCAGCAGGCGCTCGTGATCCTTCAGAGGAATGCCGCGTCCTTCTTCCCACAGTTGTAGAACCAGCCAATTTTGCCAGCGACTCAGGCGCAGCCCATAGCGATCGCTGGGAAAGAGCATCAGCCACCCTAGAAGGTGGGCAAAAATCTGCCGTAGCCGTAGCGTATCCCCATAGAGGTACAGGTTGCTGAGGGGAACCTCAATTTGCCATTGCCAACGGGAAATGTTCGGGCCATACAGATGCTCCGCCAATTCCTGCGATCGCAACCACAGGCTGGCCAGTTCCACGGTTTCCCACTGCAATTCCAACTCACCCCAGAGGGCACGGGTGTAGTCCTGCCACGCCTGAATCAGGCGATTCATTTGCCAGCCGCTGCGTTGAATCAGGGCAAGGTACTCCTCTTGTGCCGGCAGAGGGTGCTGCCACAGGAGTTGGGTAAGACTGAGAATCGCCGTGAGGGGGTTTTTGAGTTCATGCCCCAAGCCGAGAAGCAGGCGTTTTTGCTGATGCAGACGCAGTTGGTACAAGCGGGTGGGAGTCGTCGAATCAACCTCTGGCCACCGTTGGGCAAAAAAGAGCCAATAGCGATCGCTGGCCACCGCTACATTGCCCTCAGCTTGACCCGATTCTAAGGAGGTGAGATGCAAAGGAAACGAACACACTTGCCAGAGCGATCGCCCTTCTAGGGTCTGACAATTCAAACCCTCAAATTTGGGTTGTACAAGAGGCAAAAAATCCGTGAAGTGTTCTGCCCAAGCACAATTGTGCCAAATGACGCTGCCTTGAGCGTTTTGAATTTGGATCGGCAACGGCAATTGTTCAATCACCTCCAGCCACGGCAAAGGGGGCTGGCAGGCCCAGTAATGCAGTAACTTTTGCTGATCTAGCAGTCCCAAAAAGGAACCCGCTGCATCCACGACCGCAACATAGGCTGGCATCTGGGCTTGGCTGCGCAACCATCCCTGAAACTGCAAGAGCGTCCACGCGGCGGGTACCACCACCACCGGCGATCGCCAAGAAGCTGTTACCCTACCCACCACTAAATCGGCTAGCTGCTCTTCCCGCTCCAAACTTAACGCCAACCGCCACCCCTGCACCACCCCCAGGGGAGCTTGCTGCTCATCAACAATGACGATCGCCTCTGCAAGGGTTTCTTGCCAGCGCTGATACACCTCCCTCAGACAAGCAGTTGCCGCCACTGCTGGGGAGGGTTGAGCAAAGGACGCTAAGAATAGGGAATCCATCAATCATTCCTATGGGGCATGATGAAATGGCAACACTCCTTCAGAAAACACTGCCACCACCCGCGAGAAGATGATAGGATGCTATCAGATGCAAACTCAAGTCTTGAAAGCCCGTGGCGCAGTCAACCGCATTAACAATCTGTGGCTTAGTTTACTCGCCCGCTATTGGCCAAGAACTGGTACGTTTGCATAAGTCCGACATTGATGAGCTTGTTTACTTTTCCAATGAGAGGGAGTTTTGCACCTATTTAGAGCAACGACGAAATAGTATTGCTTGTTTAATTTTAGAATGGGGAGAGGGCACGCCGCAAATCATTACGTATCTTCACCACAGCGCCACGCTGTTGCCTGCCATCCTGATTTTTCCTGCGGCACCGTCTTCCCCACCCCCTGGCCCCCACTACCACATAGCCGAAGTCATTCTCACCACCGATCAGCTGCAACAGCTTAACCAGCAAATTGAAGAGGCGATTACTGGATTTGTAAAGCTCTGTCCAGGGTGTGCTGTTCCTCCCCACGTCATGTTTCGCATGCCCGCTCTTAAAGACAGTGGGAACCTCGATCCCCAGCACCGTCTCTCCCAAAAGTTAAAAGAGCGACTCGGCTACCTGGGGGTTTATTACAAGCGGGATACCGCCTTCTTCTTCCGTCGCATGTCCCCCGCCGATAGGCGCAAGCTCCTCGACGAATTACGCTCGATCTACCGTACCATTGTTCTTGAATACTTTAATACTGATGCCAAAGTCAATGAGCGCATTGACGAATTTGTGAGTAAAGCATTCTTTGCCGATATTTCCGTCTCCCAAGTCCTAGAGATTCACGTTGAACTCATGGATAATTTTTCTAAGCAGCTTAAACTGGAAGGTCGCAGTGAGGACATTTTGCTCGATTATCGCCTGACACTGATTGATGTCATCGCCCATCTATGCGAAATGTATCGTCGCTCCATTCCGCGTGAGGTGTAACCCCTATGACTCCTCTGCGGAAAACCTACGTTCTCAAGCTCTACGTGGCCGGCAATACCCCCAACTCCGTGCGGGCCCTAAAAACCCTCAACAACATTCTGGAAAAAGAGTTTAAGGGTGTCTATGCCCTGAAAGTGATTGATGTCCTCAAAAACCCCCAATTGGCCGAGGAGGATAAAATTCTGGCTACCCCAACCCTCGCCAAAGTCTTACCCCCACCGGTACGCCGTATCATTGGTGATTTATCCAACCGTGAAAAGGTGCTTATCGGCCTCGACTTGCTGTACGAAGAGATTGGGGAGCAGTCCGACGACGAACTTGGACTGGAATAGGCACAGTGGTTAGAATACTTCAGTTTAGAATAACGTTTTGGAATTTTTTGCAGAATACTCGGTCTAAAACTCTTCTATGACGAACCTACCAGAAAGTCAGTTAAGCACCCCTGGGCAGTCTCCTGCGGAAGTAAAGAAAATCCCCACAATGATCGAGGGATTTGACGACATTAGCCATGGCGGACTCCCCCAAGGACGCACCACCTTGGTCAGCGGTACCTCAGGAACCGGAAAGACCCTTTTTGCGGTGCAATTTCTTTATAATGGCATCACGATTTTTAATGAAGCAGGTATTTTTGTCACCTTTGAGGAGTCTCCCCAAGACATTATCAAAAACGCCCTCAGCTTTGGCTGGAATCTCCAAAGTCTTATTGATCAAGGGAAGCTGTTTATCCTCGATGCCTCGCCGGATCCCGATGGTCAAGAGGTGGCGGGAGATTTTGATCTGTCGGCGCTCATTGAGCGCATCCAGTATGCCATTCGCAAATACAAAGCCACCCGCGTCTCCATTGATTCGGTGACGGCTGTTTTCCAGCAGTATGATGCGGCTTCAGTGGTGCGACGGGAAATCTTCCGCTTGGCATTCCGCCTTAAACAGTTGGGGGTGACCACAATCATGACCACCGAGCGGGTGGATGAGTATGGCCCTGTGGCGCGGTTTGGTGTCGAAGAGTTTGTTTCCGACAATGTGGTGATTTTGCGCAATGTCCTTGAGGGGGAACGGCGGCGGCGTACCGTTGAAATTCTCAAGCTGCGGGGCACGACCCACATGAAGGGGGAATATCCCTTTACGATTAACAATGGCATCAATATCTTCCCCTTGGGAGCCATGCGTCTGACCCAACGCTCCTCGAATGTGCGGGTCTCCTCTGGGGTTAAAACCCTCGACGAAATGTGTGGCGGTGGATTTTTCAAAGATTCAATTATTTTGGCCACAGGAGCAACCGGCACAGGTAAAACACTTTTGGTGAGCAAGTTTCTGGAAACGGGGTGCCAACAGGGCGAACGGGCACTGCTGTTTGCCTATGAAGAGTCGCGGGCGCAGTTGTCGCGAAATGCCTCCTCTTGGGGCATTGATTTTGAGGAGCTAGAGCGGCGGGGTCTCCTGCGGATTATCTGCGCCTATCCAGAGTCGGCGGGCCTAGAGGATCACTTGCAGATTATTAAATCCGAGATTGCTGACTTTAAGCCGTCGCGGGTGGCCATTGACTCCCTATCTGCTTTAGCACGGGGGGTGAGCAATAATGCCTTCCGTCAATTTGTTATCGGTGTTACGGGTTTTGCCAAGCAGGAGGAAATCACGGGCTTTTTCACCAACACGACGGATCAGTTTATGGGGTCAAACTCAATTACGGAGTCCCACATTTCGACAATTACAGACACCATTTTGCTGTTGCAGTATGTAGAAATTCGCGGGGAAATGTCGCGGGCAATTAACGTCTTTAAGATGCGGGGGTCTTGGCACGATAAGGGCATCCGCGAGTATGTCATCACTGAGAAGGGAGCGGAGATCCGCGACTCTTTCCGCAATTTCGAGGGCATTATCAGCGGTACCCCCACCCGCATTTCCGTGGACGAAAAAACCGAGTTGTCACGGATTGCCAAAGGAATGCAGAACCTGGAAAACGAGTAGCCCCATGCAGTTGAACCAAGTGATTGTGGTGCACAAGGCGGGCGATCGCCAGAGCAAGGAATGGGCGGATCGCGCCTGCCGGCAACTGCAACAGCGGGGTGCCAACGTCCTTGTGGGTCCGAGCGGCCCTAAAGACAACCCCTACCCCGTTTTTATGGCGTCGGTGACTGAGCCGATTGATCTGGCTGTTGTTTTGGGAGGCGATGGGACTTCCTTAGCGGCAGCACGGCACTTGGCGGCGGCGGGGGTGCCGATTTTGGCCGTGAATGTGGGGGGGCACTTGGGGTTTTTGACGGAGCCTTTGGAGCTGTTTCGCGATACGGAGGCGGTTTGGGATCGCCTTGAGCGGGATGAGTATGCCATGCAACAGCGGATGATGCTGCAAGCTCAAGTCTTTGAGGGGTCAAAATCGCATCCTGAAGTGGTGGGCGATCGCTACTACGCCCTCAATGAAATGTGCATTAAACCCGCCTCTGCTGATCGCATGATTACCGCCATCCTCGAAATGGAAATTGACGGCGATGTGGTGGATCAGTACCAAGGGGATGGGTTGCTGGTGGCCACTCCCACCGGCTCCACTTGCTATACGGTGGCCGCCAACGGCCCCATTTTGCATCCGGGGATGGAAGCCCTTGTGGTTACCCCCATTTGCCCCCTGAGTTTGTCGAGCCGCCCGATCGTCTTGCCTGCCCGCTCGACGGTGAGCATTTGGCCGTTGGAGGATCACAGCTTGAATACCAAACTGTGGATGGATGGCGTACTGGCCACCTCTATTTGGCCGGGACAGCGGGTTCAGGTGACAATGGCCGATTGTCAAGCCCGCTTTATCATCCTGCGAGATCACTACTCCTTTTATCAGATCCTGCGGGAGAAGTTGGCTTGGGCGGGAGCACGCATTCCCTACCACAACAACCACCGCAATTAGATCACAACCGGATGCTTGCAACACATCTATAATGGGCGCATTCCTTGCGGGTCTTTTGCGATGATTAGCAGCTCCCTTGAAAAAGCGGTGCTTGGCTCAGATGCGGAAACGCTTGTTGATCAGCTTCTCGAAATTGGCATTGCCCTTTCCGCTAGCCAATCCCTAGAGGAACTACTGCATCTCATTCTCACGAAAAGTCGCCAAATTACCGCTAGCGATGCCGGCACGATCTTTCTGGTGCAGCGGCAAACAGACCCGACGGTACTTGAATTCAAGGCAGCCCAAAACGATAGCGTGACCCTACCGGAGCAGGTGCAGGAGACTACAATTCCCCTAACGCCAACGAGCTTAGTGGGCTATGCCGCCCTGACAGGGAAATCCCTGAATATTGCCGATGTCTATGCTCTCGAGGGCAGCGAGGTGTACCAATTCAATCGCTCCTTTGATGAAGCCCTGCGCTATCGAACTTGCTCCGTGCTGGTGGTGCCGATGCAAAATGTCAGTGGTGAGGTGATTGGTGTTCTGCAACTGATTAACCGCAAGCGATCGCCAGAAACCCTGCTGACGCCAGAAACGGCGGTCAGTCTGACCCAGCCCTACACTGCTTGGGAAGAACACATTGTGCGATCGCTAGCCAGTCAGGCGGCGGTGATTATTGAGCGCAATCAGCTTCTTGAGAGTATTGAACAGCTCTTTGAAGGGTTTGTCACTGCCTCGGTGCAGGCGATTGAGGTGCGGGATCCAACCACGGCAGGACATTCAGAAAGGGTAGCGGCGCTCACTGTGCGCCTAGCGGAGATCACCCATGCAACGTCGCGGGGCATCTTTCGCGAAGTCTCCTTTAGCGATCGCCAACTACAAGAGATTCGCTATGCGGCTCTGCTCCATGATTTTGGTAAAGTCGGCGTACCGGAGACCATCCTGAACAAGCAGAAAAAACTCTTCCCGGAGCAACTGGAGGTCATTCGCCAGCGCTTTGCCCTGGTGCGGCGCACCCTAGAAATGGAAACGGCGCAAGCCAAAGTAAACTATTTGCTCTCCCATCCCCACAGCCCGCACGCTGCCGAACAGGCCTGTTCCCACTGTGCTTTTTTGCGTCATCTCGATGAACAGCTACAGCAACAACTACTCACCCTAGAGCACTACTGGCAGTTGTTAGAGCAGGCCAATGAACCCCAAATCCTTGACCAAGAACCCCTGGCTCGTCTGCAGGAATTGACCCAGTTTTACTACCGCGGTGTGGATGGGCAAATGCATCCCCTGATTACGGCGGCAGAACTGGAACAACTCTTGGTGCGCCGCGGCAATCTCAGCCGGGAAGAGCGGCGGCTCATTGAAGCTCACGTTACCTACACCTACCACTTTCTCTCCCGCATTCCCTGGACTGCCCACTTAAAGAATGTGCCCATAATTGCCTATGGCCACCATGAACGTCTAGATGGCAGTGGTTACCCCCGCGGCATTGGGGCAGCAGAAATTCCCCTGCAAACCCAGATGCTGGCGATCGCCGACATTTACGATGCCCTCACTGCAAAAGATCGCCCCTACAAAAAAAGCCTGCCGGTGGCTGCCGCCCTCAAGATTTTGCGGCAAGAAGCCAAGGAATTTAAGATCAACCCCGATCTGGTCGAACTCTTTGAGCAGCAGGAGGTCTTTCGCGTCCTAGGGCACCAGCGCTAGGATTGATGGGGCGAGGAGTGCCAAAACGCAACTTTCCAGAGCGTTGCCGCCAGCCAATTGGTACAGGTATGGGCAACAATTGCCAGCAGTAAATTATGCGTTGCCACGACGCTATAGGCAAACAATCCACCAACAATGGTTGCCCACAGGGCATAGGGCCACTGCTGCCGCGATCCAGCGTGCAAAATGCCAAAGCACACAGAACTGCCGATAATTCCTGCCCAATTCAAACCTAAACTTGGCAGAAGCACCCCCCGAAAGAGCAGTTCTTCACTGAGGCCGGGCAAAATGCCAATCCAAAACAAATCCGGCCACAGTAGCGGTGAAAGCACTAGTTTCAGGTAGGTATCCGAAGCATGGCGATAGGCGGGCCAGAGCCGGTACAAAATCGCCCCCATGCCTGTAATCCCTAGACACAGGCCAATGCCAACAACCACCGCCCAGCCATCCCAGCGCAGCGGTAGGAGTCCCCCCGAAAAGGGGGTAAATAGCCACACCCGCGCCAAAATCAGCCACAGGACGGCTGTCAGCGCCATGGCCACTAAGACCTGCGTGCGACTGAGAGGCTCATCGGGCAGGGGAGACTCCGCCATAGGCCTAAGCTTTCTGAAATTGACCAAATTGGAAATTATAGACCTCTTCTTCTTTTTCAGAGATCAGTTTCAGATCCGAGCAGGGACGGGCCACACAGAGGAGCACATACCCTTTTTCCCGCAGTTCGGGACTTAAGCCCATCGCATCCCCGTGGTCAACAGTGCCCTGCAAAATCTGGGCGGCACAGGTGGTACACACCCCGGCATTACAGGAACTGGGGAGATCAATTCCCGCAGCGGTGGCCGATCGCAGGATGGGCTTATCGGCACTGGCTTCAAACGTGTAGGTTTGTCCTTGGTGCAGGATCTCAACACGAAAAGTTTGGGTCATGCTGGCAGTGAGCGATGAGACTACATTCCTTTTATTATCCCCTTAATCCTCGCGATCGCTGGCCTCCTCTGGAGCAGACTTTAACCAGCGGCTTAAGGGTTTAGGAATGGCCACCCGCTGGCGTTCTGGTAATTGCAAACAAATGTGCTGGGTGTGGGCAATGGCGACGCGACTGCCCTCTGCATCGTAGAGCGTATAGGTCAGTTGAAAACGGCTGCTATCCAGTCTTTGGGGATCAATAGTCACCCGTAGGCGATCGCCACAGTAGAGGGGTTTCAAAAACCGCACCTGTGCCTCTGTAATTGGAACAATTAGACCCTTGCTGCTGAAAAATTGCCGCAGATCCACCCCTAACTGGGCAAGGGCATCCTCATAGGCCTCATGGCAAAACCGCAGTAGATTGGCAAAGTAAACTACCCCCGCCGCATCCGTGTCAGCAAAATGAACCGTGCGCTCATAGTCATGAAGGGGTGTTGTCATCTATCGCCATCCCATAGCGTTGCCCAACACAAGCCATAAGCAAAAACACGCCACAGCCTTTATTGTTAATCTAGGGCACAGCCCTTTTGCAAGCGATGGAGGAACGGAACAGATGAGTAACAAGGGCAGTTCTGATCTTCGACTTCTTTTGAGCACGCTTGTGATCAGCGGCTTGGTCGCAGGACTGGCCTATTGGCAACTCAGCCAATACTGGACATCCCGTTCCCCTGAGCAAAACGGGAACGCAACTTCAGAGATGACTTCCTCCAAATGGCAAAAAATTGCCCTCGCTACGACGCTGCGCGGCCATCAGGATGAAGTGAACGCGATCGCCCTCAGTCCCGATGGCAATTTACTCGTCAGTGGTGGGGACGATCGCATGTTGCACTTTTGGAACTTGGCCACGGGAACTCCCCTAGGACAAGTCAAGGGTCACACCGACTGGATCTATGCCCTTGTGATCACGCCGGATGGTCAAACGGTGATTAGCGGCAGCAAAGATAAAACCATCAAACTATGGGGGGTGGGCGATCGCCAGCTCCAAGCTACCCTCAGGGGTCATCAAGATTTTGTCAATGGTTTAGCCCTCAGCCCCGATGGCCGCACCCTGGCCAGTGCCAGCTATGATCACACCGTTAAACTGTGGGATGTCCCTAGCCGGCAGGAAATCACCACCCTCAAAGGCAATGAAGGCATCATGCTCAGTGTTGCCATCAGTCAAGATGGGCGTTTTCTGGCCACCGGGGGCGTGGATAAGCTAATCCGCATTTGGGATCTCCCCTCCCGCCGCCTCCTGCGTACCCTCGAAGGACACACCAGCGATGTCAATAGCCTTGCCTTCACACCCGACAGCAGTCAACTGGTCAGCGGCAGTGACAAGGACGGCATCAAAGTCTGGAATTTAACCACGGGCGAACTTCAGCATCAGTTTGGCAGTGAAGGCGGACAAGTTTTTAGTGTGGCTGTGAGTCCCGATGGCAGTGCCATAGCCAGTGGTCACGGCGATCAAACCGTCAAACTCTGGTCTCGCTCTGGTCAGCTCTTGCGCAACCTCAAGGGACACTCTGGCGCTGTGTACGGTGTGGTCTTTGGCCAAGATCAACTGATCTCCGCCAGTGAAGACAGCACCATCAAGGTGTGGCGTCTGTTTCCGGGAAGCTCCTAAAACCTCTAGCCAACACTGCCCTCTAGCTTCAAACTCAGGAGGCGATCGGCCTCGACCGCAAATTCCATCGGCAACTGGTTAAAGACATCGCGACAGAAGCCACTAATCATCATTGAGACCGCATCTTCGGCAGAAATTCCCCGCTGGGCAAAGTAGAAGAGTTGATCCTCACCAATTTTTGACGTTGAGGCCTCATGCTCCACCTGTGCGGTGGGATTTTGCACCTGAATATAGGGGAACGTATTGGCGGCTGCCGTATCACCAATAAGCATCGAATCGCATTGGGAGTAGTTACGCGCTCCCGTGGCCTTTGGCCCAATTTTCACCAACCCGCGGTAGCTATTTTGGGAGTGCCCCGCCGAAATTCCCTTGGAAATAATGCGGCTGCGGGTATTCTTACCAATGTGGATCATCTTGGTACCCGTATCCGCCTGCTGGTAATTATTCGTGAGGGCAACGGAGTAGAATTCACCCACAGAATTATCCCCCACCAAGACACAACTGGGGTACTTCCAAGTAATGGCTGAACCCGTTTCCACCTGTGTCCAAGAAATCTTGGAGTTGCGGCCAAGGCAGAGTCCCCGTTTGGTCACAAAGTTATAGATGCCCCCTTTGCCGTTTTCATCCCCGGCATACCAGTTTTGCACGGTGGAGTATTTAATTTCCGCATTGTCAAGGGCAACGAGTTCCACCACTGCTGCATGGAGTTGATTGGTGTCGAACATAGGAGCGGTACACCCCTCAAGGTAGCTAACATAGCTGCCTTCATCGGCAATAATCAGCGTGCGCTCAAACTGCCCCGACTCACCATTGTTAATGCGGAAATAGGTGGATAGCTCCATCGGACAGCGGGTGTTCTTGGGAATATAGACAAAAGAGCCATCGGAAAAGACGGCGGAGTTCAAAGCCGCATAGAAGTTATCCCCAATGGGAACAACACTGCCCAAGTATTTCTGCACCAACTCAGGGTATTCGTGAATCGCTTCGGAAATGGAGCAGAAAATGATCCCCTGTTTGGCCAACTCTTCACGGAATGTGGTGGCCACCGACACGCTATCGAAAATGGCATCTACGGCCACGTTGGTTAGCCGCTTTTGCTCCGAGAGGGGAATCCCCAGTTTTTCAAAGGTTTCCAGCAGAACGGGATCCACTTCATCCAAGCTTTTCAGTTTTTCCTTCTGTTTGGGAGCCGAGTAATAGACGATGTCTTGATAGTCAATGGGGGGATAGCTTACGCGTGGCCACGTGGGTTCGCTCATCTTCAGCCATTGGCGATAGGCACGCAGGCGAAACTCCAGCATGAACTCTGGCTCGTTCTTTTTGGCAGAGATGAGGCGAATGATGTCTTCATTAAGACCCCGCGGAATGGTCTCTGTCTCAATTTGGGTAACAAAGCCGTACTTGTAAGGCTGATTGACGAGGGATTGGAGTGTTGCCGACATCGAGTGTTCTCTTGGGTAAAGGAATGGGCAAAAGGGCAAGTAGGTAGAGTATATTAAGCAACAGAATGGTTGCCTTATCTCTAGAATTAATTTAGCAACAAAATCGTTGTTTTAGTCAAGGGGGCGTTGTGTGACCCTCACATC
This sequence comes from uncultured Thermosynechococcus sp., assembly GCF_938074695.1. Taxonomy (GTDB): domain Bacteria; phylum Cyanobacteriota; class Cyanobacteriia; order Thermosynechococcales; family Thermosynechococcaceae; genus Thermosynechococcus. The sequence continues at coordinate 22,842 of NZ_CALJEM010000035.1, forward strand.
CGATACTAAACAGGACATCTTACACTGCCTGCTTCGGGACGGTCACCTCAGTGCCCAAGAGTTGGCAGCACAACTGGCCATTAGTCCGCAAGCGGTGCGGCGGCATCTTAAGGATTTGGAGGCGGAGCAACTGGTCACCTATGAAGTCCTGTCGGGCACAGTGGGGCGTCCCCAATACCGTTACATGATTAGCGAAGCGGGACGGGAGGAACTGCGGCAACTGCAACTGCGCCAACAATCCGGTCAGACAAAGGGCTTTGCGGTTGAACTCTTGGAATCCGTAGCCGCAACCCTTGGCCCTGAGCAGATGCAAGATGTGTTACAGGCAGCTTGGCAGCGCAAGGCAATGGCCTACCGCGAGCAAATGGGAACGGGCACCCTAGCAGAACGCTTGGCTCGACTGGTGGCGCTGCGGCGGCAGGAGGGCTATATGGCGGAGTTCTACCCAGTGAAGGATTCCCAAGATACATATTTATTCACGGAATATAATTGTGCGATTTCCGCCGTTGCCCAATCTTTTCCCAGCGTCTGTCATCATGAGTTAGAGATGTTTGCGATCGCCCTTGGGGACTGTGCCGTTGAGCGTACCCATTGGATTGTAGATGGCGAGCATCGCTGTGGCTATTTAATTCGCCCCTTGAAATAGTATGGCTTTTTGCCCGCCCACGTTTGTGCAGCAAAGTTTTCGCACCAGTCTGGGTCGCATGGTCTATTACACCCCCAGCGATCGCCACTGGGGTCGGGTGCAATCTCGACCGCCCCTCGTCTTTCTCCACAGTTTGGGGGGTGGCTCCAGTCACTATGAATGGTCACAGGTGTATCCTGCCTTTGCGGCGCGTTACCGCGTCGTTGCTCCGGATCTCATTGGTTGGGGGGAGTCGGACCATCCGGCCCGCGACTACACCAGTAGTGACTACTGGCTCATGATTGCCGAACTGCTGCGCATGCTGGGCACGCCCGTCACTGTGGTTGCTTCCTCCCTCACAGCAGGGATTGTCGTGCGGTTAGCGGTTCAGCAGCCCCATCTTTTTCAGCGGCTGTGCTTGGTCTGTCCCAGCGGGTTTAATGACTTTGGCGAAGATCAGGGGCAGGCTGTGGCCAATGCCCTGCTGAGTGTTCCAATCCTTGATCGCTTGATTTACACGGTTGCTGCCGCTAACCCCTTGGCGGTGCGCAACTTCCTCAGCCAATTTATTTTTGCCGATCCACAGCGGCTGCGCCCCGAAACGGTTGAAGCCTACCTTGAGGCTGCCTGCCGTCCCAATGCCGAATGGGCAGCGCTGAGTACCCTGAAGGGAAATCTCTCCTTTGATTTGAGCCGGTATTTGCCCCAGTTAACGACCCCCACTATGATCCTCTGGGGAGAAAAGGCGAAGCTCACACCCCTTTCTCTGGGGGAGCGACTCTATGCCACTGCCCGCGATCGCCTGCAACAGTTGCAAGTGATCCCCAACGCAGGGGTCTTGCCCCATCTAGAGCAACCCGAATGGGTGATTTACAGTTTGCGGCGGGATTTCTTGGTTTGAGTTGTCCCCGATACAGGTATTCTATAAAGTATTGCTTGAAGTGTTAGGGCAATGGCAGAAATCCAATTCATTCGCGGTATTAACGAAGAAGTCGTTCCCGATGTGCGCTTGACGCGGGCACGGGATGGCAGCAGTGGTCAGGCCATCTTTTACTTTGATAACCCTAAAATTGTCCAAGAGGGGAACCTTGAAGTAACGGGAATGTATATGATTGACGAGGAAGGAGAAATTGTTACCCGTGATGTAAACGCCAAATTCATCAACGGGCAACCTGTGGCCATTGAGGCCACCTATACCATGCGCAGTCCCCAGGAGTGGGATCGCTTTATTCGCTTTATGGATCGCTACGCCGCTAGCCACGGTCTTGGCTTCCAGAAATCTTAAAAACTCTTAAATTGATTGGGTGCTGATTCAGAAAGATTGTGCTAGCTTAAAGTTATGATGCCTTTTTTGTCCTTATTCAAAAGAGGGGCATCTACAAGTTCTATAGCGATACAGTAGGGACATCAATGGATTATCTAAAGAGCCTGCTTGACACCCTCAAATCGTGGCTAAAGAAACTCTTGGAACTGCTCGGCGGCGCCGAACCTACTCCTGAACTGGAGCCGATTCCGATTCCGGTGCACGATCGCCAGTAGTTTATTCAGAATGTTGTTATCCTTGCAGCTTTGAACGGTTAGCGCAAGTTTGGCTTTTCATATCTTGGTGCTCCATGGCCCGAATCTGAATCTGCTGGGGCAACGGGAGCCGCAAGTTTATGGGTCTGTAACACTGGCCAGCATCAACCAATCCCTGCAGGCTTTGGCAGAGGAGTTCGGGGTAACCATTGAGTGCCTCCAATCCAACCACGAAGGGGTCTTGGTGGACGCCATTCAGGGAGCGGTGGGACGTGCCCACGGCATTTTAATTAACCCTGCAGCCTACACCCATACCAGTGTGGCTTTACGAGACGCGATTGCGGCGGTTGCTTTGCCAACGGTCGAAGTTCACCTGAGTAATATTCATCAACGGGAAACTTTTCGCCATTACTCCTACATTGCCCCTGTGGCGATCGGTCAAATTGCCGGCTTTGGTGCTGACAGCTATTTGTTGGGGCTACGGGCGCTGGTGAATTATTTGCAGAGAAAAAGCTAATTCTCAGCGGGGGGCGCGATCGCCAGCGGCGTTCCCAGTTGTCGTGCTAACCAGAACTCCAAATTGCGTAGCCAAGACTTCCCATCAAAGCGCCGTGCGCTAACCGGCTGCACCAGTATGGTAAACATCCCCAAGCGATTGCCCACCAAAATATCTGTAAACAGGCGATCGCCCACCATGGCCACCCGATCATAGGGCAAATTCATTGCTTGCACGGCCTGACGAATCTTCCGCCGCGAGGGCTTGCCTGCCCCTATCAAAAAGGGCAACTCCACCTGCCGAGCAATCCGCTCAATGCGGCGATGGTTCAAATTATTGCTCACCAGCCAGATGGGCATGTGACGCTTAATCTCCCGGAGCCACGCCAGAATGTTCGGGGGTACCTCCGCATCCCATGTGGGGAGGAGCGTATCATCTACATCCAGCACCATGCCCCGCAGCTGATATTTTTCCAACAGACTTGGGGGCAACTGGTCAATTGTGGTTTCAAGGATTAAATTCGGTTGCAGCAGTGCTGCTAGAGACCCGGTGGTCATTGAAAACGCAAGTAACAAGTAACGAGGAAAAGACTTCTCTCAGACTATCACGCTCTTAGGGAAGGGCACTACAAAAATCCTCTTGGCTGTTACTCCAATAACAAAGGATATGCTACCATCTGAGAGAATGCCGCGTGTCAACAGATATGGCGAAGGTTCTAGTACTCAATGCCTCCTATGAACCACTCAATATTACGAGTTGGCAACGGGCAGTTGTCCTTTTAATCAAGGGGAAGGCGGAGCAAGTCGAACACAACGGCAAGATGGTTTATAACAATTTCCCTTTGCCGACAGTTATTCGTCTGCGCCACTACGTTGTCACTCCCTACAAAGAAATTCCCCTCACTCGCCGCAACATCCTACATCGAGATGGCCACTCCTGCCAGTACTGCGGCTATACCGGCGATGATCTTACCCTTGATCACGTTATTCCCAAATCGCGAGGAGGGGGTGACACGTGGGAAAACATTGTGACCGCCTGTGTTCGCTGCAATGTCAAAAAAGGGAATCGCACTCCCGAAGAAGCAAATATGCCCCTCCGACAACCCCCCCGCCGCCCCATTAGCAGCTTGTACTTTGAAGTCACGAAGCACGTACGCACGGGCACTCATCAAGAGTGGCGCAAATATGTCATTGGTGTCTAAAGGTTGTTATGTCAAGTATTGAGACCGAAAACTTTAGTCAACTCTTTCCCCTGTTTGAGGTTAGTTCCCAAGAGGCGCTTGCCTCAATGCTCTCGGTGGCTTGGCGTAACACCTATCCTGCAGGGCGTGCCATTTTAATTGAAGATGCGTGGGGTAATGCGGTTTACTTTATCCTCTCAGGCTGGGTGAAGGTACGGCGACTGCTCGCCAATGGGGATTTCATGACCCTGGCAATCCTTGGGCCGGGAGATTTTTTTGGTGAGATGGCTATTCTTGATCAATCACCCCGCTCGACGGATGTGGTGGCGCTCTGTGCGGCGGAAGTCTTGGCCGTACCCGCGCAAAAATTTGTCCATGTCCTGCGCCATGAGCCGGATTTGCACTATCGGATGCTGCAATTAATGGCACAACGGCTACGCCAGACCAATGCCCGCATTGAGCTGTTGCACCAACCCCCCGCTGTAAGGCTGGCCCATGTTTTGGTGAATTTGGCACGGCGCTATGGTCAGCCGCGAGAGGCAAATGCCAACACAGCCGTCATTTTCAATGTACCCGTCAAAGATTTAGCGGATGTGGCAAGCATTAGCGTGGAGGAGGCTCAGCAACTGCTGAATAAGCTGGTGGCAAAAAACTGGCTAAAAATCGATGCTGCCAAGCAACAATTGCAAATTCTTAGTTTGCCGCAACTGGAGCAACTGGCGCAGCAAGCAGTGAGTTGAGGGTAGTTGGCTTGTTGAGAAGGAGGGACGTCACCTACTTTAGCTAGGTCATATTTTAGAAAAAGGCTGTATTCCTACTATGGCGATCGCCCCCAACCTCTACGAACACACCTTGGTTCGCTACACAGATCCGCTCCATGCAACAGAACTGCTGCGGCAATATCGCCCGTACCTAGAAATGATTCCCAGTATGCGGCGGCCCCAGGAAAGCTTAATTCCAATTCCGCTGCCCATCGCCCGCATTCAAGTGCCTGCAGCCACAACAACAAACCCACGTCCCCAAGTGAAGTCGGTGATAGTGCCCTGTGATCTAGTCTTTGTCATGTGCGATCCAGCGTGGAAGGTTACAACCGACATTGAACTGCTCGTCTTTATCCACCGTCCTGGGGAAAGCTTTACCGAACTTCTGACCCGCTGGCGGCAGTCCCAAGTGCTCCTGAGTCGCAGTTATAGCTGGGAAATGCCCTTGCAGCATCGGGATGTCTTTAGCGAGGGCGCCAATCGGCAGTTTCCCCTCTTTGTTCTTTTTCCAGAAACCCTTGCCCTGATCAAGCGCGGTCTGAGAGCCGCTCGATTGCCCTTCGTAATTGATACCACAATTCTCAAGGAGCAGCCGTCTCAAGCCACAAAACTCATGACCGGTTCCTCGGAAAGCGCAGAATAGGTTGATCCATATCACAACTGTGGCAACCGCTCCATCACTGCTGCCGCCCTGACGCGGGACAGAGAATACCCCTATCGAGCTGGATGCTCGCTGTTGTGAGTTTGAGTTATCCTATGGTGGCTACCCCGATTCAACGCTTGTCCCACCGTCCATTGACAACGGATTTGGTGCGGCAGTATTTACAGGAAATTGGCCGTGTTCCCTTGCTCACGCCAAGCCAAGAACTCAGCCTTGCCCAGCAGATTCAGCAGTACCAAGCCCTGCTCGCAGTGCGCGATCAGTCCGATGATCCTCAAATCAAACGCTATGTGGCCGCTGTTGTAGAGCGCGATCGCCGGCAGCAGTTGGGGCGACGCCTAAGTCGTGCTGAATGGGCGTCTCTGCTGAATATGAGTGTGACTGAGCTACAAATGTGCCTCCAAGCAGGCCGTCAGGCTTGGGCAAAAGCGGCGAATGTCCCTCTTGCTGAACTGCAGCGCATTGAGCGTCAAGGACAGCGGGCAAAAAGCCAACTGCTGCAAGCCAATCTGCGTTTAGTGGTAAATATTGCTAAAAAATATCAACATCGCGGCGTTGAGTTTCTCGATCTCATTCAAGAGGGCACCTTGGGTCTAGAACGCGCCGTTGAGAAATTCGATCCGACAAAGGGGTTTCGCTTTAGCACCTATGCCTACTGGTGGATTCGCCAAAGTATTACCCGTGCCGTGGCCAGTCAAAGTCGTACGATCCGTCTGCCAATCCACATGGTAGAAAAACTCAACAAAATTAAGTGTGCTCAACGGCGCCTTGCTGCTCAACGGGGCGCGATGCCAAGTCTGGCGGATATTGCCCAAGAACTGAATCTTGAGGTGTCACAGGTGCGAGAGGTGCTGATTGCCGTTCCCAAATCTGTTGCCTTAGAACAGCGGGTTGGCGCCGATCAAGAAACGGAATTGCAGGAGCTGATTGAATCCACCGCACCCACCCCCGATGAAGTCATCATGCGCGAGTCCCTGCGTACCGCTTTGAGGCAACTCCTCAGTGATTTATCGCCCCGTGAGCGCCAAGTGATGGAACTGCACTATGGTCTAGGGGAACAACCTGCCCTTGAGATGGCGGAAATTGCGGCACTGCTGGGACTGAGTCGGGAACGGATTCGCCAAATTCAGCACCGTGCCCTGCAAAAATTACGGCAGCCTCAGCGGCGGCGGGAAATTCAAGACTATCTGGAGGAGTTTGCCTAGGGTGTTTCCAACTGAATACCGTGGGGACAGCACTCACAGACCCATAGATCAAGGTCGGGGTCTGGTAGGGCGCGCCGTACCCGCTGCATGATGGTGTAGCCTTCATCCGCCGAGGGCGCTAGGGCAAACACCGTTGGCCCGGATCCGCACATCATGCTGGCGATCGCCCCCGCTTGAAGAAACTGCTCCCGCAGTTGAGCCACTAAAGGGTAGCGGGGGAGGACGACTTTCTCCAAGTCATTGCGGAGGCTGGCAGCCAATGTCGGAAGGTCATGCTGCTGAATCGCCTGTAACAGGGTTGCGGATCCCCCCTCTTGGCGTGCCTTTTCCTGCTCACTGGGGGTTTGGGCATAGGTGGCAGCGAATTCCTGCCGATAGGTTTGATAGGCCCAGGGGGTAGCCACACTGAGGGAGCGATACTTGCCCAAGACCACACTCAAGTCCTGGAGGTCAGGGAGGGGGGTCAACTGTTCACCCCGTCCTAGGGCTAGGGCTGTGCCCCCTTGCAGACAGAAGGGTACGTCGGCGCCCAATTCCTCGGCAAAGTGCTGTAATTCCTGTTGCGTCAGACCCAACTGCCACAGCAGATCCAAGCCCACGAGGACAGCTGCGCCATTGGTTGACCCTCCAGCTAAACCAGCCCCCACGGGAATCCGTTTTTCGATGAAAATTTCAACGCCCTGGCAAGCGGGAAAATGACGCTGTAGGAGCGCTGCTGCTTTATAGGCCAAATTGCGCTGATCGCAGGGGACGGCGGGGTTGGTGCAACGAACTTTAATCTGGCGATCGCGCCGCGGCATGAGTTCAACGCGATCCATGAGGGAGACCGCCTGCATTACCATTACCAATTCATGGTAGCCACTGCCATCCAAGCAATTGCCGACAATTTGTAAAAAGAGATTAATTTTGGCAGGCGCCAGCAGACGATACACGCAGCCCTATCCTCACAACCACCTTGTTGAATAGCATATTATTCTTCTATTACCCTTTGGCCCGCTCTAGCCAGAAGTTCGCATGATCTTGGAACGAATGAGTGATCTGTTGCAGTTGCCCTTTATGCAACGGGCGCTGTGGGCAGGTATCTTAACCGGAGGAATGGCGGGTGCCCTTGGCAGCTTTACCATCTTGCGGCAACTCTCCTTTTTTAGCGATGCCTTGGGGCATTCGGCACTACTGGGAATTAGCTTAGGGATTATGCTTGGCCTCAATCCTTCAGTGATGTTGTTGCCCTTTGCCGTCATCTTTGCCCTAGGGGTAACGTATCTGCTGGAGCATACGCGGCTGTGGACGGATGCCCTCCTCAATATTATCTATTCAGCTTCCTTGGCGGTGGCGGTGATTTTGCTGAGTATCAGCGATCGCTATCAGGGAGGGGTGAATAACTTACTATTTGGCGATATTCTGGCGGTGCGCCCAGTCGATCTCGTTATGAGTGGCACACTCTGCACCATTGTGGGCATTTTCGTCCTGCTGACGTGGCGGGTGCAATTGTTAATCACGGTGAATGAAGCCTTGGCGGTGGCGCAGGGGGTAGCGGTGGGAATGCAACGGCTGCTGTTTGTCACCCTATTGGCCTTGGTGGTTGCCGTCTCGATTAAGACTGTGGGGGTATTGCTGATTAGTGCGTTTGTGGTGATTCCCGCCTGTGGGGCACGCCTGTGGAGTCGGCAATTTTCACAGTATGTGGTTTTAGCAGCCCTAGTGGGAGTGGGCAGTGCGATTGTTGGCATGCTGGTGTCAGCAGGAATGAATTGGCCGTCGGGGCCGAGTATTGTGGTTTGTCAACTGGTGTTCTTTTTAGGCTCGATTGCCCTCAACTCACTGCGAGGGGTGCGGTCGTATAAAGCGTAGAAATCTCCAACAAGCTGAGGCGTGAACGCGCTGTTAGATCTAAAGGGGAGCGATCGCCCCGCCGGAAATGATCCACTGCCGCACAGCCAATCATTGCCGCATTATCGGTACACAACCGCAGTGGCGGAAAAATTAACTGTAGTCCCAAGGGTTCCGCAGCCGCCCTCAGGTGTTGTCGCAGTCCAGAATTCGCCGCTACTCCTCCCCCGATGGCTAGGGTTTTGAATCCATGATCCACCGCTGCGGCGATCGCCCGCTTGGTCAAGGCCTGTGCCACCGCTTTTTGAAAACTGGCGGCAAGATCTGCCACCGGCAATTCATCATGGGTTTGACGCAGCTCCTCCACCAGTCGTGCCACGGCGGTTTTGAGGCCACTAAAACTAGAATCGTAGGGATGCACCTTCCCATCGGGGAGGCGAATATTCCCCTCCGGTAGCTCAAAGGCCTCTGGATTGCCCTCCTGCGCCAAGCGATCCAGAACAGGTCCGCCGGGATACCCTAACCCTAGGAGGCGAGCTACCTTGTCGTAGGCTTCCCCCGCCGCATCGTCCCGCGTTTGTCCAAAAAGCTGGTACTCGCCACAGCCATACACGCCAATGAGACTGGTGTGCCCGCCCGAAACCAACAGACAAAGGAACGGCGGCTCAAGGCTTGGCTCTGCTAAGTAGGAGGCATAGAGATGCCCCTCAAGGTGGTGAATTCCCAGAAGCGGTTTTTGTTTCACAAGGGCAAGGGTTTTTGCCGCCGTCACCCCAATTAGGAGCGAGCCTACCAGACCGGGGGCACAGGTGACGGCAATGGCATCAATGGTTGACCAATCGCAGGCGGCTTCACTCATCGCTGCCGCAATGACTGTGTTGATGTTTTCTAAGTGGGCACGGGAGGCCACTTCCGGTACGACACCGCCAAAGGGCTGATGAGCACCCACTTGGGAGGCAATCACATTACTTTCAATGGCGCGATCGCGCACGACGGCAGCAGCGGTTTCATCGCAACTGGTCTCAATGGCTAGAACTCTGACCATTGGGCAGACTTGGGCATAAAGCTAGAGCTTCTTTTAAGTCTAGCCTGTTTGTGAAGGGAAGGAAGGAACGAATTTCTGGGGTTTCAATCTGCCCCAGAGTGAAGATTCGTAAGAATCTCCTCAATCCCGATCAAGAAGTAGGATATAATACAGCCTGGGCAATTTGCTCAATGTCGTGCTTGTGCCAAACGTCTTGTGGAACTGTCTGCCAAAAGTGAGTACGCCCTCTTGGCGCTTTTGGAAATGTCAATGGCCTATGAGCAGGCGGAGCCGCTGCAAATTCGCCAAATTGCTGCCATGCATAACATTCCTGATCGCTATTTGGAGCAACTGATGGCGACTCTCCGCCGCAAGGGTCTCATTCGCAGTCAGCGGGGCGCAAGGGGTGGCTACTTGCTGGCAAAGGCTCCTTGGCAAATTTCAATTTTAGATGTGCTCAACTGTATTGAAGGAGTGGAGTCGAAGCTAGAGCAAAAGCTGCCTGACAGTGGTGATTTGGCGCGCAGTCTGATCCGTTCGATATGGCTAGAGGCCTGCGCAGCGGCCAACGAGGTCTTGAGAAAGCATACGCTGCAAGACTTGTGCGATCGCCGGCAGGCCTACCAGCAAGCGGATGTCATGTACTACATCTAAAGTGATCCAAGGTTAAATGATTGCGCCGCAAGTTTTCTGTTGAATTTGGAGATTGCTCGTCCATGAATATTGCCCCTGATATTACTGCCCTCATTGGTCGCACCCCCCTTGTGCGCTTGAACCGCATTCCCCAAGCTGAAGGCTGCGTGGCACAAATTGTTGTCAAACTAGAGAGCATGAATCCTGCAGCTTCGGTGAAGGATCGCATTGGTTTGAGCATGATTCAGGAGGCAGAAGCAGCGGGTCTCATTGCCCCCGGCAAAACCGTGCTTGTGGAACCCACCTCCGGTAATACGGGCATTGCCTTAGCAATGGTGGCGGCGGCAAAGGGGTACCGTTTGATTCTGACGATGCCAGAAACGATGAGTGCAGAGCGGCGTGCCATGCTGCGCGCCTATGGGGCAGAGCTGGATTTGACACCCGGCACCGAGGGGATGAGCGGCGCCATCCGGCGGGCTGAAGAGATTGCGGCTTCTCTCCCAGAGGCCTTTATGCTGCAACAGTTCAAAAATCCCGCCAATCCTAAGATTCACCGTGAAACCACTGCCTTGGAAATTTGGCAAGACACGGACGGTCAAGTGGATATTTTAGTGGCGGGAGTGGGCACCGGAGGCACGATTACGGGAGTGGCAGAAGTAATTAAAGCCAAGAAGCCCAGTTTTCAGGCGATCGCCGTCGAACCCCGCAATAGCCCTGTCCTTTCAGGTGGCAAGCCGGGGCCTCATAAAATTCAAGGCATTGGTGCAGGGTTTATCCCTCCTGTACTCAAGCGGGAACTCATTGACGAAGTGATCACGGTCTCCGACGAGCAGGCCATTTATTTCGGTCGCCGCCTAGCCCGTGAAGAAGGTCTCCTCTCAGGGATTTCCAGTGGGGCTGCTCTGTGCGCTGCCATTCAGGTGGCTCAACGCCCCGAAAACGCCGGCAAGTTAATTGTCATGGTGCAGCCGAGCTTTGGCGAACGCTACTTGAGCACACCCCTGTTTCAGGATGCTCTGCCTTTGGTACCCAGCTACTTGCAACATTAGGCACCAGTTGAGTTCAGGACAGACCAACCATGACCGAACCTGCCACCCGCTCTGAACTTAGTGAATGCTCCCCTTATGCACACAAACCGTCATGAGCGAAGCACTCACTGGGGCTAATTTAAGCCAAACCATCTTCATCGCCCCCCTAACCCCTAGCAGTGTGCACCTGTTTCAAGGCTGCCGCAAGTCGCGGCTGATCCCAACCCCGTTGGTGGAGAATTTGCCAAGTGGCCATTAAATCAGGTCCATGCACGGCGCCAGTAAGGGCGGCGCGGAGCGATCGCATGGTTGCCCCCTTTTTGACACCTGCCGCTTTAGTGGCCTGCTGAATCAAGTGTTGCCCCATTTCTGTAGCCAATGTTGGCTCTGAAGGTAAATGGTCTAGTAAATAGGCTAGGATGGTTGCAGTTTGGGGTTGACTCAGTTGAGCCATGGCCTCTGCATCAAAGGTAACAGTGGGTACAAAGAAAACTGCCCCTTGATCAATGGCCTCCCTAAGGGTGTTGAGACTGGGCTGAAGGAGTTGGGCAAGATTCAGTAACCAAGGGCGATCGCTCCCCTCATCAAAGGCATAGCCTGCCCCCCGCCACAGGGGGATGAGTTCCGCCAAAAGTTCTTCTGGCTCTAGTTGCTGAATGTACTGGCGATTGAGCCAATTGAGCTTATCCCAGTCAAAGCGGGCGCCTGCTTTGTTAATTCGTTCAAAGCTAAAGTGCTTAGCTGCCAGATCAAGGGTAAAGAGTTCCCCCATCCCTTCAGGGGGCGACCAACCCAAAAGTGTTATGTAGTTAACCAAAGCGGGAGCTAGGTATCCCATCGCCCGAAAGTCAGAAATCGAGGTGACGCCGTCCCGTTTTGAGAGTTTTTGTCCCGCTGAGTTGAGAATCAAGGGGGTATGGGCAAAGTTGGGAGGGGTGGCGCCAAGGGCTTCGTAGAGCAAAATTTGCTTCGGGGTGTTGCCAATGTGGTCTTCACCGCGAATGACATCGGTAATGCCCATGGCAATGTCGTCCACCACAACTACCAAGTTGTAGAGGGGATAGCCAATCTCGCCTCGGGGGGCAGCCCGCGCAATCACCATATCGCCACCCAAATCAGCCCCCTGCCAACTGACCCGACCGCGCACCAAGTCTTGCCACTCAATCTGGCGATCGTCCTCGATTTTGAAGCGAATGACGGGAGTTCGCCCCGCTGCCTCAAAAGCGGCTTGCTCCTCTGGGGTCAAATGGCGATGACGGTTGTCGTAGCGGGGGGCTAGCCCCTTGGCTTTTTGTTCTGAGCGTAGGGCATCGAGTTCTTCGGGGGTGCAGTAGCAGTAGTAGGCCAATCCCTTATCCAAGAGGGTTTGAATCGCTTGGCGGTATAAATCAAGGCGATCGCTCTGGAAATAAGGACCCTCATCCCATGTCAGCCCCAGCCATTGCAACCCTTCAAGGATATTCTCGGTATATTCGGGTCGAGACCGCTCGCGATCGGTATCCTCAATACGCAGAATAAATTTGCCTCCGCAGTGGCGGGCGTAGAGCCAGTTAAATACGGCGGTGCGAGCTGTCCCAATGTGCAGATTTCCCGTTGGACTCGGCGCTAAACGAACACGAACTGTCACTGCTGACCTCGAATAAAAAACCCTTTTGATCCTACCGCATTGGCCACAGGGCTTCTAAGCAAGGGTATAGGGACGATTTAGCCGCTCCAACTGCTGCACCAGCAGGCTGAGGAAAAGCTCCACATCTGTGAGCGCCCCACCGATTCCACAGAACCGCAATCCGCTAGTTTGGTCACCACCGCCGGGTTAAGATCCACATACACCAGCTTCACCCCCGCAGGGGTCATATTACCAACACCAATGGAGTGCAGCATTGACCTAGTGCGCGGGAGCAAGCTAACAGGGCGCTTAAGGATAGGGCGGATGGTGTCGTCGGGCTTGCCGCGCAGCGGGTCACTTTGATTTGATTAATCCTATCGGTAGTGGAGATTCTAACGATTACTTTTGTTATGAATGTTATAAAACCCTGACATCGTGAGCATTGTTGTTTAGCTTTAAGGTTAGCCTGATCTGATAGAGAGTAGGGAAAATTTGCGCTAGAATCATAATTTGTGCGATCGCGCACAACTAACGGACACTACATTGACACCATTTGCGAAGGGGAATCACCTTGACTGACGTGACTGACATCATTTCCGTGACAACTGAACCCCGCTCCCATAGCCAACTCCTCGCCACGATTGAGGTTTCGGGGACACACTCTCAACAGGTGTATAACCAAGTGGTCAACGATCTCCTTCGCCATACGCAGGTGCCTGGATTTCGCAAAGGCAAAGCCCCCCGCCAACTTGTATTGCAGCAGATTGGCAAAGAGCGGCTGCACGCTGTTGTCATGGAAAAGCTGATTGAGGATACCGTCAAAACCGCCGTCGAAAAGAACAATATCCCCTATCTAGGTAACCTCGCAATTGAAGGGAGTATTACAGAGTTACTGGATCAATTTCAGCCCGGCGAAAACTTTTCCTTCAGCGTCACCTTTGATATCGAACCCGAAGTTACAGTCACAACCTACAAAGGGCTAACCATTGAGTACACTCCTGTCACCTACCATCCCGAAACTGTTGAGAAGCTCCTGCAGCGGTATCAACGGGAGCATGCCACCCTCATTCCTATCGAAGACCGGCCGGCGCAATGGGGTGATGAGGTCACCCTGAAGCTGGTAACCAAAGATGAAAATGGGGAGGTGGTGAAGGAACTGTCGGCAGAGGAACTCTCTCTGCCCCTGGATGAAGAGCAGTCCTTTTTGCTCAAGGAGATTCCTGCTGCCATTGTCGGCATGAGTGTTGGTGAAGCGAAAACGGTGACAGTGTCTGTTCCCCAGGAGGCAGAGGAAGGTAAGGCTCAACCCCCCAAACAGTTAAGTGCCGAGATTGAACTTTTGGAAATTAAAGTACCGGAACTACCCCCCCTAGACGATGCCTTTGCTGCTGAGCACAGTGAATTCAGCACCATAGCAGAATTGCGAGCTCATCTTGAGCAAAATCATCGAGAGCGTGCCGAAAACCAAGATAAGAAAGCGAAAGAAGCTGCCCTCATCGCTACCCTGATTGCCCAAAATCCGGTGGAATTACCGATAACGCTGATTCGCAAAGAAGCAGAGGTGAAAGTGCGGACAACGCTGATGCAAGTTCAGTCCCAAGGCGTTGATTTGAACAAGATCATGACTGAGGAACTCTACGAGAAAATGCGCCAAGAGGCGGAGCCGGGGGCAGCTAGGGAAGTGCACTCCCGTCTATTACTCAAGGCGATCGCCCGCCAAGAGGGCATTGAACCCAGTCCAGAAGCAGTTGAGGAACGACTAAACCACTACAAAGAAGCGTTGGGGAACCAACCGGTCAAGGATCCAGAACGACTTCGCGAATTGGCCTACGATGAAGTGCAGCAGGAGCAAGCCCTCAACTGGCTCCTAGAGCAGAATACATTTCAGCCAACCAAGTCCGACACAGCTACTCAAGCCCCAGAAGATACCCCTGCCGAGGCCCAGGCAGAGGCTGAAGCCCCATCTAAAGCGCAAAAACCCTCTGCGAAAAAAGCGAGTTCCCCCCCATCCCAAGAATAGTTCGGCATAATGAAGGGGAGGATGCCTACGGGGACAAACCGCTAGTTACAATTAATAACAAACGAACCATTATTCTAGGCAACTATGCTGCAATCGCGTTACGACCATCCCCTGAGTTCCATTTTGCGCTCTCCAGCGCTCAACTTGCCGCCTACCCATGCCAATATTGTGCCGATGGTGGTTGAGCAGTCGGGGCGGGGGGAGCGAGCCTTTGATATCTATTCGCGGCTGCTGCGCGAGCGAATTATTTTCCTCGGTGGGGGTGCCGGCGATCGCCGGGGCATTGACGATGCGGTTGCTGACTCCATCGTGGCGCAGCTTCTCTATCTAGATGCCGAGGATCCGGAAAAAGATATTTACCTATACATCAACTCACCCGGTGGCTCGGTGACGGCGGGCATGGCGATTTACGACACAATGAAGCACATTCGCCCCGATGTGTGTACCCTCTGCTTTGGCTTGGCGGCAAGTATGGGTGCCTTTCTACTGTCTGGCGGTACCCCCGGCAAACGGATGGCGCTGCCCCATGCTCGGATCATGATTCACCAACCTCTTGGGGGTGCCCAAGGTCAGGCGGTGGATATTGAAATCCAAGCGCGGGAGATCCTCTACCACAAGCGCAAGCTCAATGAACTTCTGTCACAGCATACGGGGCAACCCATTGAACGCATTGAAGCCGATACTGAGCGGGATTTCTTTATGTCTGCTGAAGAGGCCAAGGCCTACGGTCTGATCGATCAAGTGGTAACACGGCAGACCCTTCCTAGCCACTAAGTACACCCGACGCGCAACCCTAGAGGTTCCCTATGGCCAAGTATGATACTCACCTCAAGTGCTCTTTCTGTGGGAAGTCACAGGAACAGGTGCGCAAGCTTATCGCAGGCCCTGGGGTTTATATCTGTGATGAATGCGTCGAACTGTGTAATGAAATCCTCGATGAGGAGCTGTCCACCGTTACTCCCCGTCGAGACCCCAAACCGTCGCGATCGCCCCGTAGCACGCCCCGCAGTCGTCCCTTAAGCCAAGTTCCCAAGCCTCGGCAAATCAAGGAATTTCTTGATAAGCACGTGGTGGGGCAGCACGAAGCCAAGAAAATCCTCTCGGTTGCCGTCTATAACCACTACAAGCGCCTGAGCCTTTTGGATAGCGGTCAGGGGGACGACGATAATGTGGAACTGCAAAAGTCCAACATCCTCCTCATTGGCCCAACGGGGTCGGGGAAGACCCTCTTGGCTCAGACCTTAGCGAAACTCCTGGATGTTCCCTTTGCCGTTGCCGATGCCACCACCCTCACGGAAGCGGGCTATGTGGGGGAAGATGTGGAAAATATCCTGTTGCGGTTGCTGCAAACCGCCAATATGGACGTAGAAGAAGCACAACGGGGAATCGTCTATATTGATGAGATTGATAAGATTGCCCGCAAAAGTGAAAATCCCTCAATTACCCGTGATGTTTCTGGGGAAGGGGTACAGCAGGCGCTACTGAAAATGCTAGAGGGGACGATCGCCAATGTGCCCCCTCAAGGGGGACGCAAGCATCCCTACCAAGACTGCATTCAGATTGATACGACCAATATCCTCTTTATTTGTGGTGGCGCCTTTGTGGGTTTAGAAAAAACCATTGAGCAGCGGGTGGGCAAAAAAGCGATGGGCTTTGTCCGGGATGGCGAACTTCTTCCCAAGGAAAAACGCTCGGCAGATATTCTCAAGCAACTGGAACCCCAAGACTTGGTGAAGTACGGCATGATTCCAGAGTTTATTGGCCGTATTCCTGTGGTTGCCGTCCTTGAGCCGCTAGATGTGGCTGCCCTAGCTCAGATACTCACCCAGCCGCAAAATGCCCTCCTGAAGCAGTACCAAAAACTCATGCGCATGGACAGTGTCGAGTTGCGCTTTGAACCGGCTGCTGTGGAAGCGATCGCCCAAGAAGCCTACCGACGTAAGACCGGTGCTCGTGCCCTGCGCGCCATTGTCGAAGAGATCATGCTGGATGTGATGTACGAATTGCCCTCCCGCAAAGACCTGCGCGAGTGTACCATCACTCCCGAAATGGTGCAAAAACGCTCCACAGCTGAGTTACTTTTACATCCTTCTTCGCTGCCAACCCTGTCGGCGTAAGGGGCGATCGCCCACACCTCCAGCCCAAATCTATGGAGCTCTTAAGAGACTTAAAAGAAGACGTGGCTATCGGGCATCAAACTCAGCTCAAGGGGAACTGCATGGGCATCCGTCTCTAGGGCAGCGCGGATAAAGCGGGCAACGGTGGCGGGGCGCAGGAGTTTTTGGCGATCCACTTTGAGGCTGACGGCATCCCAAAAGGGGGTATCCACACCGCCAAAGTAGAAGAGACTAAAGCGAATGCCGTAGCGCTTGAGTTCTTCGGCCATGCACTTACTGAAGCCCACAACCCCAAATTTAGCGGCACAGTAGGCGGAGGCCAAGGCCATGGAATGCTTACCGAGAATGCCGACCACAGTGCAGATATGTCCCTGCTGTTGCTCCTTCATTAATTCGGCGGCCTGCTGGGTAGTGTAAAAACAGCCCTTGAGGTTCAGATCTAACATCTGATCCAAGTCAGTTGCCGTAATTTTTTGATAGGGCTTGAGAAGGCCAGCACCGGCAGCATTGATCAACACATCGAGGCGTCCCTGCTCCCTACGAATAGCTTGCATCAATTGGCTGACTTGCTCGGGCTGGGTGATGTCACAGGGCTGAATTTGCACCCTTGTTGCAGGAGAAAGTTGCCCTGCTAGAGCTTGCAGGCGATCGCTAGAGCGTGCCGCCAATACCAGCTGGGCGCCGCTGCCCTGCAGTTCCTCAACAACTGCTTGGCCAATGCCACCGGTGGCGCCCACCACCAACACCACACGATCTGCTAAGACACTCATTGTTACATTTCTTTACGTTCATTTTTTATCTTAGCGTTTCTGTTCTCCATGAGAATCCACCGGTATCTGAAACCTCAAATTAGAAAGATAGGTCTTTTCTGTGTGTACTAGGATTAAGCTGTTGGGCTTCTTGTTCAGCTGTAGTGGAGTCGGGCTTCATGACGCAGCAACCACCCCCCTCTCGTGATTGGTTAGACCTACTCCGTCAACTAGGTTGGAGAGTTGTGGAGGCTGCTATCGCAAACGTCGTGCTGATTGCCGTTGCCTCAGGACTAGGGGCATGGTGGTTTATCAGCTATGAGCTGGCTGCTGGAATTTCCCACAAACTGCAACAGCACCTCAATCGCCCAGTTAAAATTGGTAATGTGCAGCAGTTTGGCCTAAATTTTATTCGTTTTGGTCTGTCGGCCATTCCCAGCTCTCCTCAAAGCGAGGACAGTGTTACCGTCTCCCACATTGACGTGTCCTTTAATCCTTGGCAACTCATCACTCATCAGCCCTTGAATATTGAGGTAACCCTACATCAACCGCAATTCACTGTGGTTCAGGATGCCGAAGGGCGGTGGTGGCGCACACCATTGAAGCTGCCAGAAGCGGAATCCACTCCTTTTCAACTGAATCAGGTCACGGTGAAGGTGCAGGATGGTTCTGTCTTGATTCAACCCTTTCAGCGTCAGGCTTACCTGCTGCGCCAAGTCCATGGCCGTTTCACCCTCTGGCCGCAGCGCCAGAACTTTGCCCTTAAAGGTCAAGCCGCAGGACAACTGGTGCGGGATGGCGAATGGCGGTTGCAGGGGGTGTGGGATCAGGCTCAAGGGGCGGGGGAATTGGCCTTGGACTTTCGGCAAGTTCCCTTTACCTTGGCCAATGAAATTTTGCCAGAGACCATCCGGGTTCAAGGCGGCCACCTAGAGGGACAGTTGCGAGTTAAGCTTCCCTTGCCAGAAACTCCCGCAGTCACGGGTCAAATTTGGCTACGGGATGGCAAGCTGCACACCGCTTTTGTGCCCCAAGAGATTAAGGCGTTACAAGCCCATGTCCAATTGCAGGGGAATCAAGCCAAGCTCCACTATTTGCGCGGGGCGATCGCCAATCTCCGCTGGCAGGCTAAAGGCACAGTGAGTTCCGAAGAAGGCTGGAACATTGATGCCCAAGTGGCCAAATTTGATCTGGCTCCCACCCTCAAGGCATTGCAGATGGCGCCCTCTGTTTCTCTCAGGGGGCAGGTGGAGATTCCCAGCCTGCGGGTGCAGGGTGACCTCGCCAATCCTCAAATCAGGGGCGAGCTGCGCAGCCACACTCCCCTGCAAGTGGATCGATTGAAACTCCAGCAGGTACAGTTACCTTTTATCGCCTCCCTTGAGCAAGGGGTCGGCGTCATGGAAGGTCGCGCCCGACTGGCGGAGGGGGGACAGCTCTGGGCAAGGGTGGGGGTAAAACCCAGCGGTGAGTTTCGTGGGCAAGCTCAGGCGCAGCAGGTGAATTTGCAGGCAATCGCCCACCGCTATGGTGTGGTTTTGCCAGTTTCCTTGGGGCAAGGTTTTGCCCAACTGGACTTTGGTGGCAATCTGCGCAGCCCAGAGAGCTGGCAGGCTAATGCGGTATTTCAATTGCCTACTAGCCAGTATCCCCTGCAGGGCACCGCCCGTCTCACGCAAAGGCAACTGCTCATCCCTGAGTTTCAAATGCAATTTCTGGGGGGAAGTCTGCGGGGGCAAGTGCAAGCCGTCGCTGGTCGGTGGCAGTTACAGGCTCAGGCGGAGGGTATTCCTCTGCGGCAATTTCACAGGGATTTACAGGGTCGCCTCAGTGGGCAAGCGATCGCCCAGGGGCGGGTGGATCAGCTGACGCTGCCAGCCATTCGAGCCAAAGCTAATTTCCAAGTAGATCAAACCCCCAGCGGTGCTCCCCTCACTGCCGCTGTGCATTGGAATGGTCAGCAACTCCAAGTCCAAGAAGCCACCCTTGGTGCCATTCGTGCCCAAGGAACGATTGGCGTTGATTTAGCGGCTTTAGAACCCACGGACATTCAATTGGGCATCCAAGCCAGAAATCTCCCCCTGAGTACCTTAAGCACCTTCTTGAAACCGAATTTACCTGTTCCCCTTACCCTTGCGGGCACCACCTCCTTCCAAGGTCAACTGACCGGACGCCTCAACAATCTCCAATTTCAGGGGTCGCTGTTCACTCAAGGATTAGCTGTGAATGGTTGGCGCTTTGCTCCTCAGCTTGCGGGAACACTGGCTTTGAGCCGGCAACAGGGGGCAACCCTCAATCTTCAAGGGGGGGGCGATCGCTTGGCGTTGCGTTTGGCTGCCGATGGTTTCCCCCACTCCCTACTCATTCAACGGCAACAGGCACAACTCATTGGCCAGCGCCACGGGGAGAACTTTGATTTGCGTCTCCAGCAGTTTCCTGTAGAATCCCTGCGGTTACGTCCTCCAGAATTCCCCAACGAGGCCATTCTTGCCGGAGTCGCCTCTGGCAGCCTACAGTTGCAAAATTGGACGAGGGGGCAGGGCACTTTTACCGTCGAGCGACCGGGGGTGGGGGCATGGCGGGGCGATCGCCTGCAGGCACAATTTCGTCTGAGTCGCGATCGCTGGACAATTCACTCTGGTCTCTTTGAAAAAGGTCAGAGTCGCTATCAATTGACGGCAGATTTCCAGCCCCAACGATGGGGGGCGCAGTTGACGATTGCCCAAGGCAATCTAGCGGATTTGACGGGATTCGCCACTGCTGTTGGGATTGGCCAACCCACTGCTCGGGGCACCGCGGCAGATTTGGGACTCCCTAGGGCCGGAGAAGGTCTCCAAGTCTCGCTGCTCACGCAAATTCGCCGCCTTGCTGAAATTGATCTGCTGCAAGCCCAAGCGGCTTTGGTGCGGCGGCCACAACTGCTGCCCCCCTTGGATCAACTTCAGGGGGCTTTTAATGGCCAAATCAACCTCAGTCAAACTCCCCAGTCGGGTCTTGTGGCCAGTTTTGATCTCAAGGGAGCCGATTGGCAGTGGGGAAATTACCACCTGGATCAGTTTTTGAGTCGCGGTCGCTTTGCCCAAAATCAACTGGTGCTGACGAGCCTCAATCTCTTGGCCAACAGGGGCCAACTCAACATGAATGGGACGGTGGGCGGCAACCGGCAAAATGCCCAATTGCGGCTTGAGCAATTTCCCGTCAGTCTTGTGGGGAGTCTTTTGCCTCCTGGGGTAGAGGTTGAAGGTAAAGTAAATGCCCAAGCGGTGTTGACCGGCTCATGGCAGCGGCCTATTCTCACTGGTGAAGCGACCCTTGCCGATGGGCGATTGAATCAGCGTCCCCTTGAAGCTGCCAATGCCACCTTCCGCTATGCCCAAAATCGGCTTGCCCTTCAGGCGATCGCCCGCTTTAACACTCCAGAGCCGCTAATAGTTACGGGTTCAGTTCCCCTGATCTATCCCCTTGATCCACGACCTGTGGTTGATCCGCAGTTGGCGCTGGATGTGAGTGTCAAAGATGAAGGACTATCGTTGATAAATCTCTTTACGGATCAGGTGCAATGGCAGCAGGGCAAAGGTCTTTTCCAAGTCGAATTGCGAGGAACATGGGAAGACCCCCTTCTAAACGGCGTCCTCAGTGTGGACGATGCGGTCATCAAAACTCCCGTCTTTGAGGAACCAGTAACAAATCTCAGTGCGCGGATCCGCTTCGATCGCGATCGCCTGCGGGTGGATGGCATTCAAGGTCTCTTTAGCCAAGGGCAAATTACCATGGCAGGGGTGTTGCCCATTCAAACTCCCTTGGCCTCAGATGATCTCGATGCTGCCACACCCCTCACCGCGTCCTTGAGACAATTGCAAGTCAATGCCGGCAATATCTATCGCGGTACAGTAGATGGCACACTCGTGATTACAGATACACTCCTGAGTCCCAATCTGGGGGGCAGTGTCCAACTCAGCCAAGGCCGATTTGATTTGGGCGCTATCAATGGTGTTGCCAATGACAATGGGTTAGCTGCTCCTTTTAGTCGTCTCTTTGAACCCCCAGCCTTTGATAACTTGGAAATTACCATTCCGGATTCCTTGCGCGTGACGCGATCGCCCGTTCTCAACCTCACAGCCAATGGCAGTTTGATCCTCAATGGCAGTCTCGACAGTCTCCAGCCCGCCGGCAAAATTCGCCTCACGGGAGGGCAACTGAATTTGTTCACCACCCTCTTTTTGCTGCAGCAGCGAGCGGAGAACTATGTGCTCTTTACCCCCGCCAATGGCTTAGATCCCGAACTCAACCTCACCCTTGCTGCCACTGCCACCGAAGTTTATACTCCCGGCACCGTGACGCGACTCTCCGATGTGGGTTCCGTAACGGCCACCAGTTTAGGGACACTGAATACTGTGCATATTACTGCCCGCCTTAAGGGTCGTATCAGTCAGCTCCAAACGAATTTACCCGCAGTGCTTGAGCTATCCAGTACCCCTTCGCGCAGCACGGCCGAACTTCTCACCTTGATGAGCGGTGGCTCAATTGCAGATCTCAACCAAGTGGGAGGAGAAGCAGTGGTGGCCAGTCTCGCCGGATCTGCTCTTTTCAACAACCTACAGGCATTGATTGATCAGGCCACGGGTAACCGCACCTCCTTTCGGATTTTTCCGACCGTGGTGCCCCCCGATCGCCAAGCCCAAAGCCAAGCCCCAAGCCTTGCCGTAGGGGCTGAACTTGGTTTTCAAGTGAATCGTTTTACCTCGGTTTCCCTCTTGCAATTGCTAACCGCCCCCAATGATCCGACACGGCTTAACCTCGGCTTTCAGGTGACAGAGCAGATTCGTCTTGGCGGGCAGCTGAGCACCAGGGGTGAGGGCACAGGCTTTGTTGAATTTCGCTACCGTTTTTAAGGGGTAGCAGAGCAGTTCCACTGCGGCATCAGATTTGCTTACCATAGGGAAAAACGCAAGACACAATGAGTGCACATGCGGTTGCAGTGGTGCTGCCGCTGTCCCCTCTGAAGCCATGACCGAAATTCAAGCCCTATTTGAGCGCATTGCCCCCATCTATGATCGCCTCAATGATCAACTCAGCTTTGGCCTTCACCATGTCTGGAAACAAATGGCTGTGGACTGGCTGGAACTGCCTAAAGGGGCAGCGGCTTTAGATCTCTGCTGTGGCACGGGGGATTTAACCCGTGCCCTAGCACGGCAAGTGGGGCGGCAGGGGCGGGTCGTGGGATTGGATTTTGCGAAGGCACCCCTGGCGATCGCCCGCCAGCGCAGTTGCCATTACTCCCAAATTGAATGGGTTGAAGGGAATGCTCTAGCTGTACCCTGTGCAGATCAAACCTTTCAGGGCATCACCATCGGCTACGGGCTACGCAACGTGTCAGATATTCCCCAAGCCCTCAGCGAAATGTTTCGACTTCTTATTCCCGGTGGGCGCGCAGCAATTTTGGATTTTAGCCATCCGCAAACCCCTGCACTCCAGCAATTTCAACAGTGGTATTTGCAACAGTGGGTAGTGCCCACTGCCCGTCAGTACGGCTTGGCGGCAGAGTACGACTACCTCTGGCCGAGCATTCAGGCCTTCCCCACTCCCCCTACCCTCTGCGACCTGATTCAAAAAGCGGGCTTTCAGCGGGTGACGCACTACCCCCTTCTCGGCGGACTGATGGCGATTACCATTGCACAAAAGTAATCCATGTTACAAATGTTAGACTTAAGCCCGCCGGGAATCCTCTAAGCTATAAGTACAGCCTTTTTCTATACAGTTCACGAGGCATACTCAGCTTTTAGGAACGGGGGCAAGTCGCTCTGAGTCATGCTCAATAGCTGTGAAAAAGGCTGTAGGTAAACCGCAGGGCATATGGAGGGCAGGATGTATAAAAAAATTCTCGTTGCGGTGGATGACAGCGAACTGGGAGAACAGGTTTTTCAAACGGCACTGGATTTGGCACAGCACTACCAAGCTCGCATGATGCTGATTCATGTCCTCTCGCCCACTAGTGAATCCTATCCTGACCCGATTTTTAGCACCCCTTTAGCTTCGGGTGTGTACGTGGGACTCCATGAAGAGGTGATGCGTGCCTATGCCGAGCAGTGGGAAAACTTTGAGCAAAAAGGCTTGGATATGCTGCGCAACTTGACCCAAATTGCCAATGAAAAGGGCGTGTCCACAGAATTTACGCAAGCCTTGGGAGATACCGGTCGTGCGATTTGTGATCTGGCCAAAGATTGGGAAAGCGATTTGATTGTGCTGGGGCGGCGGGGTCTCAAGGGCTTGAGTGAATTTTTCCTCGGCAGTGTCAGCAACTATGTGCTCCACAATGCCCCCTGTTCTGTGCTCACTGTCCAGCGTCACCGTGATTGAGATGCCTGTTCGCATTAAGTTTCTTGTCCAACCTACCCGTTCTGAGTGGGTGGAGCAGGCGATCGCTCACCTAGATACGATTTTGTTGGATCACTCCCACTGTGAGCGCAAAGCTGCCGGCGTCGCCATCAATCTCATGTTTCGCTATCCTTCCCACAAGCCTCTGGTGGATGCCCTTACCGATATTGCCCAAGAGGAACTAGAGCATTTTCGCCAGGTCAATCAACACCTAGAGCGCCGCCACATTGCCCTTGCCCCCCTGAGTGCACCCCCCTATGCCTCTCGCTTGAATGCTGCTGTCCGTCAGCAGGAACCCCAGCGCTTCTTGGATACCCTATTGGTCTGCGCGTTGATTGAAGCCCGCAGCCATGAACGGTTACAACTGTTGGCTCAGCACTGTCCAGATCGGGAACTAGCGGAGTTCTTTGCTAGCCTAGTGACCTCTGAGGCACGCCACTACGGCACCTATTGGTACTTGGCCTATGAATCCTTTGGTCAAGAGGTGGTGCAAGAGCGATTGCAGCAGTTGGCCGCCCTGGAAAGTGAGATCCTCAGCACACTCTACCCCTTGCCCCGGATTCACAGTTAGCCCTAGATGGCCGGTGGTGTTGCCTCTTGGGCGGTGGTGGGTTGAGCGACCGTGAGGCGTACGGTTTGACCAAATTGCTCCAAAATCACTGCGGGTGTGGTGTCGTAGGCATCAATCGCCCGCACAATCACATTGCCGGCGATCGTATCCCCCACCTGCACAGTGCGGGTGACATTCTCCTTGGGTGAGCGAATAATCGCTTGGAGACGACCCTTCACCGCAGCCACACCAAAAACTTTCACGGCTTGAGCATCAACAGGTGGGGGCGGAGGCGGTGGCGGCGGGGGCGTAGGTCGGCTAGCGGTACCACTAGCGCCTGTACCATTACCCTCTGTTCTAGAAGTGCCGGTGCCACCCCCTTCAACCGTGCCACCATTCCCGCTATTCTTAACGTCAGCCGTATTTGGTAGTGGAACAGGTTCAAAGGGATTCGGGCGACCAGTATTCCCAAGCCCCTCAATGTAGGTTTTGGGGTTGGTGGGTGGGGTCAAGGCGGCAATCGCAAATCCGGCAGCGCTGGTTTCGGTGGGTTCAGGGGGGGTGGGAGCGGCTGCGGGGGGAGCAACGGGTTGATCGGGTTGAGTTGTGATTTCTGTTTCACTGACAATGAAGCCACAGCCACTCATTGCTGAGGCCAGTAGCCCGGCTGCAATGGTAATGATCTTGGTGCGCTGTTTGAACATTTGGTGTCTCACCTTTGGATGATGGTCTGGTGGTGCAGACGTGTTCTTTGTTGCCTACTATAAAATGTACCGTCGGCTGGCAGTGGCTATGCATAGGCAGTTACCAAAGTGGTCTTTGCGTTGCAGAGTTGCCGTGGGGGCGATCGCTCGGTAAACTGAAGAACGACTGTAACGTTATTTACGGAATCAATTGATCATGAGTGCTAAGCCCGTCGTGATTGCTCCCTCCATCCTCTCTGCTGATTTCAGTCGTCTGGGTGAGGAAATTCAAGCAGTGGATCGGGCGGGAGCCGACTGGATTCATGTGGATGTGATGGATGGTCGCTTTGTTCCTAATATCACGATTGGGCCATTGATTGTTGAGGCGATTCGCCCCTTGACCCAAAAGCCCCTCGATGTGCACTTAATGATTGTCGAGCCAGAAAAATACGTCGCTGATTTTGCCAAGGCCGGTGCCGATATTATCTCAGTTCACGCCGAACATAATGCTTCACCGCACCTGCATCGAACCCTGTGCCAAATCCGCGAACTGGGCAAACAGGCGGGGGTCGTGCTCAATCCCTCTAGCCCCCTTGACCTCATTGAGTATGTTCTCGATGTCTGCGACCTTGTCCTGATTATGAGTGTCAATCCTGGCTTTGGGGGTCAGAAGTTTATCCCGGCAGTGCTGCCGAAAATTCGACGGCTACGGCAATTGTGCGAAGAGCGCGGCCTAGATCCTTGGATTGAGGTGGATGGTGGTCTGAAGGCGGACAATACTTGGCAAGTCCTTGAAGCGGGTGCCAATGCCATCGTGGCCGGCTCAGCCGTCTTTAAGGCGCCTGATTACGCTGCCGCGATCGCCG
>NZ_CALJEM010000036.1 GCF_938074695.1 uncultured Thermosynechococcus sp.
GTGACCCTAGAAGAGGTCAATCAGACGCTCCAAGAGCTGATTGATCCCGACCACCTTGTGATTGTGACCGCGGGTCCTGCGGTGTCCTTTAACCCCTAAGATCATGCTCAACCTCAGCCTTAGCCTCTACCAACTGGAACAGTGGGCCAACCGATGGGTGGCCGGTCAACTGAGTCACCTCACGCCAATCAGTATAGGGATTGTCTTTCTTGCAGGACTCCTCACCAGCCTTACCCCCTGCACCCTCTCAATGCTGCCGATCACAGTTGGCTACATTGCCGGCTATGCCACAAAACACAATGGCTCTGTAATTCGTCAATCCCTCTGGTTTGCGTTGGGGCTGGCAACCACCCTGACGGTGTTGGGGATGGTAGCTGCCGTTGCCGGTCGCATCTATGGCCAAGTGGGATGGGGATTGACCCTCTTTGTCAGTGTGGTGGCGATTCTCATGGGATTGAACCTGCTCAATGCCCTACCGCTGACCTTGCCCCGCAGCCGCTTCCTGGAAGAGTTGCCCGATCGCGTTCCTGCCGCTCTACAGGCCTATACCCTAGGGGCAACCTTTGGCTTGGTGGCAGCCCCCTGTAGTACCCCCGTCCTGGCAACCCTGCTGGCCTGGGTGGCCAAAACCCAAAAGCTAGGGGTGGGGGCAGGGCTGCTTTTGGCCTACACCAGCGGCTATGTGGTGCCCTTGATCTTGGTGGGAGCATTCAGTGGGGCATTGCCAAAGCTGCTGGCACTGCGGCAGTGGTCAAGTTGGATCCCAACTCTAAGCGGCGTGCTGCTAATTGCCTTTGGCGTCTTTGCCCTAGCCACTCGGCTGTAAGCGTTCAAGGCACCTTCGGAGTAAAATATTCTCTCGGCATCGAGATTTTATCAAACCCAGTTGCCGCAAGGTGTGGCTGAATTCTTAGCAGATTTAGAGGTGATTGCAAGTTCCCAAAACGGGCTTCTGGAGAGGTTTTTGCCACTCTTGCTGTCCCCGATCTAAAATTTTTACGAAAATCATTTCCCCTAGATGCTTGCAGATGACCTGTGCTCTTGTGCTTCTAGAGCACGTTTCAGACGGGTGCACTGCTGGGATCCTTTCCCAGCCGAATGAATGGAAACCTCAACGGAAAGGAAACGAAAGAACGGTTTAGGGACGGATGAGCACAATGGGGGTTTGCTCATCGGCGTTGCCGGCGGGATTTTTCTTAAGGGCAGCGGTGAGGAGTTGAGGCGAGACCCCTGGGCTGGCGGCAAGAACTTTAACTGCGCCTAAGTCATTGACATCCACAATGGCAATGCCCAAACCTGTTTTGGCGGCAAGGTCCTCTGCGATGGCTTGGGGGTTGACCGGTCCCATGACAATGAATTGATCGTAGGGAGGGAGGGTACCTGTCACGTCATCAATGAGGCGGGCTTGTTCACCGGCCAGTTGATAAAAGCCCCCCTTGTGGCCAAAGACTTTGGCGATCGCCCCCCCCACAAAGGCCAAGAGCACCCGCAGCGCTCCCACTTCCTCTACAAGGGCTTGCATACCACAGGCCGTGGCCAAACTGGAGGTGGGCAGAAAGAACTGACATACCCGTGTGGCTACCCAGCCGGGGCGAAGCTGAGCCGGATCCTTAAGGCGGCCTTGAATAATGGCAAGGGGCGTTTCCCCAATGGCCACAATATCGCCCGCCTGAGCATGGGGCATAACGTAGCGATTCAGCACCTCCAGGGGGATATCCAAAGGCGTGAGCAAATGGGTGCGAATGGGCAGTACTTGACACCCTTCCGCTTGGCGCCACACGCCCACTTCTCCCCGCGCAGGAAACTTAAGGGGAATAAACTCATGGTGGGTTTTAGCAAAACGACCGTGGGGGCCATAGGCAACGTAGTGAATCTTGACCCAAGCCGCCTTGACTTGGCTCACCCCAATCCCCTGCAAATCCACACAGATTTCAACATTCGTTTGCTTTGTGGACTTGACGATGTAGGCAAACCAATAGCCATCGGCACGGGGAGGAAACTCTGGCTCTGGATGGCGCGGTATGACCTGCACCTTAGTTTCAATCGTCTCCACACTGCCATCGGACAATAGCACCACCTCTGCCCGCAGCTCCGGCACCATGACCTCAATTCCACGGTGGGGATTACTCAGCCCCAGTAGCCCCACAAACCGATAGTGGGTTGGTTCATAGATTTCGAGATTCCAACTGGCACGAATGATCTCTAGGGGATGCGCCGGCCGGCGGCGATACCGCCATTCCAAACCCGCGGCGACCAGAGCAGCGAGGGTTCCGAAGGCTGCTGCACCAATTCCGACAACTGTTGCGATCATCCCGTGTCTTGTACCATTGCATTTCCCGTATTCGCTAGATTACTAGCAGTTGGGCATTTTTGGAGGGACTGGATTGTTGGAGTGGCAAGAGATCCGCGGCAACTGGCTGTGCTTGCCCCAGCGCCCGCTGGGGTGGATCCACTTTTTGGGCGGCGCCTTTGTGGCAGCAGCACCGCAAGTGACCTATCGGCGCCTGTTGGAGTACTTGGCAGAAGCGGGCTATGGCATCATTGCCACCCCCTTTGTGAATACTTTTGACCATGGGGCGATCGCCCTTGAGGTGCTCAACAAACTGGACTATGCCCTCGATTGGCTAGTGCACCGTGGCGGCTATCCACCGGCGCTGCCCATTTACGGCCTTGGCCACAGTATGGGCTGCAAGCTCCATTTGCTCATCAATAGCCTTTACGATGGCGATCGCGCCGGCAACATTTTCTTGGCGTTCAACAACTACGCCGCTGCCCAGTCCATTCCTGGCTTAGACAACCTGCCCCCCGTAGGCGTCGAGTTTAGCCCCACCCCCGCCGAAACCGAAGCACTCATCCAGCAGCGCTATCCTGTGCGCCGCAACCTGCTCATCCGCTTCCAAGAGGACGACATTGATCAAACCCCCCGCCTGCGCCGTCTCCTCAGGGCAAAATTTGGCGATATGGTCACCGCCTTGAAACTGCCCGGCAATCACCTCACCCCCCTCAGCCAAGGACTCAGGTGGCAAGTCGGCCCAGAGTTTTCACCCCTCGATGCCGTTGGCCAGTGGCTCCAGCAAAGCCTCTTTCCGGAAATGCAGGTTCTGGAGGCGTGCCTAGTAGAGTGGCTAAATCCCTTGGGGACTGCCCCCCGTTGCCGCCCGTAACGTGGCACAATCGCATAAAGACCCCTTGAGCAAGAAAGGAAGTTGCCTGTGACTGTTGCCTCCTCCCGTGCCCTCAGTGCCGCTGCTCGCCCCGATTCCCGTGGTTACTTTGGTCGCTTTGGGGGCAAGTACGTACCCGAAACCCTCATGCCTGCCCTCAGTGAATTAGAGGAGGCCTTTGCCCACTACCGCCAAGACCCTGCCTTTCAAGCCGAATTGCAGCAACTCCTGCAAGACTACGTGGGTCGTCCTAGTCCCCTTTACTTTGCCGAACGCCTCAGCGCCCACTATGCCCATGCCCATGCCCAGCCGCACATTTATCTCAAACGGGAAGACCTCAATCACACCGGTGCCCACAAAATTAACAACGCCCTCGGTCAAGCCCTCCTGGCTCAACGCATGGGCAAACGGCGCGTTATCGCCGAAACCGGCGCCGGCCAGCATGGAGTCGCCACCGCAACAGTCTGTGCCCGCTTGGGTTTGCAATGCGTCATCTACATGGGGGTGCAGGACATGGAGCGGCAGCGCCTCAACGTGCTGCGGATGCGCCTCCTGGGGGCAGAGGTAAGACCTGTCAGCGCAGGTACAGGAACCCTCAAGGATGCCACCTCCGAAGCCATTCGCGACTGGGTGACCAATGTGGAGACAACCCACTACATTTTGGGGTCGGTGGCCGGTCCCCATCCCTACCCCATGATTGTGCGGGACTTTCAGGCGGTCATTGGGGCAGAAACACGGCGGCAGTGCCTTGAGAAATGGGGCGGGCTGCCCGATATTCTGCTGGCCTGCGTTGGCGGTGGCTCCAATGCCATGGGACTCTTTCATGAATTTGTCGAAGAACCCCACGTGCGCTTGATTGGGGTTGAAGCGGCTGGCCAAGGGCTAGACACAGGTCACCATGCCGCCACCCTCACCAAGGGAGAAGTGGGGGTGCTCCACGGCGCCATGAGCTACTTGCTGCAGGATGAAGAGGGGCAGGTGGTGGAGGCCCACTCCATTAGTGCCGGCTTAGACTATCCGGGGGTCGGGCCAGAGCACAGCTATCTCAAGGACATTGGGCGGGCAGAATACTACAGTGTCACCGATGCCGAGGCTGTGGCGGCCTGTGTGCGCCTTGCCCAGATGGAGGGGATTTTGCCAGCCCTGGAGACTGCCCATGCCCTGGCCTATCTGGAAACCCTTTGCCCCCAACTAACAGGACAGCCGCGCATTGTCATTAACTGTTCAGGACGGGGCGATAAGGATGTGGAAACCATTGGCCGCTACTTTGAAGCCCCGCAAGCCTAGCCTACCCTGAGGGAAGAGCGATCGCGGCCATGGATGGAGCGAACCCCATTTTTGTTTTTACGGTTCTGTTGGCCGTAATCCTGCTGGTTCCCCCGGCCTTTGAGCGATTGCGCCTGCCGGGGCTGGTGGGGCTGCTGCTTGCCGGTGTGATCCTCGGTCCAAATGGATTACAGTTTCTTGACCATGAGAGCGAAACCATCAAACTGCTCTCCGGCATTGGCAAGGTTTATTTAATGTTTGTGGCCGGACTGGAGATTGACTTGAGTCAGTTTCGCAAAACGCGGCATCGCTCGCTAGTCTTCGGCTTTTGCACCTTCATCGTGCCCATTTTAACTGGCATTATCATTGGCCGCTGGTTTGGCTTTGGTTGGAATGGGTCGCTGCTGATTGGGTCGCTGTTGGCCTCCCACACGCTGCTTGCCTATCCAATTGTGCGGCGCCTAGGGGTTGTCCAAAATGAAGCGGTCACCGTTACGATTGGGGCAACGATTTTTACCGATACAGCCGCCCTTGTGGTCTTGGCCATCTGTGTGGGCATCAACAGGGGAGAATTTACGGCGCTGACGCTCATTAATCAACTGGTGACGCTGAGTCTCTACTGCTTTTTGGTACTCTGGGGCTTTGACCGTGCCGGCAAGGAATTTTTCCAGCGATCGCGCGATGACCAAGGAAACCAGTTTCTGTTTATTCTCTTGACATTGTTTGTTGCTTCCGTTAGTGCACAACTGATCGGCGTTGAGCAGATTGTTGGAGCTTTTTTAGCCGGTTTAGCGGTCAATGACGTTTTAGGCGATAGTCCCGTCAAGGAAAAGGTGGAATTTATCGGGGGGGTGCTCTTTATCCCCTGTTTTTTTGTGGATATGGGCCTGTTGATTGATATTCCTGCTTTTGTCAAGACACTGTCCTCCATTGGCATTACGGTGGCGATTGTGGTGGGTCTCATAGGCAGCAAGTTCATTGCCGCCTGGCTTTCTGCCCTGTGGTATCGCTACACCGCCATGGAAATGCTCACCATGTGGTCGCTCTCTTTGCCCCAAGTGGCAGCCACCCTAGCGGCTACTTTAGTGGGGTTTCAGGAGGGGATTCTCACTCAGGACATTCTCAACAGTGTCCTGGTGCTCATGGTGGTGACCTCGATTCTAGGGCCAATGATCACCGCGCAAACGGCCACGCGCATTCCAATTCCCCAGCCCGAACAGGAGGCGATCGAAGAACTGACCCCTTGGTGGGATAGCAGTGAAGACCCCCAGCCCTATCCCTTTACCGTTGTCGTGCCGGTTCAGAATCCCCAAACCCAGCGATCGCTGGTGGAATTGGCCGCCCTGCTGGCTCGCCATGAAGCGGGACGGGTGGTGGCGGTGGCGATTGTCCGTGGCCAAGTGCACATGGATGACCCCCAGCTCGATGCCGCCCTCGATCGCAGTCGCAAACTTGTGCGCCGCGCCGTGGAATTGGCAGTCCCCTACGGCGTTGAAGCCACTGCTGCCATTCGCATTGATGACGATGTTGCCTTTGGAATTAGTCGCTTTAGCCGTGAACAAAACGCCAGTTTAATTGTCCTAGGCTGGTCAGAAACCAGTAGTTTGCGAGCACGGCTCTTTGGCAACCTCATTGAGCAGGTGCTCTGGTCTAGTCCCTGTCCGGTGGCGATTACCCGCCTCTTGGATGCCCCAGAACACATTGGCTCGATTTTGGTGCCCACCCGCGACCTCACCCCCAGTACACTGCGGATTGTCAGTTTTGCCCAAGCCCTTGCCACCGCCAGTCAAGCAAGAGTTGTGCTGCTCCACGTGGTTTTAACCAACACCCCCTCTGAACAAATTGCCCAGTTTGAAGAGGACTTGCGAGAGATTTTACGGGAGACTGGCGGAGTTGGCGGCGTTGACATTAAAACCGTTGCCAGTAACAACATTGCCGCTGCAATCCTCCAAGAAGCCCAAGCATGCGACTTGGTGTTAATGCGCTCAATTCGGCGAGGTACTGCCGGCGGGCTGACGGTGAGTGACATTACGACTCAAGTGATTCAGCAATTGCAGACCTCGATTATCCTTTTTGGCGAACCCCACCGCCTCAGTTAAAACTCGGCATTGCCCGGCGTCCGCGGAAAGGGAATGACATCTCGGATATTGTCCATGCCCGTCATAAACTGCACTAGGCGCTCAAAACCCAAGCCAAAGCCGGCATGGGGCACACTGCCATAGCGACGCAAATCCAAGTACCACCAGTAGGGGGCAGGGTCTAGCCCTTGGCTGGCCAGCCGCTGCTGCAACACTTCCAGCCGCTCCTCCCGCTGTGAGCCGCCGATAATTTCCCCAATTTTGGGCGCGAGGACGTCCATGGCCGCAACGGTTTTGCCATCCTCATTAAGGCGCATATAGAAGGCCTTGAGTTCAGCCGGATAGTCATAGACAATCACGGGGCGCCGGCAGTATTCCTCCGCTAAGTAGCGCTCATGCTCTGACTGTAAGTCCAGACCCCAGGCCACCGGAAACTCAAAGGGACGGCCACTCCTTTCAAGGATTTGGATGGCCTCTGTGTAACTTAAACGGGCAAAGGATTGGCTGGCCATCTGCTCGGCGGTGGCCATGACGCTATTGTCAATGCGCTCCTGAAAGAAGGCCAAGTCCTCCGCGCAGTGGTCGAGCACAGAGCGAAAGACAAACTGCAAAAAGGCTTCCGCCAGCTCCATATCCCCCGCTAAATCACAAAAGGCCATCTCCGGCTCCACCATCCAAAACTCCGCCAAGTGGCGCGAGGTATTCGAGTTTTCCGCGCGGAATGTGGGACCAAAGGTATAGACATTGGTGAAAGCGGTGGCCATAATTTCTGCTTCCAGTTGGCCACTGACGGTGAGGTAGGCGCGGCGACCAAAAAAGTCTTGACTAAAGTCAATTGTCCCTTGGGGGGTTGCCGGTGGTTGGCTCAAGTCTAAGGTGGTCACCGTAAAGAGTTCCCCTGCCCCTTCGCAGTCACTGGCAGTAATGATCGGCGTGTGCACCCAGAGGAAGCCCCGCTCTTGAAAAAATTGGTGAATGGCCATGGCACAGGCATTGCGCACGCGCATCACAGCGCCGAGGGTATTGGTTCGCGGTCGCAAATGGGCAATTGTGCGCAGAAATTCAAAGCTGTGGCGTTTCTTTTGCAGCGGATAGGTTTCTGGGTCGGCAGCCCCCCAAAGGTGAATCCGTTGGGCATGGAGTTCTAGGGCTTGCCCCTTGCCGGGGGAGGGCACCAGTTCGCCGCTGAATTCTGCGGCAGCCCCTGTGGTTAGCTCTTTGACGGCTGGCGTGGCCTCTGCGAGGGTATTGGGAATAACCACCTGTAGCCCGGCGAGGGTTGAGCCATCGTTGAGGTTCACAAAGGTACATTCCTTGAGTTCGCGTTTGGTGCGCACCCAGCCTCGGACGGTCACGCGATCGCCCACTTGACCTCGATGGAGAATGTCTTTAATCCGCGGTTGCATTTGCTGATTCCCTATAACTGCACAATGGTTACTCCCCGACCCCCCTCTTCGGGAGGGGCAAGGGTATAGTTCTGAACGCTGGGGTGCTGATCTAAAAATTGATGCACAAAGCGGCGGAGGGCACCACTGCCATGGCCATGGATAATCCAGACGGTTCCCTCTTGGCGGTTGAGAAATTCCTCTAGGAGGGGTTCTGCCTCGTGGGTGCGCTTGCCCCGCAGGTCGAGGGTACGGCTTTCAGTGCGAATGGCCGGCACTTGCGGGGTTGCCGGCCGCGGCGAGGAATCGGGGCAAGGCTTCTGCTGACTTGGTTTAGAGGGCAGGTGCACCGGTTCTCCCTGCAGGGATTCAACAGCATGGGGCGGCACTGTAAATTTCACGTTCCCCACTTGGATAACCAGATCCCCCTGCCGGCTGACACTGAGAACCTCGCCCACCTGTTGCCATTGGGGCAGGCGCACGCGATCGCCCGGCTGGGGAATAAAGCCAACGGGCGGGGGTGGCGGTAAATAAGTTTTCTCAATTTGATGCAGCGCCGCTTGGGCGGCTTGAACCTGTTCGGGACTGTTCGCCCGTTGCAGTTGGGCAATCACTTTGGCAATTTCCCGTTGAGCCTCATGGAGGGCAGTGCGCACTTGCTCCTCCTGTTGCTGGCGCAGTTGCTGTTGCCGCTGGCGCAGTTGCTGGGCTTGGCCGGCAATTTCTTGGTAGAGGGCTTCCGTGTCGCGCAGCAGCGCTGCCGCCGCTGTGGTTTTGGCCTCCTGAGCTTGGCGTTGGCTCACCAGTCCCAGAATCATCTCATTGACACTGTTGCTCTCGCTACTGAGACAGGCCTTGGCCTCTTCAATAATGCTGGGGTACAGCCCCAACCGCTGGGCGATCGCCAGGGCATTGGATTGGCCCGGAATGCCCCACAGCAGCCGGTAGGTGGGGGCTAGGGTCTGCTCGTCAAACTCCACGGCGGCATTTTCAAAGCGGCTGTCCTGATACTTGAGGGCCTTGAGTTCGCCATAGTGGGTGGTGGCAAACGTAAGACTGGCGTGATCTGCCAGATAGCGCAACAGGGCGATCGCCAGTGCCGTTCCTTCGCTGGGGTCTGTGCCCGCGCCAATTTCATCCAGCAGCACCAGAGTCTTGCCCCCTGTGACCTCTAGCTCTGCCAAAATATCGCGGATATTGCAGATATGACTGGAAAAGGTGGACAGGTTTTGGGTGAGGGACTGCTCATCGCCAATGTCTGCCCAAATGCCCGTAAACCAAGGCAACTCTGCGGGGGCAGCCGCCGGCACATACAGCCCCGCCCTGGCCATGAGGGCTGCCAATCCCAGTGTTTTCAGCGTCGCTGTTTTCCCGCCGGTATTGGGGCCGGTAATCGTGACCACCTTTGTGGGGGGCTGCAATTCAAGATCAATTGGCACCACCCTCTGCCCCTGTTCATGCTGCTCTTGCCAGACCAAGAGGGGATGGCGCAGGGCTTTCAAGTGCAGCCGTGTCTCGCTGACAAACTGGGGTGGATTGCCCTGCAACCAGAGACTGTAGCGGGCACGGGCAACCGCCATATCGAGGCTTGTCAGTACATCGAGCAGATACCACAGATCGTCACTGATGGTGGCCAATTGATCCGAGAGGGCTTGGCAGATGGCACGCTCGGCCTCGGCTTCCTGATGGACAAGCTGTTGCAGGCGGTTTTGCAGCTCAACGGTTTCCTGAGGCTCAATGTAGAGGGTGGCACCACTGGCGGAAAGATCGTGGACAATGCCGGGAATTTGGTCTTTGTGGGTGGCTTTGACTGCCAACACATAGCGATCGCGCCGTTGGGTAACCACTGCCTCCTGAATGGCACTGGTGCGCTGCTGCAAAATCTGCTGCAGGTGCTGCTGGATCTGGGCGCGGCACTGCCGTTGCTGTTGGCGGATCTGCGCCAATTCGGGACTGGCGCGATCGCTCACTTGCCCTTGATCCGTAATACAGCGGTAGATCTCCTGGGCGACCTCCGGGTAGGTGCGGACGCCGGCCACTAGTCGTTGCAGTTCCTGCAGTTGCCCGTGTTCCTCAATTTGCCGCCGCTGTTGTCGCCCAGCACTCAACAGGTGGGCGATCGCTAGGAGTTCGCTGCCCTGCAAGCAGCCCCGATGATCCAACCGCTCAAGAGCAGGTTCAAGATCCGTCACTTGGCTGAAATCTAAGCGCACTTGGTGCACCGTCTCCAAGGCAATGACTTCCGCGGTCTGCGCCAACAGCACTTGACTGGCTGCCGGAGTGCCAGCCAAAATTTCGCCCGACTGCAGCTGACGCATTCCCCGCTTTGTGGAAGCAAACGTTGCCAACTGCTGACACAGACGCGGCCACTCCAGCCGCCCTAGGGATTTATCGAATGCACTAATTTGTGACGCTGTAACAACCAATGTTCGCCATCTGCTGAAAACACTCCTCTCACTGACTGTAGCACTGCTTACCCCTCCGTGCAGCCGTTCTAGAGGACAGTCCCTGACATCTCCATGTCCACTGCGTCTTGTAGTTTCAGGAGGGTACTGGTGAGCGTTTCAGAATTGAGATAGGGCCACCCGATGGCTTGGGCGATCGTTTGTAATCGCTCTGTAATGCTCGTGAGTTCGGAGAACATATTTTCGCGGGGTAAACCCGCAAAGAGTGCTATTGCCCCTTGACTGACCGCCCACTTACACTCCGATTCGTGGACACGGGTGCGCATGCCACTGAGGAGAATGACATTTATTCCTGGATAGTGCTGGCGATACTGGCGACAAAACTCATAGGGATTGGTTTTTGGCATCCCCAAATCCAAGAGCAGTAGGCTGATTTTGCAGTTGAGGGATTCCACATGGGCAATGATTTTTTCTAACTCAAAGTGGGAAGTTGCCCAAATCGTCGAAATCCCTTGGGAGTTCAATACTTCCCGCCACATTTCCCCTTGGGTACGCGAAGAGTGGGTCATCAGTACCGTGACTTGACCCTTGCTCTCAGGGGAGGGGTTGGTGGAGGGGTGAGGACTCGGTACATCCCGCAGGTCAATGTATTCCAGTTCTGACTCCCCAATAGCAATACAATCCCCATGCTTGAGGAGATAGGGTTCACGGAGGCGATGATTGCCAATAAACGTGCCATTCATGCTGCCGAGATCGGTCAAGAGGTAGCGATGATCCGCTTGACGTTCAATGCGAACGTGATGCCGCGAACACCAGCGATCGGGCAGGACAACATCACAATCTTTACTTCGACCAATTTGCCAAACCGGTAACTGCTCCAACACAATAGAACGTTGCATGTAAATTGAATGTAATAACAAGCGGGGGGTTGGTGCCGCTAGAATTAGCTCACTGGGACGCATGAACCCCCGCTGCTGTTCATCAGAGCGAGTCGGCGATTGTAGGTGGGGAACGTAGGTACCGGGGTGGTTGGCCGAAGCATCCATAGGAGCAGCTAAAGAAAACACTAAATTGAGTTGATTAGTATGCCGCTTATCCTAACGCTGTTGAGCAGCAAGGAACTACTTTCATCTTAATGCCAATAGAATGGCAGCAGTCCCCCTGCGGGTTGCTAAAACGTACTCGTTATGAGTATGATTGAGTAAGATAGGACAGTGCAATGACTGTCAAAGGAGACCGCCATGAGTGCAACAACAACCCTGAAAGAGCAAGTGCTGACCACGCTGAAACGGGAACAGGCCAATGCAGTGGTCATGTATTTGAACTACAAAAAGTACCATTGGTTAACCTATGGCCCTTTGTTTCGGGATTTACACCTGCTTTTTGAAGAACAGGGGTCAGAGGTTTTTGCCATGATTGATGAACTGGCCGAGCGTAGCCTGATGCTCGATGGCCAACCCGTGGTAAATCCAGCAGACTACCTAAAGGTGGCAACGGTCACCCCCTCCAGTGACCAACTCACGGTTAAGCAAATGATCGAGGAGGCGATCGCTAACCATGAGCTGATCATTACCGAGATGCACCAAGATGCCGAAATCGCCACTGAGGCCGGTGATATTGGTACCGCCGATCTCTACACCCGCCTAGTGCAAACTCACCAAAAACATCGCTGGTTCCTCAAAGAGTTCTTAGCCAAAGGCGATGGCTTGGTGAACTAATGTCTCTCCCAAGGGAGTTGAGCCTCTAGTTGCGAATCACCCCATTGTAGTTAACAGTGGTGCGTCCGTCAGGCGCCACGGTAACCACTGTTTCAATGCTGGACAGCGGCTGCGGAACTCCGTTCTTGACCCTGTAGCCTAAAATACGAAACGTATAGGAGCCATCTGCGTTACGGACGTAGGGTGCTTGGCGCACAGGTCCGTGCATCGAGGCGTCAGCGCGATAGCGAGTTAGCCCCCCATTGACTCGTTCTGCGGCCTGGCGAGCATAGTTTCGAGCACGAACTAACTCAGCAATACTAGCCACTTCAGAGCTGATTCCTTGGGCTAGGGTGCCAGCAATAGGCACAAAAACGGCGCTCATAAGCAAGATTCCGCCTAGCGTAGCCATTCTTGGTCTAACTGCCCATTGCCAGCGGCTGCTTCCCATACTCCGACTTCCCAAGCGCGCATTACTCAATCATTTTACTGAATGAGTGGGAAAAAGATTTCGTTTCACCATAAGAATAATAACAGAACCTGTTAACATTTTAGATATTTTGTTAAGTTTGCTTAAACTGTTTGCCACGGAACCCTCGGATTCATTGGGGGCAACCTACCATTGAGATAGGTAGGGTCTGACTATTGCTGAGATCTTGAAATAGCGGAAGAGGTGGAATAGAGGGCGTCAGCAACAGGAGGCCTTACCAACATTTATTGAGCTAATTTTCTAGCAGAGGTGCTTTATGGCAATTAACGCAGCAAAACTACAAGCAACATTGCAAAAATTTGTTGCCGATGTCAGCAATGTGCAAGGGGCGGCACTGGTTTCCCCCGATGGCTTGACCTTGGCGGCAGCGCTGCCGGCAGGAATGGATGATGAGCGAGTGGCGGCGATGTCAGCAGCGATGCTGTCCTTAGGTGAACGGATTGGTCGAGAACTGAGTCGGGGTCAAATTGAGCGGATTCTTGTGGAGGGGACGAGTGGCTATGGCATTCTTACTAGCTGTACTGAGGAGGCAGTATTGCTGGTATTGGCAGATGCAGCCGCCAAACAGGGCATTATCAACCTGGAAATTAAGAATGTCATTGCTGAACTGCAACCGCAGTTAACAGGGGGATTGCAATCAGTGGGTGTTTAACCGTCCCTGTCCTTGCCAAAGGAGGAAAGTAGTGCCATGGAAATCATGCGGATTGTCATTACCGGGCCAGTGGGGGCGGGGAAATCTACATTTATTCGCACCATTAGCGAAATTGAACCGGTGGATACGGATCGTAAAGCTACGGATGAGGTGGGGAGTTGGAAAGAGAAAACCACAGTGGCAATGGATTTTGGCCGACTGCAATTTGGTCCCAATATAGCTTTGCACCTCTACGGCACGCCGGGGCAAGAACGGTTTGATTTCATGTGGGAAATTTTGATTCGCAAGGCTCATGCCTTTATTCTCTTGGTCAGTTCCCACCGTCCCCAAGACTTTCGAGCCGCCCGTCGCATTCTGGCCTTTATGCGCCACCGTGCCAAGATTCCGATGGTGATTGGGCTGAGTCATGCCGATAACCCAAATGCTTGGCCGCCGGAGGATATTGCGATCGCCCTGGGCTATCTCAGCCCCCACAATCGCCCACCCATGGTACAGGTGAATGCCCTTGACCAAGGTTCTGTTGCCGCGGCCATGATGA
>NZ_CALJEM010000037.1 GCF_938074695.1 uncultured Thermosynechococcus sp.
AGGCAGAATTTGTGGCGCGGCACATTGGGATTACGCCTGCCGATTTACCCGAAATGTTGAGCCTGTTGGGGTATGGCAGCCTTGAGGAACTGATCAATGCCGTCATTCCCCTTGGGATTCGCCTACAGCGTCCCTTGGCCCTAGGGGAGGGCCTAGGAGAAGTAGCGGCACTGCAAAAGTTGCGCACCATTGCCGAAAAAAACCAAGTTTGGCGCAGCTACATTGGCATGGGCTACTACAACTGCATTACTCCTGCGGTAATTCAGCGCAATATTTTGGAAAATCCCGGCTGGTACACTGCCTATACTCCTTACCAAGCAGAAATTGCCCAAGGACGCCTAGAGGCGCTCCTCAACTTTCAAACCCTGGTGAGCGATCTCACCGCGTTACCCATTGCCAATGCCTCCCTCCTTGATGAAGCAACGGCTGCCGCTGAAGCCATGACGCTGAGCCTAAATGCCTGCCGTCAAAAGGGAGCCAAGCGCTTTTTGGTGGCGCAGGATTGCCATCCCCAAACCCTCGCTGTTTTGCGGACGCGGGCACTGCCGCTGGGAATTGAGCTTGTGCCCGTCGATCCCCTTGGGGAGGAATTGCCTTGGGAGAATGCTTTTGGTCTGCTCCTGCAATATCCCGCTAGCGATGGGGCGGTGCGATCGCCCCAAGCTTTAATTGCCGCTGCCCATGAGCAGGGACTGTTGGTGACCGTGGCCACCGACCTCCTTGCCCTAACCCTGTTGACACCGCCGGGTGAATTGGGAGCCGACATTGCCGTGGGCAGTTCTCAGCGGTTTGGCGTGCCCTTGGGCTACGGGGGTCCCCATGCCGCCTTCTTTGCCACCCGTGAGGAGTTCAAACGCCAGCTACCCGGACGACTGGTGGGAGTTTCCCATGACGCCCTTGGGCAAAAAGCCTTGCGCCTTGCCCTGCAAACGCGAGAACAGCACATTCGTCGCGAAAAGGCGACCAGTAACATCTGCACTGCCCAAGTCCTTTTAGCAGTTGTTGCCAGTATGTACGCCGTCTATCATGGCCCAGAGGGGCTGCGGCAAATTGCTGAGCGCATCCATCAACGGGCAGTGACCCTGGGGGCGAGCTTAGAAGCAGCAGGCTATCAGCTCTACCATTCGGAATTTTTTGACACCCTGCGCATTGGCTTGGGGAACCTGCCAGTACAGGTGCTCAGGGAGCGGGCAGCGGCGGCGCAAATTAACCTGCGCTACTTTGACGATGGCAGTGTGGGCATTAGCCTGGATGAGACCACCACCGAGCAAGATGTTGTGGATCTCTTGAAACTCTTTGGGGCACCGCCAGTGGCCGGATCAGGGGGCGATCGCCTGCCGCCAACCCTAAAACGCCAATCGGTTTACCTGCAGCACCCGGTCTTTCAGGAATACCACAGTGAACACGCCCTGCTGCGCTACATGCACCGCCTTCAGGCCAAAGATCTCTCCCTTACCACCTCAATGATCCCCCTGGGTTCCTGCACGATGAAGCTGAATGCGGCGGCGGAAATGCTGCCCATCAGTTGGCCAGAATTCAATCAACTGCATCCTTTCGTGCCGCCAGAGCAAGCCCAAGGCTATCGGCAACTGTTTCAAGAGCTAGAGGCCATGCTGGCGGAAATCACGGGCTTTGAGGCCATTTCTCTACAGCCCAATGCTGGCTCCCAAGGGGAATATGCGGGACTCTTGGTGATTCGCCAGTACCACCACAGCCGCGGCGAACCCCAGCGCAATGTCTGTTTAATTCCCACCTCGGCCCATGGCACCAATCCGGCCAGTGCGGTGATGGCCGGCATGCAAGTGGTGGCAGTCAATTGTGATGCCCAAGGCAATATTGATGTGGCAGATTTAGCGGCCAAGGCGGAAACCTATAGCGATCGCCTAGGGGCGTTGATGATCACCTATCCTTCCACCCATGGGGTGTTTGAAACGGAAATTCGCCAAATTTGTGAGATTATCCATCGCTACGGTGGTCAGGTGTACATGGATGGTGCCAACATGAATGCCCAAGTGGGGCTATGCCGTCCAGGGGACTTTGGTGCCGATGTCTGCCATTTGAATTTGCACAAAACCTTTTGCATTCCCCATGGGGGTGGTGGCCCAGGGGTAGGCCCAATCGGAGTGAAAGCCCACTTGGCGCCCTTTTTGCCCACAACCCGCCTAATTCCTCAAGGGGCAGAAATTGGCCCAGTGACTGCCGCCCCTTGGGGCAGTGCCAGTATTTTGCCGATTTCTTGGATGTACATCACCCTGATGGGAGGGACAGGGCTAACGCGCGCCACCGCGATCGCCATTCTCAATGCCAACTACGTTGCCAAGCGCCTTGAACCCTACTATCCCGTTCTTTACAAAGGTGCCCATGGTCTCGTTGCCCATGAGTGCATTCTCGATTTGCGTCCTCTGAAGAAGTCGGCGGGGATCGAGGTGGAAGATGTGGCTAAACGACTCATGGACTACGGTTTCCATGCTCCCACCGTCTCTTGGCCCGTACCGGGAACCATGATGATTGAACCCACCGAAAGTGAAACCAAGGCGGAACTAGATCGCTTTTGTGACGCCATGATTGCCATCCGTCGGGAAATTGCGGAGATTGAGGCGGGGGTGAGCGATCCCCAGCAAAACCCCCTGAAAAATGCCCCCCATCCAGCCCTGATGCTGGCTCAAGACCCTTGGCCCTATCCCTACTCGCGGGAGGTGGCCGCCTACCCCGCCCCCTGGCTGCGGGAGTATAAATTCTGGCCGGCCGTTGCCCGCATTGACAATGCCTATGGCGATCGCCATCTAGTGTGTAGCTGCTCAACCCCCATCACGGCTCCAGAGTCTTAAGCAAAGCTGAAATTTCGCCAACGGTTCCCCATTTTCCTTGTCGAAGCTGAAAGGAGGTTGCTAAAAGTAAGGCAGGTCAACCCCTAGGTGGTCTTATGACACTGGATAGCCTCGACACCGTTGTTCTCTCCCGCTGGCAGTTTGCCCTCACGGCGATGTTTCACATGCTCTGGCCGGTGTTAACGACAGGCATGAGTATTTACCTTGTGGTCATTGAGGGCCTGTGGCTGAAAACCAAAAACCTTGCTTACTATCACCATGCGCGCTTTTGGTCAAAGCTATACATCCTCAACTTCGGGATTGGCGTGGCCTCGGGACTGCCCATGGCCTTTCAGTTTGGGCTAAACTGGGCACCCTTCTCGGAAGCGGTGGGAGATTTCTTCGGTACCGTTTTGGGCTTTGAGGGCACCATGGCCTTCATGCTGGAAGCCAGTTTCCTAGGCATTATGATCTTTGGCTGGCAACGGGTGCCCCCCGTGATGCACTGGATTTCGACCATCTGTGTTGCTTTTGGTGCTAACCTCTCCACCTTCTGGATTCTCACGGCCAACTCATGGCTCCAGACCCCTGCTGGGGGGGTGTTCGTCGAGGGTAAATTCCGCGTTCAGGACTACTTCCAAGCGATCGCCAACCCCTTCATGGTCAAGAGCTTTGCCCACATGTTCTTTGCCACGCTTGAAACTTCGCTCTTTGTCATTGGCGGCATCAGTGCTTGGTATTTGCTACAAAACCGGCTGCCTAATTTCTTTACCAAATCCCTCAAGATCGTGTTGGTGATGGCCTTGGTGATTGCCCCCCTGCAAGTTTTTGTCGGCCACCTGAGTGCTGAGCAGGTCTATCACTACCAACCCGCCAAATTAGCCGCCATGGAAGCCCTGTGGGACACAGTGCCGGCGGGTACCCCTGCGGATTGGAGTTTAATTGCCCTCCCCAATGAGGCCGCACAGGCAAACACCTTTGAGGTGAAAATTCCCGGCCTCCTGAGCTACCTACTGGAACTGAAGCCTAAACTGGAGACGCCAATTCTTGGCTTGAAGGAGTGGGCACCCGGCGATCGCCCGCATCTGGTTGGCCTAATTTACTATTCGTTTCGCCTGATGGTGGCCATTGGTCTTTACCTTGCCGCTCTGGCGATCGCGACTATCTTTGTCTGGTGGCGCACGGGTCTGGAGGGCGATCGCCTCCGCCACTACAAATGGCTCTGGTGGGGCTGGATTTTTGCGGGACCCTTGGGGTACCTGGCAATCGAAGCAGGCTGGATTGTCCGCTGTGTGGGGCGTCAACCCTGGATTGTCTATGGCCAGTTGCGGACAGCGGAAGCGGCTTCCCATTTGCCACCCCAAGTGGTGCTGTTTTCCCTGAGTGGCCTTGTTGCCCTCTACACAATTTTCTTCTTTGCTGCCCTCTTCTTTGGCAGCCGCATTATCCAAAAAGGCCCCAATGTTGCCCTGCCCGTCCCTGGCCTGCAGAATGCCGAACAACTGGAAATTCGCATCAAACTGGCAGAACACCAACCCGATCGCCGTCCCCTAGAGACTCAGCAATAAGGAAGTCGCCATGGAACCGAATCCCCTTGCGCCTTTAGAGCACTTTCTACCTCAGGTCTGGTTTTTTATCCTTGGTCTGTTCCTGTTTTTGTACATTCTCCTCGATGGGTTTGACCTGGGCATTGGTATTCTCTCCCTCACCAGTAGCGATGAACGTCGCCGCAATATCCTCATGACCAGCCTAGGCAATGTTTGGGATGCCAATGAGACGTGGCTGGTATTGATGGGCGGATCGCTGTTTGGCGCCTTTCCCTTGGCCTATGCCACCATTCTCAATGCCCTTTACCTCCCCGCCGTGATTATGGTAGTGGGACTGATTCTGCGGGCGGTGTCCTTTGAGTTTCGTGAGAATGCCAATAATAAGCGGGTGTGGAACCTTGCTTTTGGCATTGGCAGCTTCTTGGCGGCCTTGGGACAAGGCTTTGCGGTGGGCACTGTCTTTGAGGGCATTAAGGTGGATGCGGCAGGTCACTTTGCCGGCGGCATGTGGGATTGGTTGACCTGGCACTCAGTGTTGGTGGCGCTAACCCTGATTCAGGGGTATGTGCTCATTGGCTCAACTTATCTGATTTACAAAACCACGGGTGAATTGCAGCAAACCCACTATCGCACTGCCACGATTGCTGCTTGGACAACGTTCATCGGGGCTGTGTTGATCACCATTAGTGCCCCTCTTTTCCATGAGCATCTGCGTGCCCAACTGTTTCAGCCACCTCTGTTTTACATTTTTGCCGCCATTCCGCTTCTGGGGGTGTTG
Organism: uncultured Thermosynechococcus sp.; assembly: GCF_938074695.1. GTDB lineage: Bacteria > Cyanobacteriota > Cyanobacteriia > Thermosynechococcales > Thermosynechococcaceae > Thermosynechococcus. Next base: position 5,133 of record NZ_CALJEM010000037.1, read on the forward strand.
CTTGTTTTCCTGTTGCTGCGCAGTTTACAAAAACGACAGGAGGTCATGCCCTTGGTGTGGACATTTTTACTGTTTCTCTTGTCCTTTATCGGCTTAGGTTTTGTGATTTTCCCCAATATCATTCCCCCCAGTGTCACCATTTATGAAGCCTCAGCCTCGCCCAGTGCCCAAGTCTTTATGCTGATTTTTGTGGCCTTCTTGATCCCGATTATGCTGGCCTACAATCTCTACAATTACTTGGTGTTCCGGGGCAAAGTTGTGGCCTAGGGATAGAAACAATCCAAGGGAAAACTGCATTGACGCTCATCCCGCTAACGCTATGCCTAACGGCAGGCTCACGCCAACGCGTATAGCAGGAGATTCCCCGTTCACAGAGTCTTGGCTAGATGCCCCAAAGGACACCCCCGCCAGAACCTCTCCAGGGGCATTTTCAGCACTGTCCGCCCGACAGCGCTTCTCGAATATTATAACCTTTAGTCGCTTCTAATGTCACTTAGTCACCTGCACAAAGTACCGGCGCCCCGCCGCTTCACCACCCCCCAAGCCTGCGGCTATGGGCGGAGCACTGCGACGGATTTTGGTAGCAAACTAGAAAAATAAGGGACAATAGCGAGATACAGCCCTTTTGTATCCATCAATGTCTTGCTGGCAAGTTGATCTTTACCGTCGGCCATTGCGTACCCCCAGCGGTCTTGATCTGTGGGAACTGGTGATTTGCAACCCCGAAGACGATTTTTACTATACGACTTTTTGTCCGGAGCCACTGGTGAGCAGTACATGGCTGGTGACAGAGTTCAAAGGTTGTGGTCAGCCTTTACCGGAGCGAATCCAAGTTTTTCGCCCCCAGAGTTTAGGCTTAGTGGAACTGGCCTGCCAAGAACTGCAGATTCCCCTTGAAGCCACGCGCCGCACTCCTGCCCTCAAGCACTACCTGCGTCGGCGCGCTCAGGAGTATCCAAGCCTGAAAACCTATACGGGGGAAGCCTATGATCCCTTGGCAATTGAGCAGCCCCCCCCACTGCCGCTGCCCGAGGATATTTGGGGAGAGTCCTGGCAATTTGCAGCAATTACCCCCCCCGACTTGGAACAATTAATGCAATATCCGCTGCGGATTCTTGCCTTTGACATGGCCATGTTGCCAGAAGCTCTGGGGCTGACCTCAGAGGCCCTGATTCCAGGGATTGTTCTCTACGGCGGTCGCAAGTCCCTCAAGCTTGCCCGTTGGCTTCAAGAGCAGGTGCCCTATCGCTTGGAGTTTGTGCCGGGGCAGCCCTGTGGGGTAGTGTTGCACAGTGGCTTGCGCGATCGCTGGGTTTTTTTGACCTTTGAGAATGCCGAAATGGCCAAAGCAGGAGAACTGTTTCGCGATCGCCTGCGCTCTAGCCAAGGTCTGCACTTTCTGCTCATTCAACCGACCCCCAGTGACGTCACCTACACTGCCCTGTGGTTACTCCAACCCTTGGAATAACTAGCGTCTTAGCTTTAGCTGTTCCTGTTCTAAACGTTCTTGGAGAGCACGGGTTTCATCTAAAACTGTTTCAATGCCTTCAATGTGGGTCTGGCGCACAAAATTAATTTTGACTTCCTCCAGCCACACCACCAGCAGGTCTTGAATTACCTTGCCGATCTCTTCCTCTTGGAGTTCAGCGCTGAGGGTTTGGCCAAATTTTTGGGCCAGTTGACTCACCAGTAATACTCCTTCACGGTGGGAATTACCTTGGTTTTTGCTGGCTTGCTCCAACAGTAGAAAGAGGCGATCGCTCATCTGCTTGGCAAGGGATTGGCGCCAGTGGATGGATAAAGCCTCAAGGGGCGGCATTTCTAGTAAGCGCCGATAGGGGGATGCTTGCCGCAGTAGTTGATCCAAACTGTAGGCTACCAAGGTTTCCACTTCCGGTCGCAGTTGGGGGAGCACACGGTAAATCACCACTTGCCCAACCAAGGCCGCCAACTCCCCTAGTTCGTCTATGTTGTTGAGATGCTGACCGTCTCGGGGGAACCAGCGGCTGAATTGGCCGCGACGAATTGCTTTTTGCAGTTGGCTGAGGACTTGCAGGACCACCACTTCCGAAACATCGGTGGCGATCGCTGCTACTAAGCCTTGAGAAGCCTGCCGTTCAAGGCTATCCAAACAAATAATATCCGCTTGATCAAGGCGAATCGTGACCGGGATCAGCCGCAGCCATGCCCAGGTCGGTGCCAACCACCAAAACGGGAAAAAGAGTAAGACATCGTACCAACGCCAGACCATGGCATCTCGCCAACGCACACCGCGATATTGCCGACTCAGCCAGAACGTCCGCCCCAAGAACTCCACAAAAAAGAGGAGATTAAAGGGAACATCGAGGGTACCAAAGCGGTTGATAAAGTCACCATCCTCCCCATAGGCACGCCAGTAGTTGGTCGCCAGCAGGGGGAGAACTTGTCCCTCAAACCATGTGAGGTTCGCCTGCCAGTCCTTTGCATTGATATACTCCGCACTCCAAAAGCGCGCAAAGGACTGTTTTGCGGAGGCATCGCGACGGCCAAAAACCTTCTGCCGCATTAGGTTCTTAATTTGTTCGAGGGTGCCCGTCTTATTGGCCAAGGCAAAGGGGTCAGTGTCCACCATCGTTGTGCTTTGCTGGCGCAACTGAGCCAACAGCTCTTGAGTGGCTGGGGCGTCCACACCTTGCTCAGCGATCGTTTGCCGTAGCTTGGCGACGGTTGCAATGTAGGCTTGGGTGGTGCGGTGGGGTTCAATACCCTTGATGGGATCGTAGAGGGAAGTAATGGGTAAGGGTTGAGGCAAATAGATGATCCGCTGAATTAGGGGAATACGCACCTTACCCAACAGCCAAAAATCCCGCAGGGGAACATAGGTAAGGTCAAAAAGCACCAAGAGGAAATTGAGGCTGGCGATCGCCACCATGATCCGTTCATAGGTTCGATTGAGGGGCTTGTCAAACATTACCCCCCCAAACGGAGGCGAACGTAGCCCGCCTGTTCAATCAGTAATTGGCCTTGATCGCTCAGCAATAAATTGGCATAGGCTCGGCCGGCTTGGGCATCCAGCGTGTTATCGTCCTTGGCAATCACAAAGAGACGGCGGGTAATGGGGTACGTCCCATCTTGAAATGCTCTGTGGTTGAGAACATTGCGCTGCCCTGGGCATTGGCTGGGATCAACATAGGGTTCGCGATAAGGGGGGATGTACTGATTGGGCTGCCGCCCCAAAGGTAAAGGGCGAATTGTACACTGACCAACAATTTCCGGCGCCGATCCATAGTAGATTCCTCCCAAGGTAGTGGACACACGCCGTAGGCCATCGGTGGTATCGCGCACAAGAGTGACATTGGCACCTAAGGGCTGGCCGCCTAGGACTTCCTGGATAAAATACTCCACGGTGCCGCCGTCCTCAGGGCGACGGGAAAATGCCGCAATCGCCAGATTCGGACCTCCCAGTTGGCTCCAATTGGTCAGCTTGCCGGTAAAGATGTCCACCACCTGCTGCACCGTCAATCCGGGGATGTTGAGGCGGGGGTGAACCGCGATCGCCAGTCCGTCAATGGCTACCGGAATTTCCACCAACTTTAGTCCTTTAGCCGCTGCTTCCTGTCGCTCTTGGGAATTTAGAGGCCGCGAGGATTGGGCAAATGCCAACTGACCGTTCAGCAACATGCGGATACCACTTCCCGAACCGGGGGTGCCGCTTGGCGGGTTCGTATAGCGCAACTGAAAATTCGGCCAAACCCGTAGGAAAACGGGATCGACCACCCCTCGAATTGGTGCCCACGTGGTGCTACCACCATAGGCAAATATGCCGTTGGGAACTCCCTTGACCTCGTTAAATGTTTTGGCTGCTGGCTCAGCAGCAACCTCAGGACTAGCAGTGGATGTTGGCGGCGAAGGCTGCGAGCCAATATTATTTAGAAACTGGGGCAAGAGGTTCTGACGACCCAGTAACCGCATCACTAACACCCCACCTACCCCCAGCAGCCCCAATGTAAAAACTAAGGAAACGAACAGGGCAAAAACATTAGAATTGCTGCGTGCCATAGATAACCTTTGGGAATGATCTCGCCCCTAGCCTACCGCAACTTGAGGCTCCCAAGAACAGCATCTAGGTGCCATAGTGCAGGGTTTTGACCCACTTGAGCCGCTTAGCCCGTAACGCCATGCGCAGCGTGGTCGTACTCACCACCGGTAGCCAATGGAGCATATAGAGCGTCCCCCGTAAACTTTGCCAAAAGAGTTGCCAGATGCTCACTGATTGCGTCTGGGGAATGCCTCGCCACATGCCCACCAGTGAAATTGTAAAGCTCAGCGTTGTAAGGGGAAGAAGCAAGGGGCTGCGGTGGCGCAGCACAGCCATCAGCAAATCGGGAATGGTTGCCGTGGGAATAGCATACTTAATCAAAAACCAGCAGAAAACATCCCAGCTTTTTTGCCAGCCTAAGCGATTGCGCAGTAGGGGCTGCCAGTAGTCGAGATAACTTTGGTAGCCTCCCTCGCTCCAGCGATTGCGTTGGTGCCACAGAGCCATCAATGTGGTTACCCCCTCCTCCTGCACCGCTGGATGCATGAGCAGATCAATCTCCCAACCGTGGAGATGCAGCTTTAGGCTAAGGTCTAGATCATCGGTGATGGTTTCTTCATTCCAGCCGCCACAGCGCTCTAGGGCTTGCCGCCGCACAAATTGGCCATTGCCCCGCAGTTCCCCCATGCCGCCACAGGCAATCCGCTGCTGTTGATAGTAGGCATCGAGGATCATTTCTGCGGCTTGGCCTTGGGTCAGCACGTTGACGTCGGCATTACTGATGGCTTTACGCACTTGGACAGCGCCGACACTGGCCACTTGAAAGCGGTTGACCACCTGTTGCAATAAATCTTGGGGTACTGTGGCATCGGCATCAAAGACGCCGATGATCTCCCCCCGTGTCAGGGGTAGGACTTGATTGAGGGCACCGGATTTGCCGCCCCCCGCCCCGGGCAGCCGTCGCAGCACCTTTAGTTGGGGATACTGTTGTTGAAGTTCTTTCAAGATGTTGGGAGTGCGATCGCTACTGTTATCGTCAATGATCCACACTTCATAGCAGGGATAATCCAAGCAGCAGAGATTCTTGACAAGGCGACCAATGACCGCTTCTTCATCTTTTGCCGCCACCACCAACGACACCATGGGCTGCAGCTTTTCCACCGTCTCTGCGGCGGGGAGAGTTTGTGGCCTAACCCGCCAGTAGCGCAGCGTTTGCACACTCATCAACAGCGTTAAAACATAAATGAGCCAAATGCCGCCCACAATTAGGTGAAGGGCGATTGTACTGCCCCAAATCAGAGATAGCGCTAGGAAAGCCTTGCGGCGGCGACCCTCAGAACGCGGTTGTAATGGAGGACTTTCTGGGGCGTCAACCCACTCCGACAGCAGTTCGTCGAGGGGATCGGCTTCGTTGTAGAAACTGTTTTCGGGCCAGGAATTCTCCGGCATAGGTCACCTGATTGAGAAACCAGTACTTATCCACTCCCATAAAGAAGCTGGGAATGAGATAACACCACACTGTGCAGCCTTCGCAGACGGAGAGTCGGCCTTGGGAGCGGCGATACTCCTCCACCACCTCAGAGGACTTGTACAGTTCGTACAGGCGGCCATTGATGGGGACTCTCTTCTGCGCAAAGTGGTAGCACGGTAGCAGCAACTCATCATTGGGGGAGATGGCAATGACGGCATCCACCGCCTTGCAACGGGGATTTCGGGGATTGTTTCCCCCCGCGCGGATGAGGGCTAATGCTGCTTTATTGTAACCAACATTGTTATACTTCTTCGCGTTTTGTTCAATGCTGTCGGCAATTTCAGGGGTGGGGTTCTTCTTGTTGTTGTAGTTTTCATGGGCAGTGAAAGCGGGGTTCAACCAAACCCGTACCCCTAGACTTTGGGCAAACTCCGCCACCTCACCAATTCGTTCGTAATTTTGGGCGGTGACGGTATGGTTCAGCACCGGATACTCACCCAGCTCAAGGGCAATTTTGACGGACTCCACCAGCGTGTCAAAAATTTTCACGCCCCGCGACTGATCATGGGTGGCGGCATCAGGCCCATCGAGGGAGAAATTCAAGAAATCCACCAAGCCCTGAATTTCTCTAGCACGACGAGGATAGAGAATCGTGTTTGTCGTCATGCTGGTCATGAAACCGAGGCGCTTGGCTTCACGGTAGATGGCCGGAGCATCGGCACGCAGCAGTGGTTCGCCCCCTGTAAAGTCCACATATTTCACCCCCAAACGTTTCAAATCGCGGAGATTGGTTTGGATGGCGCTAAAATCAGCTTCTTTGCCCGGCTCCAATGCCCAAATGTCGCAAAAGTGGCAACGGGCGTTACAGCGGTAGGTCAGGTAGTAGTTAGCAACCAGTGGACTCATTGAGAATCTTCCTTCATGAATTCAAGCAAGGCCAAGATGAGTGGGCAAAAGTAGTAAATAAGTTTATGCAAGCAATTGAAAAGTTTCTAGATAAAACTTCATCGGAGTTTGAGTTGCTCAACAGTCTAGCACTCCGCGGAGCTAGGGAATGGAGATCTCTCCCTTGAACAAGTTGCAAGTTTAGCAATGCTTATTATTGATAAACATTTTTTATATCAAAAATGGATTGCTATTTGCTTAGGTTATCCTTTACCGTGAGGGCATGCCTAATAGTGAGGACAGCTCCATGAATCAACTCCTTGGCCAACGCCTGCTCAGTTCTTTAACGACCAAAATCCGTCAGTGGCTACTGACTTATCCGATTACAACGCCAGCGATCGCCCACCGCATCTGCCGATTGATTCCCGCCCAATGCCCCTTTGCCCGCACCTTCTTCCTATTTGGTCGTCCGGTTCTCACCATTCCCCCCCTCTGTAAACTCAATCCCTTTTACGAAGAGGTCATGATGCTGCGGTTTCGTGCCCTCACCTACCTCAGCGATGTTTGCCAAGAGGACATCGGCCAATACAGCTCTTTTCTAAAAACCATGGGATAGGTAAAGGGATGCAATCCTCCGCCATAGTAACGTTCACGGTTTCGAGCGTGTCCTATCTCTGTGCAAAGGGCTGTAGGTCTAGGCAGCGAGGAACTGGCAGTTGCTATACGATTAAAATGTATAGCTCTGTATCCGTGGTACCCGTCGCATGCTGAAAGCCCTATTTGGCGATCCCAATCAGCGCAAGATTAAAAAGTATCAACCCCTTGTGGTGGAGATCAACCTGCTGGAGGAGCAAATTCAGCAGCTAAGCGATAGTGAGCTACAGGCAAAGACGGCCGAGTTTCGGCAGCGACTCGACAATGGTGAGACCCTCGATGACCTGCTGCCAGAGGCCTTTGCCGTGGTGCGCGAAGCCTCACGCCGGGTCTTGGGGATGCGCCACTTTGATGTCCAGCTCATCGGTGGCATGATTCTCCACGAGGGTCAGATTGCCGAAATGAAAACGGGGGAAGGAAAAACCCTGGTGGCCACGCTCCCGGCTTATCTCAACGCCTTGACGGGCAAAGGGGTACACATTGTTACCGTCAACGACTATCTGGCACGGCGGGATGCGGAATGGATGGGGCAGGTGCATCGCTTTTTGGGTCTAACAGTCGGGCTGATTCAGCAGCAAATGGCACCCCAAGAGCGGCAGAAAAGCTATGCCTGCGATATTACCTATGCCACCAACAGCGAAATCGGCTTTGACTACCTGCGGGACAATATGGCCACCTCCATGGCTGAGGTGGTACAGCGACCCTTTAACTACTGCATTATTGACGAGGTGGATTCAGTCCTGATTGATGAAGCCCGCACGCCCCTGATTATTTCGGGTCAAGTGGAGCGTCCCACCGAGAAGTATCTCAAGGCGGCGGAGGTCGCCCGTCTCCTAAAAAAAGACGAGCACTACGAGGTGGATGAAAAAGCCCGCAATGTGCTGATGACCGATGAGGGGTTTATCGAGGCAGAGAAGTTGCTAGGTGTCAGCGATCTCTATGACCCCCAAGACCCTTGGGCGCACTACATTTTCAATGCCATTAAGGCAAAAGAACTCTTTCAGCGGGATGTGAACTACATTGTCCGCAATGGCGAAGTGGTGATTGTGGATGAATTCACGGGACGGGTCATGGTGGGTCGCCGCTGGAGTGATGGCCTGCATCAGGCAATCGAAGCCAAAGAAGGCCTCGAAATTCAAAATGAGTCCCAAACCCTCGCCACGATTACCTACCAAAATCTCTTTTTGCTCTATCCGAAGTTGGCGGGGATGACAGGGACGGCCAAGACCGAAGAGGCAGAATTCGAGAAAATCTACAAGCTAGAAGTGACGGTGGTGCCCACGAATCGCCCCAGTCAACGGCGAGATTTTCCCGATGTGGTTTATAAAACAGAGCGGGGTAAATGGTTGGCGGTAGCTGCTGAATGCGCCGAGGTGCACGCCACAGGGCGGCCAGTGTTGGTGGGGACTACCAGTGTGGAGAAGTCCGAGCTATTGTCACAACTGCTGCGGGAGCAGGGAATTCCCCACAACCTGCTCAATGCCAAGCCGGAAAATGTGGAACGGGAAGCGGAAATCATTGCCCAAGCAGGGCGCAAGGGGGCGGTAACCATCTCAACGAACATGGCAGGCCGCGGTACCGACATTATTTTGGGTGGCAACGCCGACTACATGGCACGCCTCAAGGTGCGGGAATACTTTATGCCTCGCATTGTCATGCCCCCCAGTGATGACCCAATGATGCTCTTGGGGCTGAAAATGGATCGCGGCGGTGGCCAAGGCTTTAGTCAGGCGGCGCAGAAAAACTGGAAGGCTTCGCCGGGACTCTTTCCCTGTGAAATTAGTCAGGAGGCGGAAAAGTTGCTGCGCCAGGCGGTGGAGTTAGCAGTCAAGACCTATGGCGAGCGCAGTCTGCCTGAGTTGCAGGCGGAGGATATGCTGGCGATCGCCTCGGAGAAAGCGCCCACCCAAGACCCCGTGATTCAAGCTCTGCGGAATGCCTTTAACCGTATCCGTGAAGAGTATGAGGTGGTCACCAAAAAAGAACACGAAGAAGTGGTAGCCCTCGGTGGTTTACACGTGATCGGTACCGAACGCCATGAATCGCGGCGGATTGATAACCAGTTGCGAGGCCGCGCAGGACGCCAAGGCGACCCCGGTTCAACGCGCTTTTTCCTGAGTTTGGAGGATAACCTATTGCGCATCTTCGGGGGCGATCGCATTGCTAGCATCATGAATGCTCTGCGCGTTGATGAGGACATGCCCATTGAATCCAAACTCCTCACCCGCAGCTTAGAAAATGCCCAGCGTAAGGTGGAAACCTACTACTACGACATCCGCAAGCAGGTCTTTGAGTACGACGAAGTGATGAATAACCAGCGGCGAGCCATCTATGCGGAGCGGCGGCGGGTGCTGGAAGGGGAAGACCTTAAGGATCGGGTGCTGGAGTATGCCGAGAAAACCATGGACGACATTATCGCCGCCTACGTCAATCCCGACTTGCCCCCAGAGGAATGGGATTTGGAGGGTCTGGTGGCCAAGGTACAGGAATTTGTCTATTTGCTTGCGGATCTGCGCCCTGAGCATCTGGCCCATCTGAGCGTGCCGGAAATGCAGGCCTTTTTGCATGAGCAAGTGCGCACGGCCTACGAGCAAAAAGAAGCGGAAATTGAGCGCATCCAACCCGGCCTGATGCGGCAGGCGGAACGGTTCTTTATCCTGCAGCAAATTGACCTGCTGTGGCGGGAGCACCTACAACAGATGGATGCCCTGCGGGAGTCGGTGGGCTTGCGTGGTTATGGCCAAGAAGACCCCCTCATTGAGTACAAGCGGGAGGGCTATGAACTGTTCTTGGACATGATGGTGGCCATCCGCCGCAATGTGGTGTACTCCCTCTTCCAGTTCCAGCCCCAAGTGGCACCGCCGCCAGAGGAAGTTTCCTCCCCTTCCGATCAGACCTAGCGGAGGCGGGTTACTGGGGCAACCTTGAGGGGGAGAAAGGCATCTATACTGACCAGTCTCAGTATGGGTGTAGAGGATTGAGCGTGTCTGCAGGATTGGTTTATCGGGCCTGGGGAGGCGGGATTGTTGTTGCGATCGCCAGCACAAGTATTGCTTTGGGGCAGGTGCTAGAGGGCGATCGCCTGAACTTAAATGGCCGCGACTACCCCGTGGCGTGGCAGCAGTGGCGCGATTCCCAAAATCAACTGCGCACGGGCATTAGCGATGGGGGACTTGCCCACCGCTTGGGGGTGCTCCTTGGGGATACCACAGATCCCTTTCAGCAGCCGGTGGCTTGGTTTCAACCGCAATTGAGTCCCTTGGCGGTTCGCTTTAGTGCCAATGGGATGTATCGCTACTTGGACATTACACCGTGGATTGAGCAATACCAGTGGCAGGTGCAACCCCAGGGCAATACGCTCCAAATCAATACTCCCCCAGCGCGCATTCTCCATTGGCGACAGGGACGACAACCTTGGGGCGATCGCTGGGTCTTTGAATTAGACCGCCCTACCCCTTGGCAGGTGAATCGGCTAACATTTAGCCGCAGTGGTCTGACCCCGCGGGATTTTAGCCTGACCATTGAAGCCAGCGGCCAGTTGGCGACAATTCCCAATGTCAAGGTTACCGCTACCCCCAACCGCACCGTCCTAGAAACCCAAATTCCCGGCACAGCTCGCCCGGTGGCCTCAATGCTCCTAAACCCCACCCGTCTGGTGATTGATTTTCGCAGTGATGCGCCTCCACCCCGTACAATTCAATGGGCACCGGGCCTGCGCTGGCAACAACAAACCGTTACCCTCGGCAATCACCAGTTCCCTGTGGATCTGCTGATCATTGACCCCCAGCAGCCAGGGTTGCGTCTGCGCCCCTTGACCCCTCAGCCAACCACCGTAGTAGGACTGGCCACTCTCCCTGAGCTAGCTCAAACATGGGGAGCGGCTGCGGCAATCAATGCCGGCTTCTTTAATCGCGATCGCCAAGCGCCTCTGGGGGCAATTCGCAGTGAGGGCAACTGGCTTGCCGGCCCCATTCTCAATCGCGGTGCCATTGGCTGGGACGATCGCGGCCGAATTACTGTAGGCCGTCTGAGTTTGCAGCAGCGGCTAAGAACACCTGCGGGCACATTCCCCATTGTCACGTTCAATTCTGGCTATGTCCAAGGTGGTCTTGCCCTCTATACCCCCCGCTGGGGCGCAAGTTACCAAGGGAAAACGGCTAGCGAAGTGGTCATTAGCGTGCGCAATCAGCAAGTGGTGGGGCAGGAAGCCATCAAGGTTAATCAAGCGGTTCCTATTCCTCCCGACGGCTTTCTTTTAGTTGTCCGTAACTTTTCTGCTGCCTTGGCCAGCTTTCCTGGGGGGGCTAAGGTGGAACTGGAAACGACTGCTGTGCCCGCTGTTTTTAACACCATCCCCAACATTGTCGGTGCGGGGCCTCTGCTTGTGGATCAGGGGCGCGTGGTCTTGAATGCAGCACTGGAGCAATTTGGTAGGGGGTTGGATGCGCAGGCAGCGCCCCGCAGTGCCATGGGCAATCGCCCCGATGGCAGCATTGTCTGGGTCACGACCCACAATCGGGTGGGCGGCATGGGACCTACCCTTGCCGAATGGGCACAAATTGTCCGCCAGTTGGGCTTGATCAATGCGGTGAATCTAGATGGCGGTAGTTCGACGGCTCTCTACCTGGGCGGGGTCTTGGTGGATCGCCATTCTGTAACAACGACTAGGGTTAACAATGCCATTGGTGTCTTTTGGCAACCCACCCCTTAGAGATAGGCCAAAGGATCAGTGGGTTCACCGTTCAAGCGCACCTCAAAGTGGAGGTGGGGGCCTGTTGAGAGACCCGTAGAGCCAACCTCGGCAATGGGCTGCCCCTGTTGCACAAATTGGCCTTCTCGCACAAGCAATCGCTGGGCATGGGCATAGAGGGTCGTCATGCCGCCGCCATGATCGAGAATGACGGTTTGGCCGTAGCCCCCTGACCAGTCGGCAAAGATCACCCGCCCCGCGGCGGCTGCATAAATGGGGGTGCCAAAGTCAGCGCCAAAGTCCACACCAGTGTGGAAACGCTCTGTGCCCAGAATGGGGTGAATCCGCCAGCCAAAGGGACTGGTTATTGGTGCTTGTACAGGATAGGCAAGCCGGCCACTGCGGTGCAGAGGTGGGAGTCCCCTAGGGACGTAACCGAGGCGCTGGTGAATTAGTTGCTGAATGGCGGCACTATCACGGGTCAGTTGGGCTTCTATGGCGGCAAGGGCTTGGCGATCGCTCCTGAGGCGAGCAATGAGTTGCCGCTGGTTAGCCGCTTCGCGCTCATAAATGGCCCGTTGCTGTTGCAGTTGTTGCCGCAGGGCTTGAATAAAGTGCTGCTGCCTCTGAATCTGCCGCTCCTGCTGCTGAAGCTGCTGGCGATCGCGCACTAGGGCAGCTAAATGCCGGCGATCGCGCGCATACACTTGGCGCAGGCGACCCTGTTGCGTCAGCCAATCGTTGAGGGTTGCCGCCTCAAAGATCAAGGCCCATTGGGGAATTGCGCGGTAGCGCTGTAGCCACCGCAGGCGATCGCGAATCACGGCCACACTGGCTTCGTAGCGGCGGCGAAGAGTCTGCTGCCGAGCCTGAAGCTCCCTGAGCAGGGTAGCTGCTGCCTGCAGGCGATCGCCGGCGGCCATTAACTGCTGGGTTGTCTTGTCCACATTGGCTTCTAAGCTCTCAAGGCGATCGCTGGCCGCTGCCTCAAGGCGTTCCAATTGCTGACGCTGCTCACCCACTGCCTGTTGGTGTTGCCGGTGTTCTTGAATCACCCGCTGCCAATATTCCCAGTTCTGGGAGGGAGCCGTTGCCCAGGCAACCAAAGTTACACTGAGGGTCACTAGCAGTCCCAGGCAAAGGTATAGGCCGTAACGGTATGGCTGCGGCATTGTCCCTCCCCAACGACACCTTGAAAAACTACGCCGCCGTAGGTGGCATTATCCAACCTTTGCTGCCTGCTGGAGAAAGCGAATCGCCCACTGCGGATGGCCGCCCCAATGGAGATGGAGATAACTGGCATGGAGGCGAAGATTACCCCAGCCCTCCGGTTCACCGTTCAATTGCCACAGGGGCATTGCTGGCGGCGCACTCAAGTAAGAATAGTGAAATTCATGGCCTTGAACCGTTTCTCCCGCCTGCATACATACGGTTGTTTGCAAAGCCGTGGCTTGGCGATAGCCCAAGGTGAGTTTTTGACCCATGTAAGCCACCGTGGGCAGATGTCCCACAAAGAAATAGTCATCTCCCTCTGGGGTTTGGAGTCCTTGGCTAAGGTACATAAGGCCACCACACTCGGCATAGACGGCTAAGCCCCCTTGAAGGGCCTGCCGCAGGGATTCAAGAAACCCGTGATTTGCCGCCAGTTCGGGGGCAAACACCTCCGGAAAGCCACCCCCCAAGATCAGACCGTCCAGACCTGTGGGCAAGTGGGGATCGTGGAGGGGGGAGACCGGCACTAGCGTTGCTCCCAGAGCTTGGAGCAGATCAAGCATGTCAGCATAGTAGAAGTGGAAGGCGGCATCTTGGGCAATACCAATGGTGACGGGCGGGAGAGGAGAAACCGCAAAAGGAGGGATTGAGGAGGTCACCCCAGGGGCAAGGAGGGGTGTAAGTCGCTCCCAGTCAAAACAGGTTTGTCCCAAATGGGCAAGGCGATCGCCTAGGCGCGGCAATTCTTGGGATTCGTGAGGTGGAACCAAGCCGAGGTGGCGACTGGGAAGTGCGAGGGTCTGATCGCGATAGATAACGCCGAGAATGGGCACGCCCAAGGGGGCAAGGGCGGCCTCTAGGATTTGCCGATGGCGATCGCTGGCCACTTGATTCAAGACAACGCCCACAATCTGGAGTGAGGGATCATAGTGACAAAAACCATAGACCAAAGCCGCCACCGACGCTGCCTGTTTTTGCACATCCAAGACCAGCAGAATGGGGGCGTTCAAGAGTCGGGCAATATGGGCTGTACTCCCCTCAGAACTGCCCCCCCGTCCATCGAATAGCCCCATCACCCCCTCAATCAGCACCGCATCCATTCCCTGACTGTAGTAGCCGACACAGGTGCGGATATAGTCAGCACTTGTTAGCAGGGCATCGAGATTGCGGCAGGGGCGACCACTGAGGGCGGTATGAAAGAGCGGATCAATGTAGTCTGGACCCACCTTAAACGTTTGTACCCGCTGCCCGCGGGCGGTTAATGCTGCATTCAAGGTGAGGGCAACCGTGGTTTTCCCCACACCACTGCGATCGCCCGCAATCACCAACACCATGGTTAATCCTGTTCCCCAAGAAAAATCAATCTATGGCCAAAGTTGCTGTCCTGTCTGCATTTCAGGGAGATTTGCCACCCTAGCAGCCGTAAGAGCGCTCCCCCGCCCCTGTAAGATAGGAGACTAAGCGTGCAATCAACAGTTGGGTCAGGGTCTATGACAGCGGTAACTTCGGTGCCCAGTTTCTGTGAAGGAATCCAGTATTTTGGCAACGATTGGCCGGACTGGGAGCGCTATGGTCAACCCCCCCTCCTAAATGCCCAACAGAGCGCCCTCACAGACTTAGATGCCCCCGAAGCCGCCTATCAAACCCTCCTTTACGCCGATGCCCTCCGCTATCTAGTTTTACAGATGACCGGCAGTAAGGCCTCAGGTCACCCCGGCGGCTTTGCCAGCCAAGCGGAAGCCTATGCAGCGCTGGTGATGCTCGGGCACAAGAATATCATCACGGAGGTGGGGCACCATGCCCCCGGTTTCTACGCCGCCCTCTTCTTGGATCGTTCCCTAGAGAAAATGGGTATTTATACAGTTCAAGACCTGCGCGATCGCTTCCGTGAAAAACATGGCCTACTGGGTCACCTCTCTGGCTACATCCCCGGCGTGCTTGCCCCCGCTGGCCCCCTTGGACAGGGGCAACATTTTGCCATGGCCGCAGCTTGGCTGCACCGTCAGCTCCTCTTCCCCTTCACGTTGGGGGATGGCGGTCTGGGCGAACCCTACGTCATGAGCAGTATGCTGCACTTCCACACCGCTTTTCCCGAGGTCACCAACTTCCTGCCCGTTCTGGTGTGGAATGGCTTTAGTCAAGAGCACCACAGCATGATTTCCACCAAAAGCAATGAGGCCATGATGGCCTATTGGCACGGCAATGGCTTCCAAGAGGTGGTGCTGGTGGATGCCAAGGACTTTGACGATAGTGGCCAAGAAGGGGACTACGTGGACAGCACCCAGTTTTCCTTTGGTCAGCGCTTGGCCTTTATGCAGGCGGTGCTCAAAGGGGTTCAAGAAGCAGCGCGATCGGCCCTTGCTGGCAAGCTCACAGTCTTTATCCTAAAGCAGCTCAAGGGTGCCGGTGTTCACGCCAAGGGGGCAAAATCCCACAACCTCTATGCGCAGCACACCCTCGATAACCCGGAGATTGTCAATGCCCTCAAAGCCCGCGCTCTTGCCCCTGCCGCCTGGGAATTGGTACGCCAAAACTGTGTTGCTGCGGCTGGCGGGCCGGCGGCAGATGTGGTGGTCACTGAGAAAATTTTAGACTTGCCCCCCTTGGGGGAAATTCCCCTGGAAGCCTATGGGTTGGGGGAAAACAAGGTTGCGACAACGGCGATGGGGCGGCTGGTTGCAGTGGTGGGGCAGCGCGATCGCCGCTATCTCATCACGAATGCCGATGGCAACGAAGCCTCTGGAATTGGCAACATTAACCAAGCCCTAAAGATCATTCACCCGACGCCGGATCCCCTTTACAACCAACTGCCCAATGGTCAAGTTTATGAACCCCTCAGCGAGGATGCCTGTGCGGGTCTAGCGGCTGGGCTATGCTTGATGGGCAGCCGCAGTCTTTGGTGCTCCTACGAATCCTTTGCCATCAATGGTCTTCCCATTTGGCAAACGGTCACCCAAGCCATGGCCGAACTGCGGCGACCAACCCCCAGCACAGTTACCCTCTTTACTGCTGGTGCCCTAGAGCAGGGACGCAATGGTTGGACGCATCAACGCCCAGAAATTGAAGCCTACTACGCTGCCCTATTGCGCAATGGCAATGTTTTTGCTCTCTTTCCCCCCGATGCCAACAGCATTCAAGTCTGCTACCGTTGGGCACTGACGGCTCAAAACAAGGGAATTGCCATCTTTGCCAGTAAAACACCGCTGCCCGTGCGCACCACCTTTGCCCAAACAGAACAAGCCCTTGAGGAGGGGGCGGTGACCCTCTACGAGTCTGCTACTGGTAAAGCCACAGTGGTACTGGCAGTAGTTGGGGACATGATTTTGCAACCCGTCTATAGTGCTCTGCCCCAGTTGGAGGAACTGGGCTATCGGGTACGCATTGTCTCGGTGATCAACCCGCGGCGGCTGTACCGCCCCACAGATGTTGCTTGGCAAACCTGTGCTGAACCCGACGGTGGCTTTGCCGATGAGGCCACGTTCCAGCGGCTCTTTGGCGGCGATGCCCTCTTGGGAGTTACAGGGGGAGCGGCTGCACTCTTCGAGCCGATCCTGCTGCGCGCCACCTGCCCCCGCGATGTCTTGGCGTGGCAACGGGGAGAAACCACAGCTAGTCCCGCTGAACTCATGGCCTACAATAGCCTCACTCCCGAAGCGATTTGCGATCGCGCCCGTTCACTGCTGAAGTAAGCGCCCATGACTGCTGCCCATCACAAAGCCCGTGCCCTCAAGCCCGGTAGCCTCCGCCCCGCCAAGGCGCTGTGCAGTGAGTGTGGCCTCTGCGACACCTACTATATCCACTACGTCAAGGACGCCTGTGCCTTCCTCAATCAGCAGTTTGAGCGCCTCGAGCAGCAAAGTCATGGCCGGGCCCGCGATCTTGAGAATTGGGACGAGTGCTACTTTGGCGTGCATCAACAGATGCTGGCTGCTCGTAAAACCGAACCCATTGCGGGGGCGCAGTGGACGGGGATTGTCAGCAGTATTGCCATTGCCCTGTTGGAATCGGGACGAGTGGAGGGCGTTGTCTGTGTTCAAAATAGTGAGCGCGATCGCTTTACCCCCAAGCCCGTGATTGCCCGCAGTCGTGAGGAGATTCTCGCTGCGCGTGTGAATAAACCCACCCTCTCGCCCAATCTTTCTGTGCTGGAGCAGGTGGAGCAATGCGGCCTCAAACGGCTTTTAGTGATTGGCGTGGGCTGTCAAATTCAAGCCCTGCGAGCCATCCAAGACAAACTGGGTCTTGAGAAGCTCTACGTCCTAGGCACGCCCTGTGTGGACAATGTCACCCGTGCCGGTCTGCAAAAATTTCTTGAAACCACGAGCCGCTCCCCTGAAACCGTCATTCACTACGAGTTCATGCAGGACTTTCGGGTGCATTTCAAGCACAGCGACGGCTCCACCGAAACGGTGCCCTTTTTTGGCTTGAAAACCAATCAACTGAAGGACATTTTTGCCCCCTCCTGCATGAGTTGCTTTGACTACGTGAATGGCCTTGCCGATTTGGTGGTAGGCTACATGGGTGCTCCCTTTGGTTGGCAGTGGCTGGTGGTGCGCAATGACCTAGGCCAAGAAATGCTGGATTTGGTTTGGGATCAATTGGAAATCCAGCCCGTGACCAGTGGGGGCGATCGCCACGCTGCCGTGCAACAAAGTATTCCTGCCTACGATAAAGGTGTTACGCTCCCCATGTGGGCGGCCAAACTCGTGGGCCTAGTGATTGAGCGCATTGGCCCCAAAGGGCTTGAATATGCTCGCTTTTCCATTGACTCCCACTTTACCCGCAACTATCTCTATGTGCGGCGCCACTACCCCCAAAAACTAGCGACGCACGTGCCCCCCTTTGCCAAAAAAATTGTGGATCAGTATCAATTGCCCTCCCAGTAATGCAACAAAAACCGCCCCTGAGGGCAGGAGCGGCTGCGTAAAAGTTCAGCAAATGAGCGTTGCTTAGCCGTTGATGCTCGGAGCAATCATGGCTACCGGCGCCGACTCGCCACCGGCCAAGTCGAGGGGGAAGTTGTGGGCATTCCGCTCGTGCATCACTTCCATCCCCAAGTTGGCACGGTTGATGATGTCAGCCCAAGTGTTGATCACGTTGCCTTTGGCGTCAATGACCGAATGGTTGAAGTTGAAGCCATTCAGGTTAAAGGCCATGGTGCTAATGCCAAGGGCAGCAAACCAGACGCCCACCACGGGCCAAGCGGCGAGGAAGAAGTGCAGCGAGCGGCTGTTGTTGAAGCTGGCGTATTGGAAGATCAAGCGACCAAAGTAACCGTGAGCCGCCACAATGTTGTAGGTCTCTTCCTCTTGACCGAACTTGTAGCCATAGTTGGTAGATTCGGTTTCGGTGGTTTCACGGATCAAGCTGGAGGTCACCAGAGAGCCGTGCATAGCAGCAAACAGGGCACCACCAAAGACACCAATCACACCGAGCATGTGGAAGGGGTGCATGAGGATGTTGTGCTCCGCTTGGAACACAATCATGAAGTTGAAGGTGCCGGAAATGCCCAGCATCAAGCCATCAGAGAAGCTACCTTGGCCAATGGGATAGATCAACAACACTGCTGTTGCTGCTGCCACAGGGGCAGAGAAGGCCACAGGAATCCAAGGACGCATCCCCAGACGGTAGCTCAGTTCCCAGTCCCGTCCCATGTAGCAGAATACTCCAATCAGGAAGTGGAACACTACCAACTGGTAAGGTCCACCGTTGTAAAGCCA